>CAKJXT010000052.1 GCA_918219625.1 Bacilli bacterium
TTAGCCTCTGTCGCAATAGCGGCATGATCCATACCAGGAAGCCATAAAACATCAAAACCATCCATTCTTTTATAACGAACCATAATATCTTGAATTGTTGTATTCCAAGCATGACCTAAATGTAATTTACCAGTTACATTAGGTGGAGGTATAACAACACAATATGGTTTTTTACTTAAATCACCACTATTAAAATATCCTTTCTTATTCCAATTTTCATATTTTCCTTCTTCAACAGAAATATGATCATACTTCTTATCTAACATAAAATCACCCTCTCTAAACAAAAAAATCCATGAACTTAAGGACGAATATTCGCGGTACCACCTTAATTCATAGATTTACTATGCACTCTAATCTTTAACGCAGAAATACGTAATTTCTTACTAAATTCAGAAATTAAACTCCCTTGCTACCTTCAAAGAATTCTATTATTAGTTTTCACCAAACACTAACTCTCTATAAATAAAATATCTTCTACTCCTCAAGTTCAACATTTCTAATAACGCTATTATATAATAAAATAATAAAATAATCAATAACTAATATACTCTAAATTAAAATTATTAAATTTATCAATTTGAGCTTTAGGAAAAACAATCTTATTCTTATCACCATCTGAAATATACCTATTAGACTCTAATAATTTAAAATTCATCTCAATATCAAAATCAACCCCATTATTATCATATGCTCGAATTCTCTTTAAAAAACTTTTATCAAAATCATTTGAAAATGGTGAATAATCTGCCTCCCAACCAACTCTCAATGCAGATACAGTATTATAATCAAATCCATCATAATTTCCACTCATTATAAAAGGAAAATTACTATGACTCTTTTTATAAGGCGACCCAAAAGGTAAAGCAACTATATTGACATACTTATCACCAATAAGAGAATCTAATAATTTATAAATACTTCCAATTTCATAAATAGATTTATTATTATCAATTTTAGAAAAATCAGCATGATTATAACTATGATTTCCAATGTCATATCCATTATCAATTAACCAATTTAATATTTCTTCATTATACTCTTCTTGATTAAATAACCCTCCATTTACAAAAAATGTAGCAGTAACATTAAAATCAGGATATTTACCCTTATATTCTTCCAATATGCCAACAGCAGAATTAGGATCAATTATAATATCACCATTATCATCAAGACCAATTACTTTAATATTATTTTCAAGTCCATCATCAAAAGTTAAAACAATAGGACTATACCCAAGTGGTACATCAATAATACCATTAATATAATCATTAAGCCTTACCATTCTATATCCTTTAGAATAATAAAAATCTAAATCACTTCTAAAAGCACTAGCAGTTCTTTGATAACCATCTTTATCAACATTACCTCCAACATACTTAGAATCAACATTGTGAATACCATGATACATCATAATAGGAACCCTACCAAGTTCATCAACATGTTTTTCTGGATAAACAGAAGGGTCTACTCCCTTAGAAATCTTAACAACAACATCGCTAATCTCTTCACCAGGAGTTACACTTTGACTTATAAAAGAACCTTTAGCTAATTCACTATACTCTTCTTCGAACGTAACAGAAATACCAACATTATTACAATATTCTTTAATAGAATCAATATTCTTAGTACTCAAGTCTTCCATATAAATCTTATTATTCTTATTACCACAAGAAGTAACAAAAAATAACACAAAAATAATAAAAATCTTCCTCATACAATCACCTTTACTAATATGGAAAAAAAGAAGAAAAAATATTCTTCTTAGAAAATATAATTATAAAGAAAATAAGCAAATCCAGCCAACGCAAGAAGTAAAACAATTATAAAAATAATAACTCCAAATGATTTCTTTCCTTTTTCCCTTTTTGGTTTCTCATCAGATAAACTTTCAAGCGGAGGCATATTAACCCTATCAACAACAACTGTTTTTTCTAAATCTGATTCAGTAACATTAGGATCCATAACTCCAAGCTCAGTATTAAAAGCATTATCCTCAATTCTACTCTTAACCTCATTTATATAACTAGGAGCTGATACTTGCTCGCTATACATAACATTATTATTATTTAAATTAGAATCAACAGCATTCTCAACAAGTGGTTCAGCTAAAGAAAAGCCATCATTATGAAATGAGTTATCCTCAACAATTTGTTCATTATTAACAATTTCATTTTGATTATTTATATTGACACTATTAACAAACTCATTTTGATTATTGACGTCATCAAAAGTAGGAGCAGAAAAATCAGAATTTGGTATCATTTGAATATTACTTTGATCATTATTTTCTTGAGAAACATCCTGTATAGGCTCACTCTCGTTATTTGAATATAAAGAATTAAAATCAAGTGGCGCAGTCAAATCAACCGAAGATGTTGCAGGTTTCAATGCAGGATTTTCTTGAATTTGTTCAGTAGATTGTTCTCGAACAGTTTGAACAACTTCCTGTGGTTGTACTGCTTGTTGAACATCCTGAACTTCAGTTTTAGCAATCTCTTGTGCAGAAGAATTGTTTGAATATAAAGAATTAAAATCAAGAGGTGCAGTTAAATCAACCGAAGATGTTGCAGGTTTCAATGCAGGATTTTCTTGAATCTGCTCAGTAGACTGCTCTTGAACAGGTTGAATAACTTCCTGTGGTTGTACTTCTTGTTGAACATCCTGAACTTCAGTTTTAGCAATCTCTTGTGCAGAAGAATTATTTGAATATAAAGAATTAAAATCAAGCGGAGCGGTTAAATCTGATTGAACATTATTTTCAACTGGTTGAGCTTGTTCATTATTTTGAACAGTTTGACTATTAGAAAAATAATCACTTGAGCTAACAACATCGCCAGTCGAATTATCAACAGGAATATTCATAAAATCAAGACCAACTGAATTTGCATCAGTTTGCTGAACATTAGAAATTTCATTATTATTTGCTGATTCATCAACAATATCTACAACTTCCATATCATCAGAATTATTAATGTCCGCATTCTGAACAACATTTTCTATACTATCTTGAACAACATTATTTTGAATATCCATAGTTTCAACTGGCAAAATATCAATATTTGGTTCTGTTGAAACCTCATCTGAATTTTTTTCTAAACTACCATTAAAAACAGAAACATTATTATAATCAACAAATGTATCAAACTTAAATTTATCTAAATATCTTACAATATTACGTTTATTATCTTCAAAATTAAATTCATTAATTTCATTCATGTAAGTGCCTTTAAACAATTTCTTTAATTCAGAATCCCCACAACAAGCTTTAATTTTACTTAAAAAAGTAATAATCTCTTGATCACTTATAAAAATTCCCTTCTTACAAGCAACATTAATTCTATTAACTAATTGATTCATAAAGAAATGCTCATTAACGCTTGTTAAAGACTTCCCCTCATTATCATATAAATTAAAACTGGAAATTGGTTGTACATACTTATTATTAACCACTTCAAAATAAAGTACTTTGTCATTATTTTTCATAATAGTATACATGTACTTTCCAAAAATAAAATCCATTAATTTAACAAAATTATCTCTCATAATATCACCCTTACAATAGCCCCTATTATAATTATAACAAAAAATAAAAAATTTAATAGATAAAACTTATATATTTTAAAAAATATATATAAGTTTGACAATATAATGTAAATATGAATAAAAAAGAAAAAAACAAATAAACTTTATTAGAAAGGATTAATATGAAATATATAAAAAACATTTTTTATCTTACATTTCCATTAATTTTAGGAATTATATCAGGATTAATAACAAATAATAGTATAGATTATACAAATTTAAATAAACCTCCACTATCTCCACCAGGTATAGTATTCCCAATTGTATGGACAATACTCTATATACTAATTGGAATATCATACTATTTATACAAAAAAAATACAGAAACAAATATTGTAGAAGAAATAACATACTACTTACAACTATTCTTAAACTTTACATGGACAATAATATTCTTTACACTAAAACTAAGATTTACTGCAATAATATGGATAATCGCACTATGTATATCAATATACACACTAATAACTTTATTCATACAAAAATACAAACTATCTGCATATTTATTAATTCCTTACTTAATATGGTGCTTATACGCAACATACTTAACTGTAGGAACATATTTATTAAACTAAAAAAGATACAAACGTATCTTTTTATAATATATCAAAATCAGAGTTACAAGTAATACATACTTCCTTATGACTAATAGGATGAATAAA
>CAKJXT010000053.1 GCA_918219625.1 Bacilli bacterium
TGATCCTTAGTATCTTCATACTCACCATATACCTTTAAATAACCATCAAAAGTAATAATTTGACCATTTACTTTAAATTGATAATTATTATTATCAAGTATAACTGTAGTATTCAATGTCTTAGCAGGAGCCATTAAACTAGCTAAAGCCCTACTATAAATTAATTTATATAACTTATACTCATCATTACTTAAAAACTTTTTAACAGAAAGAGGAGTTCTATAAATACTAGTAGGTCTAATTGCCTCATGCGCATCTTGAACATTCTCAGTCTTCTTACTTTGTTTAACAAAACCAACATAATCATGACCATACTCATCTTCAATATATTTATAAGTAGCCTTAATAAACTCATCAGAAAATCTAATAGAATCAGTACGCATATAACTTATAAGACCGACTGTTTCATCTTCTAAAGCAATACCTTCATATAACTTTTGAGCAACACTCATAGTCTTTTTAGCGTTGAAGCCTAACTTAGTAGAAGCCTCTTGTTGTAAAGTACTTGTAATAAAAGGAAACTTACTATTCTTAGCCTTATCCTTCATATCAACAGACTCAACAACAAACTCATTAGATAAAGAACCTAACACTTTATCAGCTTCTGCTTTATTATTAATCTTAAACTCTTTATGATTAAAAGTATCTAAATCTGCAGAAAAATTATTAAAATTAGCCTTAATACTCCAGTACTCTTCAGGAACAAAAGCTTCAATTTCTCTTTCTTTTTCAACAATTAATTTTAAAGCAACGCTTTGTACACGACCAGCACTACTACCACTAGTTTTAGAACGAATTAAATTACTCAATCTAAAACCAATAATTCTATCAAGAATTCTACGAGTTTCTTGGCTATTAACTAAATCTTGATCAATTTTTCTAGGATGCTTAAATGCCTCAAGTATTGCAGGTTTAGTAATTTCATTAAAAACAACACGGTCATAATTCTTATCATTTAAACCTAATGCATCATATAAATGCCAACTAATAGCCTCTCCTTCACGATCAGGGTCGGTAGCAAGAAATACATGATCAGATGCTTTAACTTCTTTCTTTAAAGAATCAATATCCTTTTTCTTACCCTTTATCGCAATATAATCAGGCTTAAAATTATTTTCAATATCAACACCAAGTCCATATTTACCCTTAGTAGATAAATCTCTAATATGACCCTTACTTGATAATACTTTATAATCTTTACCTAAATACTTTTCAATAGTCTTAGACTTACTAGGTGATTCAACTATAACTAAATTCTTTGTCATAAATGCCTCCTGTGTCTCTTAAATTTATACACTATAATTTTATAAATGTCAATATTAAATATTCTAACAAAAAATAAAAATAGATTCGTAAGAACCTATTTTGCTTTGCTTAAAGCACTGTTAATTGCGTTAATATAACTATCAGAAGAAATTGTTACTCCACTAATAGTATCAACATCTAACTTAGTTTTAGCGTCATCTGACCATTTAACCCATGATGTCCCTTGCTCAGCAATTACCTTATCTTCAATCTTCTTAGCTTGTTCATACCACTCTGCTCCACCTGGAATATTACCCATATTAGCAGAAGTTTCCTTCATACCATAAGCATCTCCTAAAGTCTTCTTAGTAGTATTAACTCCATCCTTGTTATAAGTTGAATCCAAATAAACAGACTTAATCATACCATTACTATCAACATAAACAACTGCTGTAGTAACATATTGAGCACCATATGACTCATATTGATATGAACCAAAATAAGTTCCTTCTTTATAAGAACCTTTCTCTTCTACTTTTTCACAACCTGTAATAACAAATAATCCTGCCATTACTAAACATAATGTTAAAAACTTCTTCATATAATCCTCCTACTCTATATAAATATTATATAAAAAATAAATCTAAAAATCAATCTTATCTTCCAGTTCACTTAACAACTTCTTACTAACATATCCAACAAACAAACCTGTAGGAATAGAAAATAATAATAACCATGGTAAATAATAAATCATATTATTATTCTTTAAAAATAAAATCGCAATTAATATTTGACCTATACTATGAAATATAGATCCAATAACACTAACACCAATCATAGAAAGTTTTGTCTTTTTAAACAAAATCATAAAACAACAACTAAATAAAGCTCCAGATAAACTAAAGAAAAAATTAATACTAAATAATCCTGTTCTCATTAAACCAACAACAATAACTCTTAAAATAGAAACAAAAAACACATCTTTCATATCATACTTATATAAAACAATTAAAACAATTATATTAGCTAAACCTAACTTTAAACCAGGAATATAACCATTGAATATTGGAATGAAACTTTCTAATATACTAAGAACAATAGAAAAAGAAAGTAACATAACAAGTCTCATATATTTTTTCATTACTTCACCACCGCATCCAACTCGTCACCAGAAATATTAATAACAATCTTATTAGGAAGACAAACAATACTCTCATAAGTATTACTTATATAACCTTGTTTAGAACATAAATGCAAAGGACTATTCTCTTCATCTACTTTAATCTTACCATTATTAACAACAATAACAACGTCCCCATTATCACCATTAACAACATATCTATTATCAATAGATAAATCAATAGTTTTTATTAATTCACCATCATGATATACTAAAGCACTTCCACCACTTTTTCCAACTAATCTAAATACAACGACACCTATAATAGAAATAACAAGTAAAACTAAAACTAACTTAATATCACTCTTGTTCATAAGAACTAAAACCCTCACTTTTAACAATACTATTATCATTTAAAATCCACATAGCTTCTGCGTCATATTCCTTTAAAAACTCTTTGCCACTATCAACATCCATTAAAAACAAAGTAGTAGAAAGTAAATCAGATAATCCACTATCATGAGAAACTACAGTAACACTCTTCATATAATTAGTTGGAAATAATGTTTTAGGACTTATTATATGGTGGTATAAAACACCTTCATATTCATAATTTCTTTCATATCCACCACTAGTAACAACACTTAAATTACTAGAATTTAATATATAACTAATACCATTCTTGTCAGGACTTTGAATACCAATTTTATAATAAGGTTTATTATAACTAGAACCAGCTAAAACATTCCCACCAGCATTAATTAAATAATACTTAATACCAACGGATTCTAAATAATCTCCAACTCTTTGTGTAGTATAACCTTTACTAACACCACCCAAATCAATATTAGGATGATTATTTTTAATTTTATTATCACCTAACAAAACAATATCATTTTTCTTATTAGCTTTCTTTAATTCATCAATACTAGGAATACCTTCACCAACATCCCTATACTTCTTCCATACATCAATAACTCCACCCATATTGATATCAAATAAATCAGTTTTTTTACCAAAATCATAAGAATATTTAATTAAATCATAAAGTCTACTATCTAATACTATATCTTTAGAACTAGAATCATTATTATTAATAAAATAAACATTATTAATATTATAACTATTATATCTATCAGTAAGTTCATGATACTCTCTATAAATATTATCAATCTCATTCATAATATCATTAGCTTTATTCTTATCAGAACAATAAAACTTAACATTAATATATGTATCCATATAAAATAAATCTTTACTATATAAATCCATCTTTTTATTAAAAATAAAATATATAATAAAAAATAAAAAAATTAATAATACACCAATAATTCCTAATACCTTTTTCATAGAATCACCATATACAATTATAAAGAAAAAAACATATTTAGTAAATATGTTCTAACTCAAAAAACTCTTTATTATTTTGGTAAAATACCAAATTTTTTTGAAAAACCATTTTTTTGCTTTTCTAATTCATAATGTTTTTTTAAAACATCACCAGTAAAAAATTGCGCTCTATTGCACCATCCACCTTCAAAAGACTCATCAACAAACAAATCACATTCTTTACTCTCTTCATTATATTTATAACTATAAAATCTAACATCATCATAATTAAAATCATCTTGTTCAACCTGTCCATAAAAACCAAGGCTAACTCTTTTATGACTTTCTGATGACATTTGAAAAGCCATTTTTTTAAGAAATTCTAACACTTTATGATCAGTTGGAACAAATGAATAAGGATAATAAATTATTAAATCATAAGGGATATCACTATTTGATAATTTTCCAAAAATAAATTCACTATCATAATAACCAGTATCAATTATATCAACATGATAATCATTATTTTTATATTCCCAACTTTCACATGGGCCAATAAATAAAATTTTCAAATCATGTTTCATTGAATAACTATTTAAAAAATTTAATCCATCATAATAATGAGCTGTTCTCTCATCCCAATCTTTCACTGCCATCCAAAACACCTCAAGGTCATTATAGAATAAAATACAATTATTTACAATATTTTCAAACACAAAACTATAATTTATCAATTGTTACAAGTATTACATCCTCACCTATTTTTTTAACTTGTGACCAACCTATTTCTAATTCACCATGACCAGAAAATTTAGAAAAGAATCCCCCACCATCAACAACTAAACTAGTCATATTTCCCTCATTAGAAATATTAACATCAATAATAACTCCAATCTTTTTTCCATCATTAATATTAATAACATCTTTTCTTTGTAAATCAGAAAGCCTCATAAAACCACCTATAATATGATATTAAAATAACAAAAAAAAAGAACCTATTTAAGATCCAAAACATTTTTATAAACCTCAACAAGTTCTTTTCCAACTTTATGAACATCACGAGTTAAAGCAACCTTATAACCCTCTTCAGTTAAATCAGGAAGTTTTCCTTCTAAAACACCTTTAATTTTATTATAAAAATCCATTAAATCTTTAGCTTTATAAACATTAACTCCATCTTCTAGCCAACCATCAAAAACAGGAATATCTCTAATAATAGCTTTTTGGCGACAACTACATGCCTCCATTATAGGAATACCCTCAGTTTCTTCTAAAGTTGGAAATATATATAAATCAGCACCACTCATCGCACTCTTAATCATTATAGGTTCAACATATCCAGCAAATATCAAATTTGGAAGTTTAGTAGTAACTGCTTTTCTAATCTTTTTAGGAACTAACTTTAAATCAGTATAACCAAACCATATAAACTTATACTCAGGCATCATCTCTGCTAATTTTACAAAATCTAAAATACCTTTTCTTTCTAAATATAACCCAATAGCCATAATAACTTTATCGTCATCTTTATAGCCATACTTTTCTCTAAACTCTTTACCTAATTTTTCATCCTTTTGAAAGAATTCTGTATCAAGACCATTACTAATAGCGCTGATATTAGTTAAACCATAACCCTCTAATAATTTTTTAGAATATTCTGTTGGAGTAACTATATGATCACCTAATCTGTAGCATTTACAAATCCACTTCTTAAAAAGAGGCGCAATAGTATTAGAAAACTTAAATGAATTTCTAAAATCTTCTTCAGTAGAATGAGCGTGATATACAACTTTCTTACCCATTCTATGAGCCTTCTTAGCCAAATGATATGATCTTGGTCCATACCAATTAATATGAATAATATCATAATCATCTTTAGGATTTCTAGTATAAGGAACACCATTTTCTTCAAGAGCTCTCATTTGATGTTTAACAGCCTTACCTAATCCTGATTGATGAATTAGATTTTCAAATTCTGTATATAAAAGTACTTTCATTAAAACCACCAATATAATTATATACTAATCAATCATTTTTTTCAAATTATCCAAACCACTTTTTTCTAACCTTGAAATTTGAGCTTGACTAATACCAATTTCTTCAGATAATTCCATCTGAGTCTTACCAATAATATACCTCTGTAATAAAATATATTTTTCTTTATCCTTTAACTTCTTTAAAGCATCAGATAAAGCAATATGATAATCAATTGGATAAAAATTACCCTTATTATCACTTAATTGATCAGCTAGATAAATAGTATCTCCGCCATCATTATAAATTGGTTCAAACATACTAACAGTATCTCTCATAGAATCCATTGCATTAACAACATCATATTCAGGTAATTCCAACTTCTTAGAAATCTCAGAAACACTAGGTTCTCTTCCTAAATCATTAGTAAGTTCTTCTTTAGCTTTTAAAGCCTTATAAGCAGTATCCTTAATACTACGAGCAATCCTAACACTATTATTATCACGTAAATACCGTTTAACTTCACCTAGTATCATCGGAACCGCATATGTACTAAACATAACGCCATGACTTAAATCAAAATTATCAATTGCCTTAATTAAACCAACACAACCAACTTGAAATAAATCATCCATATTCTCAACTCTATTATTATACTTACGAAGAATACTTAAAACCAATTTCAAATTACCATTAATTAAATCATCTTTCGCAAACTTATCACCAGATTGATATCTTTTAAAAAGTTCAATCATTTCTTCATTACTTAAAACCTTAATATTCGCAGTATTCACGCCACAAATCTCAACCTTATGACGTGCCATATCAAAAAAATCTCCTTTCATATCAATATTGATATAAAAAGAGATTATATATTCAATTAATGTTTTATATTGCTATTTTCAATAGCTAAAGGAGTTGGTCCAATAACAACAACATTTTCTTCTTTAAAGTTAGGCTCCATGACTTCAATAAGTTTTAATGGATCTGATGGATCAGATTCATAATAAAATTCTGTAAATGGTGGAATGACAATTACATTATCGCCATCCATAGTGCTAACATCTTTTACAGTGTATTTATCAGACACTACACTTTTAAAGAAGTACTTACCTTTACCACCTACAACGTGATAAGTACTAGTACTTTTTTTATCATATGTTATATTATCTTGACCAAAAGTAGTATCTATAAAGAATATTCCTTTTTTATCATTGTTTCCTGGAAGAATAACTAATGTTTCTCCTGATTTTTCAATAAAAATACATTCTTCTTGAAGAGGCATATTAAGCTTTCTATCACCAAATATTTCACTATATCTTTGTTTATTAGCGTCAAATTCCTTTTGAAAACTCAATAATTTTAAATAATTATCATACGAAACAGTACTAACATAATCTTTAGGTACAAAAGTTGAAGGCTCAAATCTATCTTCTCGTTCACCTTCAAAAGATATTACAGAACCACTATTTAATTTTCCCATATCTTTACCAGTATACATCTTATATAAAAGTTTTAAAACAGTATTATGGGCAACAACTAAAATATCATCATATTTACCAGATTCCATAGAAGCCTTCAAAGTTTTATCAAAACTTCTAACTCTTCTACTAACATCCACAATAGATTCACCTTGTAAATATGGGATATACTCGCTATCATGTCCTTCTGACTTATAATCTTTTTTTAACTCTTTATTATATTTAACTTCATCTTGAAATTCACCAGCATTCACACTTTGAAACTGTAATCCTTGATCTATTTCACGTATATTTTTATCTTCAACAATTTCTATATCAA
>CAKJXT010000054.1 GCA_918219625.1 Bacilli bacterium
ATGAAAAATGCTCCAAAAATAAGTGACTATTTAAATGAAACAAGTATTAATCATTTTAATAAAGTAAAAGAATATCTAGAATCAATGGAAATAGACTATGAGGTAAATGAAAATCTAGTAAGAGGACTAGACTACTATACACATACAGTATTTGAAATAGAAGCCCAAGTAGAAGGATTCGGAAGCCAAAACGTTCTATGCGGTGGTGGAAGATATGATGGATTAGTAAATACACTAGGAGGACCTGCAACACCTGGAGTAGGATTCGCTACAGGTATAGAAAGACTATTAACTGCTCTAGAATATGAAAATAAACTACCAAGTGATAATGATAGTGTTGATACATATATAATTCCAATGGATGAAGAATCAAAAAAATTAGGAATTAAAATAACAAATATACTAAGAATGAATGGTTTTTCAAGTGAGATAGATGGAATGTCTAGAAATATAAAAGGAAACTTCAAACAAGCAGATAGACTTGGCGCAAAATACGTAATAATAATTGGAGAAGAAGAAATAAAATCAAATATTCTAACAATTAAAAACAATAATACAAAAGAAGAATATAAAATGAACTTAGAAGAACTAATAGACTTCTTAGATGAAAACATAGAGGAGGAACATCATGAAGATTAACGAATTAAAAGAAAATAATTCAAAAGTAACAGTAAATGGATTTGTAGATAAAATAAGAAATCTTCAATACGTACAATTCGTAATACTAAGAGATACAACAGGAAAAGTACAAATAACTATAGAAAAAAATGAAGAAAATAAAGAATTAGTAGAAATTATTGATAATCTAAAAGAAGAAAGTACAATTAAAGTTACAGGAACATTAATGTTAAATGAAAAAATTAAACTAAATGGAATGGAAATAATTCCAGAAAATATTGAAGTAACAAGTACTTGTACAGAAGACTTACCAATAAACTATAAAGATCCAGCATCATCAAATATAGATACAAGACTAAACTATAGATTCTTAGACTTAAGAAATGAAAAAAATCTATTAATGTTTAAAGTACAAACATGCTTTGTAAACGCAATGAGAGACTATGTAGTAAAAAATAACTTCATTGAAATACATACACCAAAACTAATAGGAGCAGCAAGTGAATCAGGATCAGAAGTATTCGAACTAAAATACTTTGATAGAAAAGCATACCTTGCTCAATCACCACAATTCTATAAGCAAATGGCACTAGCTAGTGGTTTTGAAAAAGTATTTGAAATCGCTCCTGCATTTAGAGCAGAAAACTCAAACTCATATAGACATGCAACAGAATTTACATCATTCGATATAGAATTTTCATATATTAACTCATATGAAGATGTAATGGATTTTGAAGAAGACTTATTAATAGCTGGACTTTCAAAAGTAAAAGAGCAATATGGAGAAGAAGTTAAAAAAGTATTCAATGTAGATATAAATGTACCTACAAAACCATTCCCAAGAGTAAAACTAGAAGATTTATATAAAGAACTAGAAGAAAAATATAACTTCCATATGGACTTTGAAGATGTAGGAGATATGAATAATGAATCAGAAAAATTAGCTTCTCAACTAATAAAAGAAAAATATGGACATGAATTCGTGTTTATAACAGACTTTAGTGCAAATAAAAGAGCATTCTACCATATGAGAAAAGATGGAGTTCCACAAGGATATGATCTTATATGGAAAGGTTGCGAAATAACAACAGGCGCACAAAGAGAACATAGATATGATATTCTTAAAAAACAAGCAGAAGAAAAAGGACTTGGAGAAGATATCAAATTCTATATGGACTTCTTTAAATATGGATGTCCTCCACATGGTGGCTTTGCTTTAGGAATAGATAGACTTACAATGTTAATGTTAGAAACAGGTTCACTAAAAGAAACAATGTTTATCTTCAGAGGACCAAATAGAATAGAACCATAATTGGTTCTTTTTATTTTAAATTAAGCAAGATAACAACTATTGAAAAAAATAATAGAAAATGCTACAATAAAGAAAATTAATTAAGGAGTTGTTTTATATGATAGAAAAAATTTATGACATAGGCGGAGCCTATGAATTATTTAAAAGTTATAATGGTGTAGGAAACGAAAATTGTATATTTTATGCAACATATGAAAAGGCTCTAACATCAAAAGATGTAGCAAAAGCAGCAGTATTAACTGGCGTAGTTGGTGCTTTAGGAGGAAGAGTAATAGGTGTTCAACCTAACAATAATTTTTATCCAGGATATTTAATAAATGTAACAGAATATGGTGTTGGCTTAATCGCACTTCAATATGATGGTTTTACAACACAAGGCGCAATAAACAAAATGAAAATTGTTCCAAATTCTTATAGTTTTATTGCTAAAAGTGATATTAAAACATTATGTTCTAGTAAAAACTCTTTATGTTTAGATCCTTCAGTAAGATTTGTTACAATTGAAACAAATGATGGGTTTAGAATAGACTTTAGAGTAAAGATGAAAAATGAATTCTTGACATATCAAGAAAAAAACTTTGCCTACTTTATGAATCACTATGAAGTAAATGACAAGAAAAACCCATATAATTCTGCTAAAAAATTAGTGATAGGTTTGCTTATAGCAGCAGCAATAATAACTATTATTGGTGTATTAGCAGGATCAAGTGATAATAATGATAATAGTAAGATTAAAAAGGTACCTACAGTAGACACTAGTAAAATAAAAATAAATAAATATAATCCATAATAATAAAGGAGGGAAAATCATATGAAATTATTTGATGAATTTAAAAAAAGAAAATTATTAACTCATATATGTATTGTATTAATTATTTCCGCTGTTTTGTGCATTGCTCAAAAGGTATCAATCAAAACAGTACCATTTTATGTAATTAATATTACTTTTTTATATTGCATGTTTTTAATTATTAAATATTTTGTTAAAGACCTTATAAAAGGTTATAAGACATATGAACCATCTCCAACATCAGATTCAAAAGAAAAAAAATATTCTTTTAGATATAAGTCTGAATGGGTATGGGAAGATGCCGCAATGGAATATTTAAAACTAAAAAATAAAGAAAATATTAGTGAGTTAACACAAGAAGAAAAAGAAACAATATATAAATATGCATCAATGCCTATCGCATATTTTGCAATGTGGTTAATAGATAATAATTTTCTCGATAATGACACATATGATACGTCAAATCAATTAATTATTGACATAAAAAATAGAAAAAAAACACCAGTTGAGCTCATCAGTAATATGGATTATTATTTTAGTGGCCAGGATATAACAGCAAAAATAATACCTTTTGTAGAAATGTACTACAATGATTTATATGATAGAGGTTGCATGCATAAAGAAGAGTCTGATTACTATCAATGTATAAAAAATAATAGCGGGTTTTACTATTGTGTTGATTTTTCTTGGGAAAATTACGACAAAATAGCACAAAAAATTAATGATGCATATAAGAAAAATGGTGGGATAGTAGAACCAGTAATTGATGAAAAAACAAGACAAGAAGAGATTGTTATGATTAACGAAATTTCAGAAGAACTAAAAAGACAAACAATAATCGATAACTATAAAATTGGTTTTACAAATGAAAAATGTGATTTTTTTGATAGCAAAATAGGTGGCATGCCATATTGGAATACTAATTTAGAATATCCTAGGACTAGTGATGGTGAGAATCTTGTTTTATTAGCGCAAATCAATTTTGAAAGAGAACAATTTAATGATGATAGATTACCAAAAAAGGGTATATTACAATTCTTTGTAAAAAATAATTGGCTATGGATGGAAAACGAGGAATACAAGGTTGTTTATCATGAAAACATTGATGACAATTTTAATTTAGAGACATTTAATAAATTAAATGTAAAAACAACTTTAAATTCGGAAATTAATATTGATGTAAAAGGTGAACATAAAATTGTTTTTAAGAAAAATCAAGAAGCAATTAGTGTTGATGATTACCATTTCGATACTTGCGTTTGGAATATTTGTTCAAAAAAATATGGCTTTGATGAACTTGAATTCGATGAAAAGTATTATGATGGTTTCCGCAATGATTTAAGAGATAAATTTGAATTGGGTAACGGTTCAAAATTATTAGGATATCCCGGCTTTTGTCAATTCGATCCGAGAGAGGATATTCCAAATGGGAAAGATCTATTTTTATTATTTCAATTAGATGGATATAATAATATTACACCTTATGATCGAAATATAAGACTGAAGGATGGTATATTGAATTTCTTTATTACCGCTAAAGATTTAGAAAATAAAAATTTCGATAATGTAATTATGCATGGCGATTTTCATTAAAAGAATGAGGTAATTTAAAATGGGATTATTTGATAAATTTAAAAAAAATGAAAAAAAAGATGAACTGCCAACAATATCAAAAAATGATACGGAAAGAATTCATGATATAATGGAATACATTAAACAACACGATTACGACTTTTATACATTGTTACAAAATCTTAGTTTATATGCTGTTCCATTAGAATCAAACACTAATCTTCTGCCTTTAAGTGAGATAGCACATACAATGATTTCTTCACTTCATTGTTGCATCGAAGCAAAAAAAAGATTAAACTCAATTTCAGAAGATTTTTTATCTAGTGATACTTATAAAAGATTTATGATTAGCTTTACTGATGGTTTTATATTTGATGAATTAGAAAGAATTTCTATTTATTCGGAATCTGAATTAAAGACGCAAATTGAAAATAATTATTTCGCATATTTCTATGCATATGTTTTGGGTTTGATTGATAGACTTCCTGCAAATCCTGAAGGCTGTGATGAAATAAAATTATGCACCCTTATAACAAAATTTAATAGTTATGGTGAAATGCTTAATAATTGCAAAATGTTAGATAAGGAGTCAATACTCTATATTTCTGATTCACTTGCTTTAGAATCAATATATTATATATATAAAGAAAAAAATAACATACATTTTAATGAAAAAGATAGAAATTATAAAATCATCCAAAGATATTGCTCATTCTATGTCCTTTCGTACAATTTTGATGACATGAAAAATAAACTTGAAAAAGTTCAACAATAGTTTAGAGAAATCTAAACTTTTTTCGTTTATATAGTAAATTAATATAAAATAATGTATAATTATATTGGTGAAATTATGAAGAAACTTGGATATTGTGGATATTGTGATTTAGAATTTGAATATGAAATAAAAACAATTGAAGATACAAAAAATGTAATATGCCCAAACTGTAATAAAAGAATAAATCCTAAAAGTAAAAAGATTGTTCCTTTAACAAAAACCGAAAAAACAGTAGATAATATAGCTAATACAATAATAAATATATATTTCTATTTTTATCTAGTAACATCTACATTAGGACTAATATTTTATTTTACAAAATTAACAAAACTATTTGAAATAGCAACAATTCTAATAATAATTGGAATTATAATAGATTATCTAAGAGGATACACAAGAAATATATTTGGAACTTTAGGACTAATTATCTCAATAGGACTAGGAATATATCTATTAAATGATATAAAAACAGGAGCATTCCTAGGAATAACAGTATGTACATTTATATCAAGTTTTATAAAACAAATTATAAACAAAATAATAAACAAATTATTTAGAAAGTATGGTTAATATGTCAGTAATAAGAGTAATGGATGAACTACTTGCCAATAAAATAGCTGCAGGTGAAGTAGTAGAAAAATGCGCAAGCGTAGTAAAAGAATTAGTAGAAAATAGTATAGATGCAGAATCTGATGAAATAAAAATAGACCTAATAGAAGCAGGAACAAAACAAATAAAAGTAACTGATAATGGAATAGGTATGGAAAAAGACGATGCTATTTTAGCCTTTCAAAGACACGCTACAAGTAAAATAATAGAAGAAGATGATTTATATCATATAGAAACACTAGGGTTCCGTGGTGAAGCATTAGCTTCTATCGCGAGTGTATCTAAAATAACACTAAAAACTTGTAAAAATGAAGTTGGAACAACAGTACATATAGAAGGCGGAAAAATAATAAGTGTAGAAAACAGTGACGCTAGAATAGGAACAAGTATAGAAGTAAATGACTTGTTCTATAATACTCCAGCTAGACTAAAACACCTAAAAAGTCTATATACAGAACTAGCTAATATTACAGACTACATAAACAAACTAGCCTTATCACACCCTAATATAAGATTTGTACTAACAAACAATGGAACAACTATATTAAACACAGATGGAAGAGGAAATCTACTAAAAACAATAAAAGATATATATGGAATAAATGTAGCTAAAAAAATGCTAGAAGTAAATGCTGAAGATGAGGACTACGTAGTATCAGGATTTATAAGTCTACCAGAAGTACATAAATCAAATAAAAATGCCATGATAACACTAGTAAATGGAAGAATAGTAAGAAATACAGAACTTAATAGAACAATAAACGATGCATATCATGCATATAAACCAGACAATAGATATCCAGTAGTAGTACTAAATATAGAAGTAGATCCAACACTAGTAGATGTAAATATACATCCAACAAAAATGGATATAAAATTCTCAAAAATGACTGAACTTTGTAATCTTATAGAAAAAATGATAAGAGAAAAAATAACAGGTAGAAACTTAATACCAATAATAAAAGAACTACCTAAAAAAGCAAATAAAGAAGACATACAAGAAACAATATCTCTAACAAGACAAGAAGTTCAACCAAATCTATTTGAAGATATAGAAGAGGTAATACCAGTAAATAATGACTTAATAAGTGAAGAAGAAGTAGAATATAAAAAAGAAGAACACAATATAGAACCACTTCCAGAACTATATCCAATTGGACTAGTACACGGAACATACATAGTATGTCAAAATGAACTAGGAATGTATCTAATAGATGAACATGCCGCAAAAGAAAGAATAAACTATGAAAATTTCTTAGAAAAACTAGGAAAACCAACACAAGATAAAATAAGTCTACTATTCCCAATAACAATAGAACTATCAGCAAGAGACTATATAATACTAAAAGAAAATATGAATATTCTAGAAGAAAATAATATAGAAGTAGAAGAATTTGGAATAAACTCAATAATAATAAAAGC
>CAKJXT010000055.1 GCA_918219625.1 Bacilli bacterium
AGATGATAATATTTTTTTATCTTTAGAGTCTTGTCAAAATTTTTATAATGAAAATTATGCTGAAGAAGAATATAGTGAGTTTCTTGAATGTAGACAAGTTGATAAATTTAAAACTTATCAGATATGCGGTATTTATAATAACAGAACTTTTTGTTTAAGACCAGGTGAGAAAAATCTCGATTACAATTACAGTATTTTAAACAGTGTGTTTGATAATTGTGAGGTTTATTATGGCAATAATTATTTGTGCGGTGATATAATGGATTTATCTGCTTTTATAGATGAATATAGTTATCCAAATATTGGCTTTTGTTCTATAAAAAAGCGGATGATGAGCGAAGTTGAATATTATTATCCTTTTTGTGGCACAAAAAAATAGACGCTTATATAGAATCTGATACTATATATGTGTTTATCTTGATAAAATTTATTCTTTAAAACGAGATAATATAAAATATAGTAATTTTTAATTATTATATTTTTTTGTTGACTTGTTTTAATTTTTTGTGTTACAGTTTTATATGTAGAATTGAGGTATAGTATGAACGACAATATTATAAGTAGTATTAGTAAAGAGATAAATAAGAGTGAGAAACATGTTAAGGTTGTTTTAGAGATGTTATCTGAAGGCAATACAGTTCCTTTTATTGCTAGATATAGAAAAGAAGCAACTGGTGCGATGACTGAGGATGAAATTCGTAAAATTAGTGAGGTTTATCTTTATCAAGTTAATTTATTAAAGCGTAAAGAGGATGTTATTAGATTAATTGATGAGAAAGGTTTAATGACAGATGATTTACGTAGTAAAATTATGGCTTGTGAGAAGTTAGTTGATGTTGAGGATTTATATCGTCCTTATAAAGAAAAAAAGAAAACTAAGGCAACTGATGCGATTAATAATGGATTAGAACCTTTAGCTAAAATGATTATGTCATTTCCTACTAGTGGTGATATTAATAGTATGGCTAGTAAGTATGTTAATGATAAGGTTAAGGATGTTGATGCAGCTATAGAGGGTGCGGGATATATTATTGCTGAATGGGTTAGTGATAATGCATATTATCGTAAATGGATTAGAAATTATACTTATAGAAATGGTTTGATTGTAACTAAAGTCAAGAAGGATAATCCTGATACTAGTAAAGTTTATGAGATGTATTATAATTATAGTGAAAAGGTTAGTGAGATTAAGCCCCATAGAGTTTTAGCTATTAATAGAGCTGAAAAAGAGAAGGTTATTACTGTTAATATTGATGTTAATGTTGATGAGATTATTTCATTCTTAGAAAGTAAGATTATTAAGAATGATAAAAGTTTTGTTTGTTCTATAGTTAAAAATAGTATATTAGATAGTTATAAAAGATTAATATCTGGTTCTATTGAAAGAGAAATTAGAAGTGATTTAAAAGAAAAAGCAGATGTTTCTGCTATTGATAATTTTAGTAAGAATTTAGAGTGTTTATTATTACAACCACCTATGAAAGAAAAAGTTGTTTTAGCTTTTGATCCTGGTTTTGTTAATGGATGTAAGATAGCTGTTGTTGATAAGAATGGTAAATATTTAGATTCTACTGTTATTAAGCCATTCTTAAAAGGTATTAGTTCTGAGTCTTTAAAGAGTTGTAAAGAAAAAATTGTTAATCTAATCAAAAAATATAATGTTGATATTATTGCGATAGGTAATGGTACTGCTTCCCGTGAGAGTGAAAAATTTTGTAGTGAAATGATTCATGAGTATGGATTAACATGTAAGTATGTTATTGTAAGTGAGGCTGGGGCTTCTATATATAGTGCTTCTAAATTAGCAATTGAAGAGTTCCCTGATTTAGAGGTTGAAAAAAGAAGTGCGGTTAGTATTGGTAGAAGACTTCAAGATCCATTATCTGAACTTGTTAAAATCCCACCAGAAGGAATTGGTGTAGGACTTTATCAACATGACGTTGCTGAAAAGGCTTTAAAAGAAAATTTAGATTTTGTTGTTGAAAAAGCAGTTAATAGCGTTGGTGTTAATGTTAATACGGCAAGTCGTTCGTTACTTGGATATGTATCAGGTATTAACAGTAAAAATATTGATAAAATTATTGAGTATAGGGAAAGTAATGGAAGAATTAATTCACGTGATGAAATTAAGAAAAAAAAGTTACTTAGTGATAAAGCATATGAGCAAGCAATTGGCTTCTTAAGAATTACAGAGGGAAGTAATATTTTAGATGTTACTGGAATACATCCTGAAAGTTATGATATCACTTTAAAATTATTAGATGTTTTAGGTTTATCTTTATCTGATATTGGAAGTAGTCGTATGAGTGATGTTTTAAATGGCATCAATAAGGATGAAATGGCTTCTAAGTTGGGAACTGATAAATATACATTAGAAGATATTATTAAGTGTTTAATTAGTCCTAATCGAGATCCTCGTGATGAGATGCCTCAGCCTATTTTAAAGAGTGATGTTTTGGATATTAAGGATTTAAGTAATGGTATGAAATTACAAGGAACAGTTCGCAATGTTGTTGATTTTGGTGCATTTATAGATATTGGCCTTCATAATGACGGGCTTGTTCATATTTCTCGTATTACTGAAAGATATATTAAACATCCAAGTGATATTTTATCTGTTGGTGATATTGTTGATTGTTATGTTATTGATATTGATTTGGAGAAAGAAAAGGTGTCTTTATCTTTAATAGAACCAAATAAATTAAAAAAATGATTCAAAAATATTTTATTTGATTTTAATAAGTTGTATAATTAAATAGGAGGTTAAAGATATGAAAAAGAAAAAAGATTATTTATTACTAATTGTGTTAATGCCATTATTTATTTATATGTTGTTGACATGGTTTGTTCCTGCTGGAAATTTTTCTGGAGGAGAATTTGTTAAAGGTGAGGTTTCATCTTTAGGATTATATGGATTATTTAGTGCTCCTGTTACTGGATTTACTGTTTTAGCACAAAATGTTATTTTTTTACTTTGTGTTGGTGGATTTTATGGAGTACTTAATAAGACAGGTGTCTATCAAAATTTAGTGGATAATTTAGCAAAAGAAAATAAAAAAGTTTTATTAATAGTTAGTGTTATGGTTTTTGCTTTAATATCTTCACTATTTGGTGGAACAATGTTTGTCTTCTCATCATCATCTTCATTATTTGGTGGATCGATGATGGCATTCTTATTATTACCTTTCTTTATTACTGTTTTAGTAAAAGCAGGATATAGTAAAGTTAGTAGTATTGCTGCAACTGTAGGTTCTACTTTAATTGGTACACTTGCATCTACTACTGGTAATTTAGGTTTTCTTAAAAATTATCTTAATATGGAACCAAAGGCTTATATTATATACAATATAATAATGCTTATTGTATTGGTATTCTTACTTTGTATGTTTATTATTATAAAAGATAAGAAGGAAGATAATAAAAAAGAGTCGATAAAGGATATACCTTTGTATGAAGTTTCTAAAGATAATAAGAAGAGTTCTGTTCCTTTAATTATTATTCTTGCAGTTACAATTATTTTAATAGTTATGGGAGGATATAATTGGGATATTAGTTATGGATTTAAAGGATTCGCTAATTTTCATGAATGGTTAGTTGAGAGAGAATTATTTGGAACTAATATATTTACTAGATTGTTTGGTAATTTTTCAGAGATTGGTGCTTTTTCAATTAATGATGTAAGTGCAATAATTGTTATTATGAGTTTAATTATTGCTTGGGTTTATAGTGTAAAAGATTCTTTTGTTTCATTTATAAATGGTGCTAAGGAAATGTTACTTCCAAGTATTTATATAGTACTTGCTAGTGTTATATTTACTCAAGTTTTAACAACTAACAGTAGTATTTATGCTACAATTATTAATCCAATAATTAAGATTTCTAAGGATTTTAATGTATTTACAGGTACATTAACAGGTATTGTGGGCAGTTTCTTCTTTAATGATTCATTATATTTAGTTAATGGATTATATGGGGTTATTTCTGCATTTGATGCTACAAAATTACCTTTAATTGTTAATGTATTGCAATCAACATTTGGTATTATGATGTTTGTATTGCCAGTTAGTATACTACTAGTTGGTGGTTTAAAATATCTTAATGTTTCATATAAGGAATGGATTAAATATATTTGGATATTCATATTACAAGCATTCGCAATTAGTGTAATAGGAAATGTTATCTTATCAATGATAATCTAAAGCACAAAAATGTGCTTTTTTCTTTACTTTAATTTTAAAATATATTAATATATTAATAGGTGATGATTAGGAGGGTTTAAAAATGATTTTAGTAGTTTTTTCTTGTTTATTAGTGTTTTTAGGTATGTTTATAGGTAATAAGTATGATTTAAAAAAGATTTCTATAAACGCTATATTTGGTTTATTTACTGTAAATGCTTTTCAATGCATTTCATCAGCAGTATACCCATTGTTATATAAAAATTATCATAAATCTACAATGTTTTTTATTATACTTGGTATTATTTTAGGATATTTAGTAATTAAATTCATAAACTGTAAGTACGAAGATAGTGATAATATTTCTATTTTAGGTTTTACTGTTATAAATACATATTTGCTTATTATTCACAGTTTTAGCATAGTATTTTTAATTATTAATATTCTTTATTATGTTTTGCTTGGTATTTATATTAGCAAGAGTAAAAGTTGGATTTATGTTTTATTAGGTTGTTTTTTAGGAATATTATTGAGTCTAATTAAATTATGGCTAATAGGATATGCTTATGGAATTTGTGTGGGTTTTGTTGTTTACTTTATTTTATCTGTTTATAATATTGTTTTTAGATGTAAGGAAAAGAATGCGCATATTGCTTTAATTGCTGGCTCTATAATTGCTTTATTAGGTGGTTTATTATGAAATATTATAGATATTCAATGAATATGTTAAAGTTAAATATCTTTTGTGTAATCATTATGATTTTTGTTTTTGTAATAATTGGATATGTTGGATTATTTTCCTTTTTAAATTTTAAATGTTTAGTTTTATATTTCTTTTGGATGTTTTTACATGAGTTTATTCATGGTATTGGTTTTTATGTTAGTGGGGTTAAGCATAAAAATATTGTTTATGGAGCTAATCTTGAAAAAGGAATATTTTATTGTATGTGTAAGGAACAAATATCTAAGAGAGGAATAATGATTTCTTTGTTTTTTCCTTTTATGTTTATTGGCGTTATTACATTAATTGTAGGTTTTATTGTTTATAATCCTATTCTTATTGTTTTGTCTTTACTTAATATTGCTGGATGTGCTGGTGATATTGCGATGATTATTTCTTTTATTAAACTTCCTGATTTTTCTTATGTTGATTTAGATGATTGCACTGGTTTTGTACTTGTTAGCAAAAATGATTTATCTAAACACAAATTATTTGGAATGGATTTAGTTGAAAGTGATAGTTATTCTAAGTTAGGTAAGGCTTCTAATTATAAAAAATTTACTATATCTAAATTATCATGGATTGTATTTGGAATATTACTTTTCGCATTACTTGTTACATTTTTTTGTAAATAAGCAATGTTTTTTTCTTTTTTTCTTGATAAGATTGGTAATCTGTGGTATTATTAGTGAGTATTTATGAAAAAAAGGAGTGTTATTATGGGTTGTAAAAAAACTAAAATAATTTGTAGTATTGGACCAGCAAGTAATCAACCTGATGTAATGGAAAAAATGGTTGAAGCTGGTATGAATATTGCTAGACTTAATTTCTCTCATGCTACTGATGAGGAAAAACAACAATTTCAAGATTGTGTTCGCGAAGTAAGAAGGAGAACTGGAAAGAATATTTCTATTTTATGGGATACTAAAGGTCCTGAACTTCGTGGATGTGTTATGGAAGCTGATGATGAGGGTACAGAAGGAGCAGAACTTGTTGTTGGGAAGACTATTCGTTTAGTTAAAGATGCTGTTATTGGTAATGCAGAAAGAATTACTTTTAATCATCCATCTGTTATTGAAGGATTAGAGGTAGGAGATGAAGTATGGCTTGAAAACGCTAAGATGAAAGTTGTTGTAGAGTCAGTTGAATCTGATGGTGTTACTTGTCGTATTACTCAAGGTGGTTTCTTAGGAAGTCGTAAGAGTTGTATTATTCCAGGTAAGCCATTAAATATTCCATATGTTTCTGATAAGGATAGAGAAGATATTAAATATTCATGTGAACATGGTGGAGAATATTTAGCTATTTCATTTGTTTCTAATAAAGAAAATATTTTAGAAATCAAAGAATTATTAAAGCAATATGGAAGAGAAGATTTAAAAATTATTTGTAAAGTAGAGAGTTTATTTGGTGTAGAAAACATTCGTGAGATTTATGAAAATTCTGATGGTGTTATGATTGGTCGTGGAGACTTAGGTAGTGAAGTTCCACCTGAGGAAATTCCTGCAATGCAAAAGGATATGATTAGAGTTGCTCGTGAGATGGGTAAAATTGTTATTGTTGCTACTGAAATGTTAGAGACAATGATGGAGAATAATAGACCAAAGAGAGCTGAAGTTTCTGATATAGCTAATGCTGTATTTGATGGTACTGATGCTGTTATGTTATCTGGTGAAACCACAATTGGTAAACATCCAGTAGAAACTGTTGCTGCAATGGCAAGAACTTGTGAAACTACTGAAAAGTATACTGATTTTACTGGTAAATTTGCTTTACCTGATAATGATGATGCTGATTGTGAAGCACTTGCTAGTGGTGTTATTAACTGTGCTAATATAATGGATGCTAAATTAATAGTTGTTCAATCACATACAGGAAAAACTGCTCAAATCTTGAGTAATTTAAAACCAAACGCGCCAATTTTAGCTATTTGTGATGACGAAAAAATGGGTAGAAGAATTGGACTTAATTATGGTGTTTATTCTACTGTTTCTGAAAGATCTAAGACTATTGATGAGTTTATTGGTCAAGCTAAGAAATGTGCTATAGAATTTTCTGACAAATTTGGTTTAGGACTTAAATCAGGAGATAAGATTTTAATTACTGCAGGTTTAGTTGGATCTGATGAATCATCTAGAATGTATGTAGATAGTAACTTAATGAAGATAGATACAATATAGTATCTATTTTTTTTTGAATTTTACAGATTTTATATTGATTGTTTTTTAATTTATACATTTTTTTAAAATTTGTTATGCAGATTTTTAAATTTTGTATTTTTTTTTGTTATATTTTTTAAAATCAATCATTTGACTTGTTTTTTTTTATTTTGTATTATGCATTTGAAAGGAGAATTTATGAAAAAAATTTTATTATTATGTTTTATGTTTTTGGCTTTTAGTTTTAAGGTTTATGCATCTCATTTGGATCTTTATAAAATAGATGGGGTTTATAGTAGTCAATATAATATAGATGATAGTTCTTACTTTTCCTCTAATCAGAAAAGATATGTTATGGATGGTAAGACTGTTTATTGCGTTGAGCCTGGTATTAATATTATGACTAGGGAGTATGTGCCTTTAGATTTATCTTATTCTAATTTTTCTAGTGATGTTTTAGATACAATTAGTTTAATTGGATATTATGGTTATGATTATCCAGGTCATTATACTGATAGGTATTTTATGGCTACTCAAGAATTAATATGGGAAATTATTGGTAATAATGAAGTTCATTTTACAACTGGAGTTAATAATACTGGTGATTATATAAATATTGATTATGAAAAAAATGAAATAATGAATTTAGTTAATAATCATTATTTAAAACCATCTTTTGACGGTAATTCATATGATGCTGTTTTAGGAGATGAATTAATTCTTACTGACTCAAATAATGTCTTATCTAATTTTGAGGTTTTATCTGGAAATGCTCATATTGATGGGAATGATTTGGTTATTAATGTTAATGAATTGGGGAATGAAGGAATTTTAATTTCGAAGAAGAAGTATGATGATTTAGAAAGTGTGTATTATAGAGCAAATAATTCTCAAGATTTTATGTTTTTTAGAGTGTCTGATGTAGTTAGTTCTGTTAGTGTTAATGGAGTTATTCCTTATTCTTATATTAATCTTTACAAAACTGGTGAGGTTTTAGTTGATTATGATGGGGATTTTATATACGAAGAAAGAGGTCTTGATGGTATTCGTTTTGGTTTATATTCAAATGAAGATATATATTCTAATAATGAACTTGTTTATAAAAGAGATGAACTTGTTGATGAATTAGTTACAGTTAATGGTTACGCATCTAGTATTAATATACCAAATGGTAAATATTATTTGAGAGAATATGATACTTTTGATGATTTAGTAATTACTGATGATATTTATATTGATATAGCTAATAATAACTCTACAGTTTTTAAGTATGATTTGAATTTAAAAAATGAGAGAAAAAATACTGTTGTTTCGATTAATAAAATAGGTGAAGTATTTGATGATTTGAATAATTCATATTTTGAAGGACTAGAGGATGTTAAATTTGGATTATATAGTCATGATGATATTTATAGTTACGATAATAAACTACTTGTTGGTAAAGATAATTTAATTAACACTTTTGTTACTGATAGTAGTGGTAAAGTTTTGGTTGATATTGATTTACCTATTAGTTCATATTATTTTAAAGAATTGGATACTCCTAGTTCTTATATTTTAGATAATAATATTCATGATGTTGTTATTAATGATGATAATTCTATTTCTTATAGTATAGAAGCAGTTAATTATTTAAAAAAAGGAAATTTGAATATTAACAAGTATAATATTTATGGTGAAAAGTTGGATGGTGCTTATTTTTCTTTGTATAAAGGGGATGAACTGATTTATGAAGGTGTTACTAGTGGTGGCTCTATTACTATTAATAATTTGCCTTATGGACGATACAAATTATTCGAAGTGAAAGCTCCTGAATGGTATATTAAAAGTAATGATTTTTATGATGTTTTGATTGATAAGTCTTTTATTAATATTGATGTTTATAATGAAAAATTACCTGTTACTAGTGATATTTATTATTATAAAAAAATGTTTTCATTTGTTAGTGTACTGTTTGGTTTATTGGGGGTTTTATATGATAAAAGGATTAAAAGTAGTTAGTTTAATTTTAATTTATACAGGTGTTTGTACATTTTTATATATTTATTTTAGTAATGAAAATGACAAAATAATTCAGGAAGGTATTATTACAAATTCTTTTAATAGTGATTCTAATATTGTATTTGATAATGCTGGGTATTTATATATTCCTAGATTTGAGATTAAAAGAATTATTAAAAAAGGTACTGGTAATGATGTTTTAGATTCTGGATTTGTTGGTATGCATAGATTATCTGGTAGCTTAGAAAGTAATGATTTAATTATTCTTGCAGGTCATAATATTTCAAATGTTTTTTCTAAATTACACTATATAGATATTGGTGATATTGTTAATATTAATTCTTATAGTTTATTAAGAAGATTTATTGTTTATGATAAAAAGATAGTTAATGAATATGATTTTAGTTATTTGGTTAATAATAGAAATAATGAGTTATTACTTATAACTTGTACGAAGAATAAAGGAGAAAGATTATTAGTTTTTTTAAAGGAGGATTTATGAATTTTTTAGAATATATTGTAATGTTTAATAAATTAAAAAGGGATAATGATATTTTATTTATGGTTAGTGAGGATAATTTTACCGAGTATAAAGTTGGTGATATTGTTATTATTAGTGGATTTAATTCTATAAGTATTGATAGTAATGTTTTTGTTATAATTGAAGAAAATAATATAGGTATTCCAATTGAGTATTTATATTATATTTCAAGTAATAATAAAAATATTGATTTTGTTTATCAATTAGATGATAAGAAGATTATTAAAAAGATTGGTAAAGTTAGTAGTGGTGTTGTGAGTGATTATAAGAAGAAGTTTATTTTGCTTAATAGGAGTGAGGGATTATAATTTGAATGTTTTAGACATTAATGTTTCTATATTTGATGGTATTAGACATGTAGATGAAAGTGGTTGTGAGTATTGGTTTGCTAGAGAATTAATGGAAGTGTTAGAATACTCATTATGGCAAAATTTTCATGGAATTATCAAGGTAGCTATGGACAATTGTAGTGAAAGCAATTATAATACCTTGGACCATTTTATTGGCATCAATAAAATGGTTAGTATTGGTTCAAATACTAAACGAAAAATACAGGATTACAAATTGTCAAGATATGCTTGTTATTTGATAGTGCTTAATTGTGATCCTCGAAAAAAAGTAATTGCTTTGGCTAAAACTTATTTTGCTGTACAAACTAGGAAACAAGAGTTAATTGAGAAAGATTATGAATCATTAACTGAGGATGAGAAGAGGTTTTACCAAAGAAATTTGACTAGAAAGGGTAATTATTCTTTGAATCAAACTGCTAGGAAAGCTGGGGTTAAGAATTTTGATAAATTTCATAATTCAGGATATAGGGGATTATATAATGGAGAGAGTACTGATGATATTGCGAAAAGAAAAGGATTGAGATATAGAGAGGATATTTTAGACAATATGTGTAGTGATGAACTTGCTACTAATTTATTTAGAATTTCGCAGACTGAGCAAAAGATTAAAAATGATAATGTTGTAGGTGAGGGTAATGCCAATTCGGTACATTATAATATCGGCAGGAATATAAGAGATGTTATTATTAAGAATGGTGGTATTTTACCTGAAAAATTGCAAACTCCTAAAAGAAGTTTGAAAGAATTAGAAAAAAAGAGTTAATAATAGTAGATTTATCTACTTTTTTCTTTTATTTTACTTGGTTTTCTTGCTTTATTTTTTTAAAAATGTTAATATATTTTATGGTGATGATATGACGAAATATAATGAAGAATCAATTAAAATATTGGAAGGTTTAGAGGCTGTTAGAAAAAGACCTGGTATGTATATTGGTTCAACTGATAAACGTGGCCTTCATCATTTAGTATGGGAAATTGTCGATAATAGTATTGACGAAGTAATAAATGGTTTTGGTAAAAAGATTAGAATTTCTATTAATAAAGACGGAAGTATTACAGTTGAAGACGAGGGACGTGGTGTTCCTGTTGGTATGCATTCTAGTGGTATGACTACTCCTGAAGTTATTTATACTGTGCTTCATGCTGGTGGTAAGTTTGAAAGTGGCGGATATAAAGTTTCAGGTGGATTACATGGTGTTGGTGCATCAGTGGTTAATGCTTTATCTAAGTGGATGGAAGTTTATATTAAACGTGATGGTTATGAACATTTTATTAGTTTTAAAGATGGTGGAAAGGTTAATACTCCTTTAACTAAATTAGAGAAAACTAGTAAGACTGGTACTAAGGTTAGATTTATGCCTGATCCTGAAATTTTTTCTGTTACAAATTTTTCATATACTACAATTGTTGAAAGAATGCAGGAATGTGCTTTCTTACTTAATGATTTAACTGTTATTGTTGAAGATTTGAGAGATGGTAGAAACGAAACATTCCACTATGAAAATGGTTTATCAAGTTTTGTTGATTATTTAAATAATGATAAAAAACCTCTTCATGATATTGTTAATTTTAGTGGTATTCGTGATGGTATTAATGTTCAAGTGTCTATGCAGTATACTGATACATATTCTGAGAATATTGTATCATTTGTTAATAATGTTAAGACTAATGATGGTGGTTCTCATGAGGTTGGGTTTAAGTCTGCTTTAACTAAGGTATTTAATGATTATGCTAAAAGTAATGGTTATATTAAAGCTAAAGATAAGAATTTAGAGGGTAGTGATACTCGTGAGGGATTGACTGCTATTATTAATTTACAAATTCCTGAGGATTTATTACAATTTGAGGGACAAACTAAGGGTAAGTTAGGTACACCTCAAGCTAGAACTGCTGTTGATAGTGTTATTAGTGAACAATTACAGTATTTCTTAGAGGAGAATAAGGCTGTTGCTTCTATCATTATGGATAAAATGATTAAGAGTAAGTCTGTAAGAGAGGCTGCTCGTAAAGCTCGTGATGAAGCTCGTAATGGTAAAAGTAAAAATAAAGTTGAAAAGAATTTATCTGGTAAACTTGCTCCTGCTCAAGCTAAGAATCCTAAATTAAATGAGTTATTCTTAGTCGAGGGAGATTCTGCCGGTGGTAGTGCGAAGGGTGGAAGAGATAGAAAGTTCCAAGCTATTTTACCTCTTCGTGGTAAAGTTATTAATACTGCTAAAGCTTCTATGGAAGAAATTCTTAAGAATGAAGAGATTAATACTATGATTCATACTATTGGTGCTGGCGTTGGTAGTGATTTTAATGTTGATGATTCTAATTATGATAAGGTTATCATAATGACCGATGCCGATGTCGATGGTGCTCATATTCAAATTTTATTATTAACTTTCTTTTATTACTATATGAGAGGTTTAATTGAAAAGGGTAAATTATTTATTGCTTTGCCTCCTTTATATAAGATTGATTATGGTAAGAAACATGTTTATGCTTATAGTGATGAAGAGTTAAATAAACTTAAAGAGGAAGCTACTGGTAAATATACAATTCAAAGATATAAAGGTCTTGGTGAAATGGATGCTACTCAATTATGGGAAACAACAATGGATCCTAAGACTCGTAGTTTAATTCGCGTTAATATTAGTGATGCTGTTTTAGCTGAAAAGCGAGTTAGTGTATTAATGGGGGATAAAGTTGAACCTCGTAAAGAGTGGATTAATGAGAATGTTATATTTACTATGGAAGATGATTATAGGGGGTAATTATGGAAGATGTACTAAAAAGAATTCATGATTATGCATTAGAAGATATAATGGGTGATAGATTTGGTAATTACGCTAAAGAGATTATTCAAGATCGTGCGATTCCCGATGTTAGGGATGGTTTAAAGCCTGTTCAAAGAAGAATTTTATATGCAATGCATAAAGTTGGTAATACCGCCGATAAGCCTTTTATTAAGTGTGCAGCTACTGTTGGTGATGTGTTAGGTAAGTTCCATCCACATGGCGATTCATCTGTATATGATGCGATGGTTCGTATGAGTCAGTGGTGGAAACAAAATACTATTTTAGTTTCTATTCATGGTAATAATGGTTCAATTGATGGTGACGGCCCTGCCGCATATCGTTATACTGAGGCAAGACTTGGGCCTATTTCTAAAGAATTATTACGTGATTTAGATAAGGATACTATTCCATGGGCTCCTAATTTTGATGATAGATTTTTAGAGCCTACTGTACTTCCTGCTCAATTTCCAAATTTACTTGTTAATGGTGCATCTGGTATTTCTGCAGGATACGCAACTAACATACCACCTCATAATTTAGGTGAGATAATTGATGCGACTATTAAGCGTATTGATAGCCCTAATTGTAGACTTGATACTATTTTAGAGATTGTTAAAGGCCCTGATTTTCCAACTGGTGGTATTGTAGAAGGTAAGAATGGTATTATTGATGCTTTTACTACTGGTCGTGGTAAGGTTATTGTTAAGTGTAAGTATGAAGTAGTTAAGGAAAAGGGGCGTGAACAAATAATTATTCATGAGATTCCTTTTGAAGTTAATAAGGCTATGCTTGTTAATAAGATTGATTCTATTAGAATTGATAAGAAGATTGATGGTATAGCTGAGGTTCGTGATGAATCTGATAGAGAAGAGTCAGTTAGAATTGTTATTGATTTAAAGAAGGACGCAAATCGTGATTTAATTATTAATTATTTACTTAAGAATACAGAAATGCAAGTTAGTTATAATTACAATATGGTTTCTATTGTTGATAGAAGACCAATGACTTTAGGAATTATTCCTATTCTTGATGCTTATATTGAACATAAAAGAGAAGTTGTTGTTAAGAGAACAGAGTTTGATTTAGCTACTGCAAAAAAGGAAATGCATATTGTTGAAGGTTTAATTAAGGCCTTATCAATATTAGATGAAGTTATTGCTTGTATCCGTCGTAGTAAGAATAAGAGTGACGCTAAAGATAATTTAGTTCAAGAATTTGATTTTACACGTGAACAAGCTGAAGCAATTGTTACTTTACAACTTTATAGATTAACTAATACAGATGTTACTGAGTTAGAAGAAAAACATAAGAATTTACTAATTATTATTGCTGGATTAGAAGAGATTCTTGGTAATGAAGATAGACTTAAGACAGTTATGAAGGATGAACTTAGGGCAATTAAGAAAAATTATGCTACTCCAAGATTAACTACTATTGTAGATGAGGTTACTGAAATTAAGATTGATACTGACGCAATGATTCCTCGTGAAGACTGTGTTGTTGTTGTTACTCATGATGGATATGTTAAGAGAGTTTCATTAAGAAGTTATGATGATAAAGAGTCTACATTAGTTAAAGATGGAGATTATGTAATTGGTCTATATAAGATTAATACTATAAATACAGTATTGTTATTTACTGATTTGGGTAATTATTTATATTTACCTGTTTATGAAATTCCTGATTGTAAGTGGAAAGAACTTGGAAAGCATGTAAGTAATATTATTAAGTTGGAACCTA
>CAKJXT010000056.1 GCA_918219625.1 Bacilli bacterium
ATCTTTTTCTTTTTCTAGTTGTTCTTTTTCTATGTCTAATTTATTGAATTCATTTTTAAGTTTTTCTTCTTCTACTTCTTTGTATTTTGCAAAGTTTGCTTTTTGCATTTCTAGTTTTTCTATTTCAACTTTTAGTTTTTGTTCTCTAAGTTCTAGTTCATTGTTTCTTACTTCAGTATCATTTTTTACTTGAGCTGTTTCTTCTGAAAGTCTTAGTCTTTGTAGTTCACTCTTTTCTTTTAATTGTCTTTTTTCTAATTCTAGTGCTTGTTTTTGAGAATCCATGTATTTTGTAAATTCTTCTCTTTCTCTAGCTATTTGACTTTTTAGATTTTCTATTTCTTTTTCTGTTTCTTGTAGTGTTTGTTTTTTTAGATTTATTTGTGATATTAATTCATTTGCATCTTCTACACCATTATAGATACTATCAAAGAAACTATCTAGTTCTGTTGTTTCTTGTGTTAATGCTTTTTCAAAATTAAAGCTATCTTGTTTTGGTTCATCTCTTATTATACTTAGGATTCTATCTTCATCTTCAAATGAGTTTTCAAATTCAGTTTCATCTTTTGGTTTGCTTTGGATTATTATATCTTTATCATCATCGTCATCCATTTTAATAAATTCGTCATCCCAATTTTTTCCAAAGTCAAATGTACTTGCACTAGTATTATTATTCATAAAATCCATTATATTTTCATTATTCATAGTCATTCCCCTTGTCTACTTTTCTTACTCTTTATACATTATATCATATTATGTCAATTTTTAATATTAATTTTTTTAAATTTCAAAAAAAAAACTAGTTTTCTAGTTCTTCTCTAATTTTATTTTTGCATTTTTGTATTGTATTATCTATGTATTTTACGTCTTTTCCAAGGATGTCTGCAATTTCTTTGTATTTGAATCCATTTATTTTTAGATTCATTACTTCTTTTTCAAAGTCATTTAATACTCTATCTATTATTTCTAGTATTTCATTTTTCTTTTCTTCATTCATCAGTATTTCTTCTGGGTTAAAACTATTGTCTGCTAGATTTTTTCCAAAGTCATTTGATTCGTCTTGTTGATTTAGTTCTAAAAAAATACTATTGTTTAATACTTTGTTTTTTAGTCTTCCAAGTTTTACTATATAACTTATTATTCTACTGTTTATACATTTTAGTGCATATGTATAGAATAGTGTTTCTTTTGATTCTTGAAATGTTTTTATAGCGTCATTTAGTCCAATCATTCCTTCTTGTACTAAATCATTTTCTTCTGCGCCATTGTTTTTGCAGTATTTGAATAATTTTCTGGCTCTATCATGTATTAGTGGTTCATATTTTTTGAACATTATTTCTTTTGCTTCTTCATTGTTTTCTGATACGTATGATATTAGTTCGTAGTCGTTTAGATCTCTATACATTATTTCTCCTTTATTGCTTCAAATATTATTATTCCTGCTGCCACTGATGCATTTAGACTGTTTATACTTCCTCTCATTGGAATAGATGCGATAAAGTCACAGTTTTTTGTTATTATATCGCTCATTCCTTTTCCTTCATTTCCTATTATTATTACTGTTTTTCCTGAGTAGTCTATTTCGTTATATTTTGTTCCTTGCATGTCTGTTCCAACTATCCAGTATCCTTGTTTTTTTAAGTAGTTTATTGTTTGTGATAGATTTGTTACTTGAGCAATTTTAACTTGTTCTAGTGCGCCTGCGCTTACTTTCATTACTGTTGAGTTTACGCTTACTGATCTATCTTTTGGAATTATTATTCCTGATACTTTTGCTGCTTCACATGTTCTTATTATTGCGCCTAAGTTATGTGGATCTTCTAAGTGATCTAGCATTACTATTATATTGTTTTCTTCTATTAGTTCATCTACATCACAGTATTTATAGTCTTCTATTTCTAGTACTATTCCTTGATGGTTTCCATCTACAAATTTATCTAGGTCTCTTTTTTCCATGAATTTTATATTTATATTGTTTCTATTTAGTACTGTTATTATATCTCTTTCATCGAAGTTTTTTGATATATATGCTTTTTTTATTTTTTTTACATCTTTTATTACTTCATTAGCAACATTTTTTCCAAATACGTACATATTAATCCTCCAATATAGTGTTTATTATTTTATCTAGTCTTTCTTTATTTTCTAGATATAGATATCCTATTATTGCTTCAAATCCTGTTGAATGTTTATATGTTACTATGTCTGTGTTTTTAGGATGTCTAGTTCCTTTATGGTTTCTAGCTCTATAGAATATTTCTAGTTCTTCTTGTGTTAGGATGTTTTGTTCTATTAAGTTATTTATTATTTTTGCTTGTGCTTTTGCGCTTACATATTTTACAGCTTCTTTTTGTAGGTTATCTACTTTTACTATGTTTTTTTTAATTAGGTATTCTCTTATGTATACTTCATATATAGCGTCTCCTAAGTATGCAAGTACTAATACGTTTTTATCTTTATTCATATTCTTCTGCTCTTTCAAATGTTATGTTTTTAATTATACCACTTTTTAGGTCATTCATCACTATGTTCATTACTTTATCATAGTCTATTTCATTTCCTTTTAGTATGCATCCTCTTCTTCTACCTATTACTTCCATATTTTCTAGCATATCATCTGATAGTTCTTTTATTCCATATCTTTCTTCTAGAATATTTGGATAGTATTTATATAGTGTATTTATTATATAAGAGAATACATCATAGATTGGTAATATTTCTTCTTTTATAGCGCTTAAACTAGCTAGATTTAGTGCAACTGTTTCTTGGTCTAGTTTTGGCCATAATATACCTGGTGTATCTAATAGTTCTACTTCATCATTTACTCTTATCCAACTTAGTTCTTTTGTTATTCCTGGTCTATTTCCTGTTCCTACTACTTTCTTTCCTGCTAATCTATTTATTAGTGTTGATTTTCCACAGTTAGG
>CAKJXT010000057.1 GCA_918219625.1 Bacilli bacterium
ATAGATATCTTCTATTGTGTCTCTTCCAATATCATTATAACCATATCCCGTTGTTTCATTGAAGTGTGCTTCTGCTACTTTATTATCTTGGAATGCTTTTAGTATTTTAGCACTGTTGTATAGACATATTTCGTCTACTTCTTTTAGTTGTTTTTGAATATTATTTTCTTCTTCTTTAATAAGATTCCATGTTGATTGTTTTATATTTAATAAATTATTCATGTATTGTTCCTCCGTCGACTCTTATTGTTTCATTATTTATGTATTTTGCGTCTTCTGTTGATAGAAAATATACTACTTTAGCTATTTCCTCTGGTTCAGCGAATCTATTTAAAAGTATTTTTGATTCTTCTTCTTTTATATAGTCTTCGTCTAAATTTTTATTCATTTCTGTATTTATCCATCCTGGTGCGATACAGTTTACTCTTATATATGGAGCATAGTGTAAGGCAAGATTATGTGTTAGTGAGATTAGTCCAGCTTTTGATGCATCATAGTCTAAACTGTATTCATTATATGATTCTAATCCACTTGTTGATGAAATATTTACTATACATCCTTGTTGTTCTTTTAACATATGTTCTCCTACGCATCTCGATACTAGAAACGGACCTATTAGGTTTGTGTCTAGTATTTTTATGAAGTTTTCTTTTGTTTTATCTTCGAATGTTGTATCTATTGCTATTCCTGCATTATTTACTAGGACATCTATTTTTTTAAATGTATTTATTCCTTCGGTTACCATGTTTTTTACTTCTTCTTCATTTGTTACATCTGCTTTAAGTGGTAATACTTCTACATTATATTGTTTTAGTTCTTCTGTTAATTCTAAGGCTCTTTCTTTGCTGTTATTATAGTTTAATATTATATTGTGATTGTTTTTTGCGAATACTTTTGCGATTGCGGCACCTAGTCCACGTGAGGCTCCTGTTATTAATACTGTTTTTCTTTCCATTTCTTTCACTTCTTTTCTTCGTATATTTTATCATACTTTTTTATTTTTATAAATATATATTTTTTTCATAAAAAAAAGAGTAAATTATAAATCTTTTACTCTTGAAATATGTATTGGTTTTCTATGTATCATTGTATCTGTTTTATAGAAAGCTTTTTTTGATTTTTTGTCATATTGTATTAGTAGTGTTTTAGCTCCTCTTCCTAATGATCCTACTACTTTAGCTATTAAGTTTTTGTCACTAATTAATTTTTCTGTCATAATAATTCCCCCTACTGCATGACTAATCCCTTAATATTCTTTATTCTTTTAACTAATTTTCTTTTGAGGTGGTCTCCATGATTCACAATCTTGAATTTCTGGTGAATCTTCTTCTGGTTCATCAGGCATATCGCTTGGTGTTTTATATTGTTCTTCTGATCTGTTTATGTTAATACCATAATATAACCCAGCCAAATATATAATATAGTCTACTGATATGCAATGCCCTTTTTCTCCTAGTATTCTTTGTTCTTCATCGCGTATCTCGCTAAGAATTTCTTCGATTCCATGTTCAGTTATTATCTCGACGATGTTTTCTTGGTTTAATGGCTTACCATTACAATATTTATATATCTTGTCAAAAAGATGTGTTCCTTTTATTTGTTCTTTGAAGCCAGTTTTATTAAGATATTCTTGAAGAGCTATATTTACTATAGGTAGTTCTGTTTGTTCTTTTACTGCCATACTATCACGAACCTCTTTTTTGCTTTATAATAACATAGGTTTTTGTGGTTGTAAATAAGTTTTTTATATTTTTTTTTAAAAGTTTTTTATTTATTTTCTCTTAGTAAATTTTGTTGATTTTTTGTTAAATTTGTTAATTTTTATGTTATAATAACCTTTTGAGGTGATTCTTATGAAACATAGTATTGATTTAGCTTATAAGTTACTTGGAAAGGATTCTGTTACTAATGGTCTTAAGATTGATAAGCGTGATGTTTTTTATCTTGATAGTGTGGATGGTACTAAGAATGAGATAGTTAATTTTTTTCGTGTTAATTCTCAGAGTAATCATTTTTATTATGATGTTAGTATTATTGTTAATAAGAATCAAATTACTTCTTTTTATTGTGAGTGTGAACAGTTTAGGAATTATCACACTTGTAAGCATGTTGCGGCTTGTTTAATTTATAACAGTGATATTATTTTGGGTAATGGTTTTGATAGGACTGATATTTCTAATAATATATTAGAGTTATTTGAAAGTAATGGAGTTAGTGGTATTAGAGAAAAGGTTCAAATTGATCTTGAGCTTGATTTTAGTAAGAGTGTTCCTACTTTTAGATTAATGGTTGGGATGGGTAAGAAGTATTCTATTAATCGTGAGTCTAAGTTTGAGTCTTTTATGTATTCTGTTTTAAATAATGAGGAGTATGAGTTTGGTGTTAATTTTACTTATAATCCTTCTATTCATTATATAAGTGATGATGATATGGATATTCTTAATTATTTGTTTGGATATATTAAGAATCGTGGTTATTATTATAGGTATAATCCTTTTGAACTTAGTGATAGAGAACTTTATTCTTTATTTGATAGATTGATTAGTCATGATTTTACTATTGTTGGGTATGGTATTATTCATGGTGTTTTTAAAGGTATGCCTACTAAGTTTAGTTTAAATAATGATAAAGATGTATATAGATTAAGTATTGATGATTTTGATAATTATACTTTTATTGATAAAAGGTTTAGATATTGTATTTATAATCATTCTTTGTATGTTATTCCTAATAGTTATTCTACATTGATTTCTTCTATGGTTAATAATGGTATTAGTTCTTTAGTTATTGATAGCGATCATATTAATTTATTTAGAACCGGTTTACTTCATAAGATTAAGAATGATATTGTTATTGATTCTAATATAACTGATATTGTTATTGCGGGTGAACCTACTGTTTCTTTATATTTTGATCTTGCTCGTGATATGATTGATTGTTCTATTAAGTTTGATTATTCAGGGAATATTGTTGATTTTTTTGATAAAGATAGTAGTGTTGTTAGGGATAGTGCTTTTGAGAGTGTTGTTCTTAATGATTTAGTTTCTTATGGTTTTACTATTGATTCTAATAAGATATTATTAGTTGATTTTGATGATGTTGGTTATTTTTTATCTGAAGGAATTAGTTTACTTAGTAAAAAGTATAGTATTTTTACTTCTAAGAAGATTGATAGTGTTAAAGTTTTAAAAGAGAGTAAAGTTAGTTCTAATTTTAGTATTGGTACTGATGGTATAATGTCTTATGATTTTTCTACTGATAATATTGATTCCAGTGAACTTGATAAGATTATTTCTTCTATGAAAAAGAATAAGAAGTATTATAAGCTTAAGAATGGTAATATTATTGATTTAAATAATAAGGATTTGATTGAGTTTGGTAATATTATTTCTGATTTAGATATTTCTAGTAGTGATCTTGTTAATGGTAGCGTTATTATTCCTAAGTATAGGGCTTTATATATTGATAGTTTAAAGAATAGATATAAGTCTATTAAGACTTCTAATTCTTTTGATAAGTTTATTGATAATTTTTATAAGTATAAGGATATTAATGTTGATTTTGGTCGTGATAATGATGTTTTGCGTGATTATCAGAAGGATGGTGTTCGTTGGTTATATACTTTATATAAGTGTGATTTAGGTGGTATTTTAGCTGATGAAATGGGTCTTGGTAAGAGTTTACAGACTATTTGTTTTATTAAACAGATTATCTTAGAGAAACCTGAAGCTAAAATTATGATTGTATGCCCTACTTCACTTGTTTATAATTGGAAGAAAGAGTTTGATAAGTTTGGTAGTGAACTTAAGTATGTGACTGTTCATGATAGTAAGTCTAAGAGATTAGAGGTTATTAATGATTTTGATAAGTATAATATTTTTATTACTTCTTATGGTTTAATTCGTAATGATAATGATGAGTATGAGGATAAGAATTTTGATGTTTGTATTATTGATGAGGCTCAAGCTATTAAGAATTATCAAGCTGGTATGACTCGTGAGATTAAGAAGATTAAGGCTCTTACTAAAATTGCTTTAACTGGTACTCCTCTTGAAAATTCTATTTTAGAGTTATGGAGTATTTTTGATTTTATTATGCCTGGTTATTTAGGTAATATTCGAAAGTTTAGAGATTCTTATGGCATTCATGATGTTGATAGTGAGTCTTTGTCTCGTTTAGATGATTTAAATTATTTAATTAAACCTTTTATTTTAAGGCGTAAGAAGGTTGATGTTATTACTGATTTGCCTGATAAAATTGAGAATAATATTTATTTAGATTTACCTATTAAACAGAAGAAATTATATTTAAGTGTTCTTAAGGATAGTGAAAAAGAGTTTAAGGAAATTTTAGCTACTGAAGGTATGAATAAGGCTAGATTTAAGATTTTACAATTACTTATGAAATTAAGACAGATTTGTATTGATCCTAATATATTATTTAGTAATTATGATGGTGAAGTTATTAAGATGGAGAAGTTATTGGAAGTTGTTAATAACTTTGTTAAGGATGGTCATAAGATACTTATTTTTAGTAGTTTTAAGACTGTTGTTGATAGGGTTAAGTCAATGTTTGATGAGAGTGGTATTTCTAGTTATATGATTGCTGGTGATGTTAAGAGTAAGACTCGTATGGATTTAGTTGATAAGTTTAATAATGATTCTACTAATTGTTTCTTAATTACTCTTAAGAGTGGTGGGACTGGTCTTAATTTAGTTGGTGCGGATGTTGTAATTCACTTAGATATTTGGTGGAATCCACAAGTTGAGAATCAGGCTACTGATAGAGCTCATAGAATTGGACAAACTAAGAAGGTTACTGTTATTAAGTTTGTTACACGTGGTACAATTGAGGAGCGTATTATTGAACTTCAAAATAAGAAGAAAGTTCTTTCTGATAATTTGATTGAAGGTAAGGATAATTCAGAAATATTATCTAGTCTTAATGAGGATGATATTAAAAATTTACTTTCTTATAGTGAATAAAGAGTTGTGGAATACTCTTTATTTTTTTTGTATTTATGTTCAAAAGTATAGTTTTGAACATAGTTTTTTTGTTTTAAATTTTTAATTGTGTTCATAAGTGTATTTTTGAACATGTAAAGTATTAAAAAAAAGATAATTATTCATTATCTTTTAATTTTATTACTTTTTCTTATATTTATTCATAAATTTTGTGAAGTTTTCTTCTTGATATGGAATTGTTTTTTCATTTATTCTAGCAAATAAATTGAATTTTTTACCACCTATTTTTAGTATTATTTTTTGTGCTTTTTTATTAAAGATATTAAAGTTTTTTACAATTATTTCTTCAATGTTTTCATTTGGAACGAAGCTATATCTTTCTAGTTGCAATTCTAACTTTTCTGGACTTAATACTAATTGAACACCTTTAGCTTTTAGCGGAACTATTCCTAAGCCACTTTCTGTTTGATTAATTAGTAATGCATCAAATCCGTCTAATCCTTCAGCCATACCTGCTATTCCTGCAGCAATTGCCCCGCCAATAGCTCCTCCTAGTGCGCCCCCCAGTGCACCATATTTCATTCCTTGTTTTGTTGTATCTTTAAATGCTAGGAAAAAGCAGTTTTCATTTCCTATACAATTTAAACTTCTAAATATTTCCATTACCCCATTACTTGTTTTAAAATCCATAATTTTTACCTTCTTTTTTTAACATATCATTTTTCTTCATTTTCTCTTTTTTCTATTAATATCTGCTTGTCCTTATGATCCTCTTCAAATTCGTTCGATGATATTCTGATAAATTCTGATCCAATTGGGCTATCAAGATATTTAAAAACATCAGAATCCAAATTATTTATTTCATTAATTGAAACTACTGCACCATTTTTTTCATTATTTAAATATTCATCATCTTCGTTTCCTGCCATAAATTGCCATCCACTATCATTATCATTTATTGGTTCTTCTCTTATCATGTATCCTACTTTATAGCCTTCATCTAAAATTTTTCTTGAAACAAATGCTATTTTAGGGAATAGTTCAAATTTATTTTTTGTGCTATCAAAGTCCTCTTTTGCATTTTTGAACGTTTCAAGTTCTTCTTTTGTTGGCCCTTTTGTTGTATCAATTTTATCTATATTTGTATCCCAGTTATCTTTATCATCCATTTGTACTTTTAATAATGTAGCAAATTTTAATACATCATTTTCAACCACATCAATTTTTGAATCTATTGTTTTAAGTAAGTTTTTTCCTTTTTTATTATATAAATATAATGTGTAATATCCATCAGGATATAAACTAAGTTTTACCGCTCCTAAATTTTCTTTATCATTATAAAAAACCATAAAGTATGATAAATGTTCATTAACATAATAATCCCATTCGGTTCCATTTTTTGCATTCATGTAATATATTGCGCCATTTTCTTCCAAATTTTCTGGTTTTACTTCTGGCATATATTCTTTTATGCTATCATTTATTACTTTTTTTATCTGTTCTAATATTTTATCCATATATTTCTCCTTTTATTTTTCACCAATTTCTACATATATTCTTTGATAAATTTTTCCAACGACTCTTGTCCATCGTCATGACCTATTATTGAATACGAATCTACATATTCATCATCTATAGCCTTTATTATAAAAAACGGTTTTGTAGTTATTCCTAATTTTAATAGTTCATAGATTTTTTTAGGGTCTCGTTCAAATCCATGTTGTTCTATAAATTTATTCATTATTTCTTTATGATTATATCCTTCATTTATCTTATTAAAATTTTTTATAAAATCTTTTTCATCCTTTAGTCTTATAAAACTACATTTTAAAGTAGAAACTATATTCATGAATTCATCTATGTTTCGAGCAACTATTCCGCATTCTCCTTCTGTTCCAATATAGCCAACTAGTTCATCATTTAAAAGCGTCCATAAT
>CAKJXT010000058.1 GCA_918219625.1 Bacilli bacterium
ACAATTTCAGATTCAATGGATAAAGCAATCAAAGAAACTGAAAGAAGAAGAAAAATCCAAGAAGAATACAATAAAGAGCATAATATAACACCAAAAACAATAATAAAAGAAATAAGAGAAGTTGTAACAAACGAAAAAGAAACAGAAACAAAAGAAATAAAAATGTCTAAACAAGATAAACAACAATTAATGATAAAGATAGAAAAAGAAATGAAAGAAGCCGCAAAAATTATGGACTTCGAAAGAGCAATGGAATTAAGAGATATATTATTTGAACTTAAATCGGAATAGGAGAATATATGAAAAAGAGAATAAATAAATTTATAGAATGGATTATGTATATGATAGGCTACTCAATAGTATTAATGAGTGTCACAATGATTTTTAAAAACTCATTATACATTGATCCGTCGTTTTTTGGAATATGGAGTTTATTAGCAAACATAATAATATATGTATTAAATAAAACAGTAAAACCATTAATTGTATGGCTAACAATACCAATAACAGCTCTGACACTAGGCTTATTCTATCCGGTTATTAATATTCTAATTTTATATATAGTATCATTTATATTAGGAAGTCACTTCATAATACATGGAGGACCAATAATGATATTTATAATAGCGGTACTATTATCGTTAATGAATTTGATAATGAAATCAATAATAGAAAAACTATTAAAGGAGGATAAATAATGAATCCAATACTATTAAAAATAGGTAACATTACAATATATTGGTACTCAATAATGATATTAATAGGATTTCTAATAGCATCATATTTAATAATAAGAGAATCGGCACAATTGAAAATAAAAAAAGAAATAATAATGGATTTATTATTTTATACAATAATAATAGGAATACTTGGAGCAAGAATATACTATGTATTATTTAACATAGATTATTATTCAAAAAACCTAACAGATATATTTAAAGTATGGGAAGGTGGACTAGCAATCCATGGAGGAATAATTGCCGGAACGATATTCATAATCATATATACAAAGAAGAAAAATCTAAACCCGCTAAAAACATTAGATATGTGTGTACCAGGATTATTAGTAGGTCAAGCTATAGGACGATGGGGTAATTTTTTTAACCAAGAAGCACATGGCCCTGTAACTTCATTAGAACACCTTAAATATCTACCCAAATTCATACAAAAAGGGATGTATATAGATGGAGAGTATTATATGCCAACATTTTTATATGAATCAATACTATGTATAGTAGGATTAATAATAGTACTAATAATAAGAAAAAAGTTAAAACTAAAAAATGGACAAATAACAGGCTTTTATCTAATTTGGTATGGAATAACAAGAGCTATAATCGAATCATTTAGAACAGACAGTTTAATGTTAATAGGACTAAAACAAGCTCAAATAATATCAATTATAATGATTACAATAGGTACTATTCTAATAATAAAAGGTAATAAAAACGAAAGATATAGAGAGATAAATAATAAAAAATAAAACTTTACAAATAAATGTAAAGTTTTTTGTACTTATAAGAATATATAATTATTCAGCATTCTTTATTTTTTGCGTGAAATTGTCTAAATTATTCAAGTAATATGTATCATTTGTTTTATCTAATATAAATGGATCAATTGGATCAATATCACATGTTTGAGGGGTAGATATTTTAATACTACCATCAGAAGTAATATCAAAAACTTTCTTACTTCCGTTAGAACTAACATGTTCATCCACACCAAAAGAAATTGTTTCGTTTAGATATAATTTATCGCCATCAATAAAATAATTTCCCATACTCTTACTAACACATCCTGGAGTTGCAAATGAATAATAAAATATTCCATTATCATCTAAATCAAGTCTATATTCACTAGATTTGTCTTCATTTCCAAATTTATAATCATATACATATTTATATGAACCAACTAAATCAGAAAACTGAATTGTTTTATTTGTATTATCACTTACAATATTAGTATTTCCCGATGCACTACAATCAGGACAACTACACTTATTCATCTTCCTTTCAATAATCGCATAATCAGTAACAAAACATAAAGCCGCAAATAAAATAATAACCAAAACCGCATAACTACATTTTATTTCTTTTTTCATAAAAATCCTCCTCTATGATTAAATTATATCATTTAATTTCACAAAATACAAAACTATTTTTGTATTTCACCTATAATCTGTATAAGAATGTCAAAATGTTGCGTATAATAAAAAATCTAATGTTTTTTCACTAAAATAAAACCCTTTAATTTACTTATTTAAATATAAATAGTATAATAATAATTAGCTAAAAAAGAGGTGATAAAATGTCATTTACAAGCAATATAAAATCAGAAATAACAAAACAAAAATTTGATAAACCAGAACAAATATCGCTTCTTTCAGGAATAATAAGAAATGAAAACGTAGAAGATACAATAAAAATATCAAACGAAAATAAAGATGTGGCTAATTTAATATTTAATATAATACAAAAAGAATATCAAATTATTCCTAAAATTACAGTCAGAAAAGGCTATAATTATAATAAAAATCTCATTTACATGATAGAAGTAAACAAAAAGGTAGAAGAAATAAAAAAAGATTTAAGCATAGACAAACCAACTCCTAATACATACATAACAGACGATGATAACCTAATAAGAGCTTATTTAAAAGGTTTATTTCTAGCTAAAGGAAGTATAAATGATCCTAAAACATCAAGATATCATCTAGAAATACTAGTAAACAATGAAGAATATGCAAAATTTATAAATGGCATATTAAATAGCTATGATCTAAACAGTAAAATCTTAAAAAGAGAATCTAAATACATGATTTATATAAAAGAAGCAGAAAAAATAGGAGATTTTCTAAGATTAATTGGAACAACAAAATCATTACTATACTATGAAGACATAAGAATCTATAGAGATCACGTAAATATGACTAATAGACTAAACAACTGCGAACAAGCAAACGTAGATAAAATAATACAAACCGCAGAACAACAAATAAAAGATATAGAACTTATCCAAAAATACGGATTAGACTTATTATCAGAAAAAGAACAATTAGCCGCAAACTATAGGTTAAAATATAAAGATGCATCACTTCAAGAGTTAAGTGAAATAATATCTATTGAAACACAAACAAAAATAACAAAACCAGGCTTACATCATAGATTCGATAAAATTAAAAAACTTGCAGAAAGAATAAGAGAAAAGGAGAATAATAATGAATAACTTTTTCAAAAACTTAGATAAAGAAATAAAACATCATAAAAATATAATAATAATGGGCCACAAAAATCCTGACTTAGACTGTATAGGTTCTTCATTAGGACTATATAATGCGATAGAAAAAAATGCATACATATTTAAAACAAAAGACAAATTAAATGAATCTATGAAAAAAGCATTCAAAGAATTAGAAGAAGAAAATATAAACTTTATAGATAAAACAAACTATAAAGAACACCTAGAAAATCCTCTTTTAATAATAACAGACTTACATAGAAAAAGTTTATTAGAATATGAAGAAATACTAGATGAAATAGAAGATGTAATAATAATAGACCACCATTTAGTTGGAAAAGATAAAATAGAAGCAAAACTAGAATACATAGACTCAAAAGCATCAAGCGCAACAGAAATAGCTGTTCAATATTTAAAATATAAAGAAAAAGAAATTGATAATATAATTGCCACAATAATGATTGCAGGAATAGAAATAGACACAAATGGATACAACATGAAAACATCGGAAAAAACTTTTAAAACAGCCGCATTCCTAATGTCTATGGGAGCAGACAATATACTAAAACAAAAAATACTAAAAATATCAAAAGAAGAATATATAAAAAGAACAAAACAAATAGAAAAAAGTTATTTAATAAACAATATGATGATATGTAAACTTCACAAAAAGAACTACAACCCATCATATTTAGCAACCATGTCAGAAGATTTACTTAGATTTGATAAAGTAGAAGCATCATTCACAATTGGAAAACTATCAAACAGTAAAATTGGAATAAGTGCAAGATCACTAGGAAACATAAATGTAGAAACATACATGAGTGAACTAGGTGGTGGAGGACACTTAACAGATGCCGCATGCCAACTAGAAAATAAAACAATTAAAGAAGCAGAAAAAATGCTTCTAAAAACAATAAAGGAGGTAAATCATGAAAGTAATATTTCTTAAAGATGTAAAAGGACAAGGAAAAAAAGGAGAAATAAAAGAAGTAAAAGATGGGTATGGAATGAACTTCCTTATTAAAAACAAATACGCAGTACAGGCAACCGAAACAAGCGTAAATAGACTAAAAAAAGAAAACGCTGAAAAAGCACTAGAAGAAAACCTATTAATAAAAGATATGGAGGTCCTAAAAAAGAAACTAGAAAAAGAAAAAATAATTTTCAAAGCAAAAACTGGTAATCAAGACCAAATGTTTGGAACAATATCAGTAAAACAAATAAAAGAAAAACTATCTGAATTAGGATATAATATAAAAAAACAAGATATACACCTAGAATTTCCTATATCAACAATAGGATTCCATGAAGTTGAAATAGAACTTCATAAAAAAGTAATAGCTAAAATAAAAATCGAAATCAAAAAGTAGGTGACAAAATGAACGAAAAAGTATTACCACACAATATAGATGCAGAAAAATCAGTACTAGGATCTATGTTTTTATCTAAATATGCATTACAAAAAGGAATAGAAGCGTTAACAAAAGACTTATTCTACCAAGAAGCAAATGGTATAATCTTTGAAACAATAAAAAATCTAAGAGAAAAACTAATCTCTATAGATATGACAACTGTAACAGAAGAATTAGAAAACCAAAATCAACTAAAAAAAATAGGCGGAATAGAATATTTAACAGAAATAATTAACTTCGTTCCAACAGCAGCAAACATAGATGAATACATAAGAATAGTAGAAGAGAAAGCAATCTTAAGAAGACTAATAGAAGAAGCAACACAAATTGCATCATCAGGATATAATCAAGGAGAAGATATAAACGATGTACTTGATAATGCAGAAAAGAAAATACTAAATGTAGTAAAAACAAAAAAAGGAACAGAATTTAGAAGCATTCAAGATGTACTATTAAAAACTCAAAGTGACCTAGAAACACTAAGCAAACAAAAAAATGAAATAACAGGTATACCAACAGGATTCTATGACTTAGACAAAGTAACAAGCGGCTTACATCCAAATGAATTAATAATCATTGCAGCAAGACCAGCCATGGGGAAAACTGCGTTCGCATTAAACCTAGCTACAAATATAGCAATGAATACAGACAAAACAGTTGCTTTATTCAACATGGAAATGAGTGGCGAACAACTTGCTATGAGAATGCTATCATCAGTAGGACAAATTGATGGATATAAATTAAAAAGTGGAAAACTAGAACATAATGATTGGAAAAAATTCAATGAAGCAATGAGTAGACTAGCAGAAACAAAACTATTCATAGATGATACATCGGGAATGACAATAAGCGAAATAAAAGCAAAATGTAGAAGATTATATAACTCAGAAGGTGGCTTAGGAGTAATCATAATCGACTACCTACAATTAATTAGTGGTTCAGCAAAATATGCGGGAAATAGACAACAAGAAGTATCAGAAATATCAAGATCATTAAAAACACTTGCTATGGAACTAAATGTACCTGTAATCGCGCTAGCCCAACTATCACGTACAGTTGAAGGAAGAGAAGATAAAAGACCATTACTTAGTGACTTAAGGGAATCTGGATCAATCGAACAAGATGCCGATATAGTCGCATTCTTATATAGAGATGACTACTATACAAAACAAATATCAATAGACGAAAATACATCAAAAAGTGAATTCATAATCGCAAAACACAGAAGCGGTCCAACCACGACAATAGACTTGATATTCAAAAGAAACGTAAGTACATTTGTAAACATGCTAAAGGAGAATACAAATGAAAATATGCCAACTAGCTAGTGGTTCAAAAGGAAACTCTTGCTATATAGAATCAAAACAAACAAGTATACTAATAGATCTAGGAATAAATTGTAAAGAAACAGAAACAAGATTAAAACAAATAGATGTTGATCCAAAAAACATAGAAGCAATCTTTATAACACACACGCATAGTGATCATATTGACGGTTTAAAAGTATTCACAAAAAAATACAAAACAAAAGTTTATATAACAGAAAAAATGCTAAAAGAACTAGAAGGTAAAATACAAAACTATGAATTTATAGAAAAAGAAACAACAATTAAAGATATAAAAATAACAGCCTTTAAAACATCACACGATGCTGAAGACTCAAATGGATACCTAATAGAAGCAAATAACAAATCACTAGTATATATAACAGATACAGGATACATAAATATTAAAAATCATAAACTATTAAAAAATAGAAATATATATATACTAGAAAGTAATCATGATGTAGATATGCTTATGAATAATAAAAACTATCCATATCATATAAAACAAAGAATTCTTGGAGATAAGGGACACTTATCAAACAAGGACTCAGCGTACTATCTAAAAAAATTCATAGGAGAAGACACAAAATATATAGTTCTAGCCCATCTTAGCGAACAAAACAATACAGATGAACTTGCACTTGAAGAATTTAATAAAACAATAAAAGAAGACATAAGAAAAAATAAACATATATTAATAGCTCATCAAAATGAGCAAACGGAGTTAATAGAAGTATGATAAAAATAATATGTGTAGGAAAAATAAAAGAAAAATTCTATAAAGAAGCTATAGAAGAATATACAAAAAGACTATCAAAATATACAAAACTACAAATAATAGAAGTAGAAGATGTAAATCTACCAAATGAAATATTAATTAAACAAAAGGAAGCTGAATTAATAGAAAAAAATATAAGCGAAAAAGATTATGTAATAACCCTAGAAATAGAAGGAAAAGAACTAAATAGTATAGAACTATCCAAAAAAATACAAGAATTAGAACAAACAAATCCTAATATTACATTTGTAATAGGTGGTTCTTATGGACTAGATGATAAAATAAAGCAAAGAAGTAACTTTAAACTATCATTTTCTAAACTAACATTTCCACATCAACTATTTAGAGTAATACTTCTAGAACAAATCTATAGAGCCTATAAGATTAAAAATAATGAATCATATCATAAATAAGTATAAAATAATAAAATCATTCCAATATTAAATAGAAGGGAATGATTTTTTTATGAAAAAAACATTAATAACACTAACTTTAATACTAACAACATATATGGTAATAGGAGTAAAAGCAGAAAAGTTAATAGAAATACCAGATGAAGCAATAAGAATAAGGGTAATAGGAAATAGTAACTCCGAATATGATCAAGAAAAAAAACAAGAACTAAGAAAAGATGTTCAACTATATATGCAGAGATTACTAAAAGATGCAAAAACAATAAAGCAAGCACGAGAAATAATTAATAACAACTTAGATAATATAAATACAAACGTTGACAATTATTTACACAATCTAAACTATGATACAACATATGACATTAATTTTGGATTAAATTACTTTCCACAAAAAGAATATAAAGGAATAAAATATAAAGAAGGACTTTATGAATCTCTATTAATCACACTAGGAGAAGGGAAAGGAAACAATTGGTGGTGTGTTCTGTTTCCTCCAATATGCCTATTAGAAGCAGAAGAGACAGAAACAAATGAAGTAGAATATAAATCATTTGTAAAAGAAATAATAGAAAAATATATAAAAAATTGACACTAAATATCCTATTTGATAAAATTAAAATAGAGAAGGTGTTGTTTATGTCGTACCGTTCAAAAATATTCAAATCACAAAAAAAAAATACAGAATCATCAAGCGATTTAATCATGACACAATGGAAATTACCCAAAACTGCTCAAAAAAGACCAATTGGAGAATTAAGAGGCCAATTATATGATTGTTATAGAATTTTAGCAGTTGACAATGAAGAAATAATTGAAGTAAGACACGTTAAATACAATAGCGAAACAATATTAGTTTATCATCCAATTGGTGTATTAATAGGTGATGAAACAATATATGCTTGCAAAGTTATTTGGAAAAAAAATGGTCAAAATATCGGGTCAAAAGAAATATTTGTAGGTGAAGTAGACTTTGAAATGCTTAAAAAAAACAGATATTATTTTGCTGTTTTAATGGAAGAATTATTGAGTAAACCAAGAATTGAAAGACGAACAAAAAATGATGAAACAACATATGTTGGCCGTGTAAAAAAGATTAATTCTAACTACATGAAATATTTAGAAATGGATGTAGTAGATGAATGTTCAAATTCAAAACCATTAGAAAAAAAACAAGAACAACTAGACAAAATAATAGAAAAATACAACAATGAACTAAAAACAAGATAGAAATATTCATATAAAAAATTGACACAAACTAGTCAATTTGATAAATTGTTAAGAAAAACTTCAGCTACCCTAAAAGACGCAAATCAACCTGCACTACAGACTACGAAACAAGAAACAACCAAATTACCCAATGATACTTCAACTGGCCGTATAGGATCCTTTAAAGGAAAACTAAGAAACTGTTATAGAGAAACTTTCATTAATAATCCACTATCAACTAGCACAATCAAAGAACATATAACTGAATATCGTTGTATAGTAGAAAATTCTCCAGAAAGAAGAATAGAAGTAGTATTGGTCACTTACCCTAATGAAATAGAGGGAATTGTAAATTGCCATGTAATTTGGAAATTTAGAGATAGTAATTTTCAAGAACAAGTAGATACTGCATCTATATTAATTGGAAATCTAAATCAAGATATGTTAAAAACTAAGGAAGAGTATTTTAATTGGGTAATGAAAGATTTATTAGACTATACCATGATAAAAGGGACGATAGGAGATAATAATGATTCAAGCAAAGGAAAATATATTACTGATATTCTATATTATGATGGACAATATTCGATAGGATTTGATTCAAAAAAGGCAGCGGAATGCCAAACAAATAGGAAAATAGCAGAACAACAACAAATGTTAATTAACTTAATTGATGCACATAATAATGAAGTAATGAAAAGTCCTGATTATAGAGGACCACAAAAATAATAAATAATAACTTCCAATCATATAATTGATTGGAGGTTTTTTATGCACTTAATAACAATTATAATAATAGCTGTATCACTAAGTATGGATGCATTTTCACTATCACTTGCGTATGGGACACTGAACTTAGAAAAAAAATACATAAGAAAACTATCAGCAGTAGTGGGAATATATCATTTTTTTATGCCACTACTAGGTCTATCAATAGGGAATATATTATTAAAAATAATACCAATAAATACTAACATAATAGTTTGTATCGTATTAACTTTTATAGGAATAGAAATGATTATAGACACATTTAAAAATGAAGAAGAAGTAAAAATTATGAACATAAAAGAATTATTATTATTTGGACTTGCTGTAAGTTTAGACTCATTTTCAGTAGGAATAGGATTAAATATAATAACAAAAAACTATATACTATGCGTATCTACATTCTCATTATCAAGTTTCATATTTACATATATAGGTCTAATAATAGGAAAGAAAATAAACACCCTAATAGGAAAAATATCGACACTACTAGGTGGTATAACACTAATAATAATAGGATTATTATATATACTTTAATTTGACACTCAAAAGTCAAAAATCGATTAATTCTATTGAAATAAAGAAATATATAAAATATAATAAAATTGAATAGTTGTATAAAAAAATAACAAAAATAAAAAAAATGTATACAAAATAATAAGATTATGTTAAAATATCAAAGTCGATTATTAAACTTATATTAAAAAGGGACAAACTGTATAAAGAACTAGACGTATCACATAGGAAAACATAAGACATAAAATACAATAGTTGGAGGTAAATATGAAAAAGATAAGAATAGATGGAGGCTATCCATTAACTGGAACAATAAGAATAAGTGGCGCTAAAAATAGTGCAGTAGCATTAGTACCAGCCTCACTTTTAGCAGATAGTAAAGTAACAATAGATAATGTTCCGAATATATCTGATATAGATGCGTTAAATGAGATATTAGAATATCTAGGCGCAAATGTATCAAGAAATAATGAAATAATGGAAATAGATTCTAGTACAATAGAAAATAAACCAATACCTGAAAATATATCAAAAAAACTTAGGGCTTCATATTACTTCATGGGAGCGTTATTAGGAAAAAACAAAAAAGCTATAATGTATTTTCCAGGAGGATGTGGAATAGGTGCAAGACCAATAGATCTTCATTTAAAAGGATTTGAAGCATTAGGTGCAACAGTAACTGCAGAAGAAAACAAATACACAATAGAAGCAGAAGAGTTAAAAGGAGCTAATATATATCTTGATATAGCCTCAGTTGGAGCAACAATAAATATAATGTTAGCGGCAACAAAAGCAAAAGGAACAACAGTAATAGAAAATGCAGCAAAAGAACCAGAAATAGTTAATGTTGCAACATTCCTAAATCAAATGGGTGCAAAAATAACAGGAGCAGGAACAAGCAAAATAATAATTAAGGGTGTGAAAACTTTAAAAGGTTGTTATACAGAAGTAATACCAGATAGAATTGAAGCGGGAACATATATAACAATTGGCGCACTATGTGGAGAAAATTTAAAAATAGAAAATATAATACCAGAACATATTGAAGCATTTATTTCAAAACTAGAAGAAGTGGGTGCAAATATAAAAATGGGCACAGACTATGCAATAATAACAAAAAAAGATAAATATAAACCAACAAAAATTAAAACAGCTGTATATCCTGGATTTCCAACAGATTTACAACAACCACTTACAATACTTTTAACACAAAGCACTGGAACATCAAAAGTTACAGAAACAATTTGGGAAAACAGATTTATGCATATACCTTATCTAGTAGAAATGGGAGCAAATATAGAAGTGAAAAATCAAACAGCTACAGTAATCGGCCCATCCAAATTAATTGGAAAAGATATTAAAGCAACAGACCTAAGAGCAGGAGCAGCAATGATAGCTGCTGGCCTAATGGCAGAAGGAACAACAACAATAAGTGATATAGAACATGTCTTAAGAGGATATGAAAATATAATAGAAAAATTAACAAACGTTGGTGCTCATATTTCATTAATAGATGAATAAAATTAAGTAGATTTAATCTACTTTTTTTTATGGAGGAACAATGAAAAAAATATTAATAATAGGAATAATTATATTAAGTATATTTATAATATATTTAACAACACTAGATAAAAAAGTATACTATTTAGTACTAGGAGATGAAATCTCATTAGGTTTGACATCAAATAATAAATATGAAAAAAGTCATACAGAATACATAAAAGAATACTTAGAAAATAAAAAAATATTAGAAAAATATATAAATGAATATGTAACACAAGGTTACAGAATAACAGATATAATAAATGACATAAATAATAATAAAGAAATAGAAGATACAAAACAAACATTAAAAAATGCATTAATAAAAGCAGATTTAGTAACACTATCTATAGGTACAAATGATATAATATCAAAAATAGAAGATACTAATAAAATGAATAAGATAGACTATAATAAATTCAAAAAAAATCTAGAAACAACAAAAATTGATTATGAAAAACTATTAAAACAATTAAGAGAATACAGTAAAGAAGACATAATTATAATAGGAATATATATAAACACAAATAATGAAAATATAAATAATATGATAATAAATATAAATGAAGAATTTAAAGCTATATCCAATAAATATAATATAGAATATATTGATTTATATGAAATACTAACCTCTAAAGAATATGTATATCCAACTAAAGATGATCACATAATAATAAAAGAAAATATAATCGGTGTAATAAACAATAATTTACTAAAAAAACAATAAATGGTATAATATATTCGGAGGGATAAAATGGAAAATAAAATTTTTTCAAAAGTATATGGATGGATGTTTATAGGACTATTAATTTCATTCATAACAGGATACTATGTATCAACGCAGCCAAATATAGTATATAATATCTTCAATAAAGGAATGTTCATTATATTAATATTAGTAGAATTTGGACTATGTATTTGGTTATCAGCAGGAATAAGAAAAATGCAAACAACAACAGCCAAAATACTATTTGGTTTATACTCATTTGTAACTGGATTAACATTCTCAACTATTTTTATAGCGTACAGAATGGACTCAATTGTAATGATATTTGGAGTAACATCATTAATGTTCGCGGTAATGGCACTAGTAGGGACATTTACAAACATTGACTTAACTAAATTAGGCTCAATACTGTTTATGGGACTAATAGGAATAATAATCGCATCAATAATAAATATATTTATAGGATCATATGCATTTGACTTAGGGATAACAATAATAGGAATAATTATATTTACTCTATACATAGCATATGATGTTCAGAAGGTAAAATATATAGCACAAACTCTAGAAGAAGACAAAGCCGCAATACTATGTGCATTTGAATTATACCTAGATTTCATAAACTTATTTATAAAATTAATAAGAATATTTGGAAAAAGCAGAGATTAATACTTGCTTTTTTTTTGAAAACTTGTTATACTATACAAGTAAATTTCTATGACTTGAAATAAAGTCATGGCGGAAGGAGAGACTAAAATGAAAAAAGGAATTCATCCAGAATATCAAGAAACAAAAGTAACTTGTGCTTGCGGAAATAAATTCACAGTAAGATCAAACAAGGCTGAATTACACTTAGAAGTTTGTGACAAATGTCATCCATTCTTTACAGGTTCAAACAAAATAGGAACAAAGAAGACTGGTGCTGTTGACAAATTCAATAAGAAATATGGTTTAGACAAAGCTGCATAAAAGTAATATCTAACTAAGATATTACTTTTTTTCTATTAAAACAACAACTTGATTTTATATCACATTTCGATTATAATAATAAAAGATAGAACGGTGATGTCATGAAAAAAATTGGAATAATTTTTTTAACAATAATAATAACAGGAATACTATTATATCTAGAAATCGCAATAACAAAGAGAACAAAAGTTCCGAGAACATATTATAATGTATATTTAGATGGAGAAATAATTGGAACAATAAAATCAAAGTCCGAATTGGAAAAATATATTGATAAACAAAATGATGCATATAAAAAACAATACAATGTAGAAACAATATATGCACCAAACGGATTAGATATAAAAGCTGATGTAATATATAATAATAAAATAAATACAGTACAGGAAATATATGCAAAAATACAACACCAAAGACCATTCACTATTAAAGGATATCAATATACAATAACATCTTCATATATAAACAGTGAAGAATCATATGATGAAAACGGAGAACTAAATGAAACAACTGAAGAAGAAAATCAAGATCCTAGTAAAATAAAAATCTATGTACTAGATAAAAATGTATTTAAAGATTCAATAGAAACATTTATAAAAACATATGCAGGGGATGAAGCTTATGAAGCATACAAAAATAAAACACAAAAAGAAATAGAAACAACAGGTGCAATTATAGAAAATGTATATCTAAAAAATAATGTTACTGTAAAGGAAGCAAATATCCCAATAACAGAAAAAATATATAAAGATAAAGATGAATTGTCGAAATTTTTCCTTTTTGGTCCGGAGGAACAGAAATCAATTTATACAGTATCAGAAGGAGATACAATAGAAACAGTATCATTTAATAATAAAATATCCACGCAAGAATTTTTATTATCAAATCCAACATTCACAAGTGTTAAAAACTTACTATTCCCAGGACAACAAGTAACAATAGGAATAACAAATCCACAAATACAAGTAGTGGTAAAACAATTCTTAGTTGAGGATGTAGAAAGTGCGTTTACGACAGAAATAACATATGACTCAACAAGAGTAAAAGGTGACAATGAAGTAGTAAGAGAAGGAGAAAATGGATTAAATAGAGTAAGTAGAGAATTGGAAATAACAAACGGAATTATTACAACGACAAATACAAAAAACATTCAAGAGTTAAAACCACCAATTTCAAGATTAATGGTATATGGAGATAAGATTATACCTAGTGTAGGAACTGGAACATGGGCATGGCCAACAAATCAAGGATATACTATATCATCACCATATGGATGGCGCGTAGACCCAATAAATGGTTCACGTTCACTTCATACAGGAACAGATATAGCAGGAACAGGATTAGGATCTCCGGTATATGCTGCGGATAATGGTGTTGTAATCACATCAGAAATGCATAGATCTAATGGAAACTACATAGTAATCAATCATAATAATGGATTCTATACAACATATTCCCATATGTCAAAATTAATTGCTCCAGTAGGTGCAACTGTAGCAAAAGGTCAAATAATCGGATTAGTAGGATCAACAGGTAGATCAACAGGACCACACTTACACTTTGAATTATGGCAAGGTGGACAACCGTATAGGGGAGGAACACTACTTGATCCAATGCAATTATATAGATAGGAGATATTATGAAAATAGGAATAGCTTCAGATCATAGAGGATATGAAACAAAAGAAAAAATAAAAGAATATTATAAAACAAAATATGAAATAATAGACTATGGAACGAATAGTAGAGAAAGAGTAGACTATCCTAAGTATGGAATAATATTAGGAGAAAAAGTAAGAGACAAAGAAGTTGATTATGGTATTGCTATATGCGGAAGCGCGATAGGAATTTCAATTGCGTGTAACAAAGTAAAGGGAATAAGATGTGGAAAAGTGAACAATGAAAAAGAAGCGATACACGCTAAAACAAATGACTTTGTAAATATAATCGCAATATCAGGAGAAGAAGAATTAGAAAATAACATAAAAATAATAGATGCATTTCTAAATGCTAAAGAAAACACTAGTGACCCAGTGTATATACAAAGAATAAATCAAATAAAAGATTACGAAAATGACCGCTAAAACATTATTATATTTATTCATAACACCAATAGTAATATGGGCACTAGATGGAATAAACATAACAAACGTATTTAAAAAAAACAGATACTATCAAGCAAGAGCAATATACCTTATAATTGCGCTTTCACTATCCTATTTAACAGTGAATTTTATATATGATTTCTTTATGTATTCAAAAATAATATAAGTACTTGAAAAAGTACTTTTTTTCGACAAAAAATTCAAAATAAAATGAATATAATTATTATGGTGATAAAATGAAAAAAACATTAATAACAACACTAATAATACTTATAATTCCAGTTATAATAATAAAGATATTAACTCCAAAAGAAATAAAACAAAAAAGATATGAAAAAAAAGATAATATAACAGTAAGATTAAAAAGAGAAAATAAAAATATAATTGAAAAAATACCATTAGAAAAATATTTAATAGGTGTACTGGCTGGAGAAATGCCAGTATCATATGATATAGAAGCTTTAAAAGCACAAGCAGTAGCTGCAAGAACATATACAATAAATAAGATAGAACAAAATAAAACACGTGAATATGATGTTGTTGATACAACAAATGATCAAGTATATAAAGATGAAGAACAATTAAAAGAAATATGGAAAGAAAAATACAATGAAAACACAAAAAAACTAAAACAAGCAATAAAGGATACAAATGGTGAATATTTAACATATGATGGAAAGCCAATACATGCATTCTTCTTCTCAACAAGCAGTGGTAAAACAGAAAACTGTAAAGATGTATTTGGAGAATCGTTACCATATCTTGTAAGCGTATCATCAACTTGGGATGAGAATTCGCCGTCATATGAAGGTGAATTAAATTTAACAAAAGAAGAATTCTGCAATAAATTAGAAATAAATTGTGACAATATAAAAATTGATATAGAAAGAAATGAAACAAACTCAATAAAAAATATAACAATAAATAATAAAACAATAAAAGGAACAGATTTTAGGTTTAAATTGGGATTAAAATCGACAAATATAGAAATAGAAGAACTAAACAATAATATAATAATAAAATCAAAAGGATATGGTCATGGAGTAGGAATGAGTCAGTATGGAGCGAAGGAAATGGCAAATAAAGGATATAAGTATGACGATATACTAAAATATTATTATCAAGGAGTAGAATTTAAAAAAATATAAAAAAAACGTATAAAAAATAAATATGTGTCAAAACTCTTAATAGAGGTGAAAAAATGACACAAAGAAAGGTAAAGAAAAGTGTAGTAAATGCATTATATATTTTCTCAGCAATACTATTAGTAAGTTTATTTACAATATCAGAATATAAATTAACACACAATCCGGAAAAGAAAGACTATGTAAATAAAACAATATTTCAAAATGAAATACCAGTTGTAGCTCAAAAAGAAATGATAATCAGGCCATATGTAGATAATGCAATACAAATTGCCACTAACTATTACAGCACTAAAGATGATGAGGAAACACAAAGAAACTCTCTTATATTCTATGAAAATACATATTTAAAATCAACAGGAATAGATTATAAGATAGACTATGACTTTGATGTAGTATCGGTACTTGATGGGGTAGTAATAACAGTTAGAGAAGATCAAATACTAGGAAAATTAGTAGAAATTAAACATAAAGACAATATTATAAGTACATATCAAAGTTTAAGTGAGATATATGTAAATGTTGGTGATGAAGTAACACAAGGAACACTAATAGGAAAAAGTGGACCATCAAATCTTCAAAAAGATATGGGAAGTCATTTACACTTTGAACTTATGATTGATAGCAAAAATGTAGACCCAGAAGAATACTATGACAAAGAATTAGTAGAATTAAACTAGTTCTTTTTTTAAAGAATTCCACATAATAATTAATGAGGTGAAAATGTGGAAGAAATCACAAAAAGAGTACTAGAAGAAGCACAATATATAATTGATACAAATAAGACAATAAGAGAAACAGCAAAAATGTTTAGAGTATCAAAAAGTACAGTACATAAAGATTTAAAAGAAAGACTAATTCATATAAATACAGAATTATCAAGTGAAATTGAAAAAATACTAAAATATCATATAGACATTAGACATATAAGAGGTGGAGAATCAACAAGAAAAAAATATCAAAAAAATCAAAAATATAAAAAAACAATACCTAATATGTGATATAATCTAAGATAAGGGAGGTAGTAATATGTTTGCAAAAGACATCGGAATTGATCTAGGTACAGCAAATGTACTTATATATATAAAAGGACAAGGAATAGTATTAAATGAACCGAGTGTAGTCGCTATGGACTCAGAAACAAAAAAACCACTTGCGGTAGGAAGAGAAGCAAGAGAAATGCTTGGTAGAACACCAGGAACAGTACATGCAATAAGACCTATGAAAGATGGTGTAATAGCTGACTTTGAAATAACAGAAGTAATGTTAAATCATTTTATAAAAAAGATAAATGGAAAAAGCTTCTTATCACGACCAAGAATACTAATATGCTGTCCATCAAATATAACGCAAGTAGAAAAAAATGCTATTAAAGATGCTGCAGAAAGAACAGGAGCAAAAAAGGTATACCTAGAAGAAGAACCAAAAGTAGCAGCGATAGGCGCAGGACTAGATATATCCGCACCATGTGGAAGTATGGTAATAGACGTAGGTGGAGGAACGACAGATGTTGCTGTATTGTCATTGGGTGGAATAGTTAATAGCGCTTCAATTAAAATAGCAGGAAACGTATTTGATAATGATATCGCTAAATACATAAAAGATAAATATAAACTATTAATTGGCGATAGAACCGCAGAAGAGATAAAACTAAACATAGGAACAGTATATCCAAATGGAAAAACAGAAAAAATGGAAGTAAGAGGAAGAGATTTAGTAACTGGACTTCCACACACAATAACAATTACATCAGATGAAACAGAAGAAGCGCTAAGAGAAAGTGTATATATAATAGTAAACACAGCTAAAAATGTACTAGAACAAACACCACCAGAGCTATCTGCTGATATAATAGATAAAGGAATAGTAGTAACAGGTGGAGGAGCTCTAATAAAAGGATTCGACGAACTCCTTGCTCATGAACTAAAAGTACCTGTGTTTGTAGCAGAAAGTCCCCTTACATGTGTAGCAGAGGGAACGGGAATATTACTAGATAACATACATATGCTAGAAAAATAGACATAACTTTACAAAAAATGAAATAAAAAGTATTTAAAGTCTTAATATAATAGACCTAGATACTTTTTTTTGATACAATAAAATTGGGTGATAACATATGAGACATTTTTGTGCATCAGCATATATAATTGATCCAGAAACAAAAAAGATACTATTAGTAAAACATAAAGATTTAGGAAGATGGACTCAACCTGGAGGGCATATAGAACACGACGAATTTCCTGAAGAAGCGGCAGTAAGAGAAGCATTCGAAGAAACTGGAATAAAAGTAAAACTATTAGGAGAAAGATTTCCAAGAGAGGAAGACTTTATAAGGCCATTAGGAATTCAAAAAAATCGAACAGAAGCTGGAGTACATATAGACTTTATATATCCTGCAGTACCACTTAATCATAAGGAATTAGTAATAAGCGATGAAAGTACAAATATAGGATGGTTTTCAAGAGAACAATTAGAAACACTAAATGTATTTCCTGATATAAAAATAACTATGGATTATATATTAAAAAACTATTTTAATGAGGTGGATTAATATGAATTTATGGACAAATATACTTGTACCTATTGCCTCAATGCTTATAACAGTATTCGCAACAGTATACACGGTGAGCAAAAGAGTTGAAAATGAAAATAAAGAGAAACACAAACCGTATTTAACTCTAAATAATATTGAATATTTACAACAAATAGATGAATACAAATATTATTATAAGCTAAAAGGAAAAAATCAAGGAGAAGAAAAACAAAAATTAAATGTGCTTTTACTATTAGAAAACATTGGATACGGGGTTTCGAGTAATATAAAATTCTATAATTTATTAACATCAGAAGAAATAAAAGGAACACAAACACTTACGAATGAAAAAAACCAAAAACTATTCACAACATTTGATATTGCCATTAATCAACAAAAAAAAGTACAATTTCAAATAGAAAATACAATAAATAATAATAAAGATGAATGTAAAATTCTATGTGTATACCAGGATTTAAATGGAAATACATATGATTTTATAATAAATATAGACATAAAAACAAACGATACATATGATTTTTATACTTACCAAAGAACATCGCATAGCTATAATAAATTAATAAATAAAAATCAAAACTATAATAAAATTATGAATGAATATAAAAAATAAACCTAAAAGGTTTATTTTTTACATTCTAATCCTAAATTTTCATAAGAAATTTTCATTTGATCAAGATCAATATAACCATCATTCATTAACTGTTCAATATCAGGATCAATCATAATCATTTCATTTAAATCAATTTTACTATAATCGATAAAAGTCGTTACTGTAATATGCTTGTCATTTAATTTAATCTTGTAACTGTAATTATCAATATATTTAAAAGGCTCATAGAATCCTTCTACGTCTGCTTTATAAGAAGAAATAATATCTGAATCAGAAGATGTAACCTTTTCCACACTTTTAACACTTAATACTTTACTTCCTTTATGTTTTACTTTATAAGATAAATCTATTGTTCTATCAGACTCTTTAGACTTGTAAGAACACTTCATAACATTTTTTGAACTACATCCTGTAAATAGAATAATTCCAACAAAAACAAAAAATATCTTTTTCATACACTCACCAAACATATTATAACATAATAAACTATTTTTTCAAAATTTGAGAATAAATCCATTTTAAGCAAGCAAGAAATACAATAACTATACAAAATGTAATAAGGTAAAATTCATAATTATCATTATTATCCACATTATTAAAGACATAAGTAGTAGCCCACATACCTACGCCTTTATTCTTGGCATTCAATTCAACATTTTTTAAATGAGATGAATACTTATAATCTTTATAAACATATTTAACCTCAGCAAACCCTTCGCTGACAAGTTTTTCTTGTAATAACTCATCATCAACAAAAACCCAAGCTAAAACTCGGCCATACTTATCCTCTTTATCACTTTTAGAATCATACTCTAATTTGATAGTAGATGCATTAGTAAGCATATTACAAGTAAAAATGCTTGCTTCTTCACCAAAAGGCTCGGCCAAAACATCATCGTGAGCTATTTCTGGTGCATCAATAGATAAAAATCTAACAGTTTTAACCTCATTCTTAATAATAAATTTAGCAGTATCACCATCAATACAGCTATCAAGAGTAACTCTAAATTTATTAGAAGCCAATACTATTGATACATTAAAAAAAATTAAAGAAAGAAAAAAAAATATCTTTTTCATACTAACACCTATTAATATAATAAAAAAAAATAGATAAAAAATCAATGCATAATTAAATGAAAACTAAGAAAATATTGACATCAAAAACATCTAATACTATAATCTAAAATATAGAATAATACTTAAAAATGCAACCAAATATAGATTTTATGCATATTAGTATCAGAAAAGAGGATTTTTATGAAAAGAAAATTATTTTGTGAAATATCACCGTTAACATATGAAATATCAATGAGAAAATGTATAGCGGTTAGACATATCAAAAACGCATTATCAAAAGAAAAATTTGCTAAAACAAAAGGAGAACCATTACCTATAGTAATATATAAACACAACTCATTAATAAGAAGAAAATTAGGTAACGTAGACTTACAACTCCAAGAAAATAAGGCAGTAAACTTAGGTCTAGCTGCACCTAAAATTTCAGGAATACTAATAAGACCTGGAGAAACATTCTCACTATGGAAATTAGTTGGTAGTTGTACAAAAAGAAAAGGATATAAAGAAGGCCTTACAATCGCAAAGGGTGATACATCAAAAGGAATAGGTGGAGGAATGTGCCAATTATCAAATCTAATACACTGGATGATACTACATACAGAAATGGAAATAACAGAGCACCATCATCACGATCAACTGGATTTATTTCCAGACTTTAAAAGAGTTATACCATTTGGAACAGGAACATCAATAATGTACAATTATCTTGATTATAGATTTAAAAATACAACAGATATAACATATCAATTAATAATATATACAACAGATGAATATCTATGCGGGGAATTAAGGGCAGATAAAAGACAACCATATAGTTATCATATAGATGCAGAAGATGTATTCTTCTCAAAAGAAGAAGATGGTATAGTATATAGAAATGGTAAAGTATATAGAACAAAAGTAGATGTAAATACAGGAAATAAAGTGGAAAAAGAACTAATAAGAACTAACCACGCTAAAGTATGCTATGACACATCAAATCTAGAAATAGTAGATTTAACAAAAGATACTAAATAATTAGTATCTTTTTAGTTAAAAAAAGTTTTGCGTAATCATAAAAACTATGATATAATACCTTAGTCAATAAAAAGGAAAGAAGTGTATTAAATGAAAAATATAAGAAATATAGCTATAATTGCGCACGTAGACCATGGTAAAACAACACTAGTAGACCAACTACTTAGAAAATCAGGAACATTTAGAGAAAATGAGCAAGTTGATGAAAGAGTAATGGATTCAAATGATATAGAAAAAGAAAGAGGAATTACAATCTTAGCTAAAACAACAGCTATAGACTATAAAGGAACAAGAATAAACATACTAGACACACCAGGACACGCTGACTTTGGTGGAGAAGTAGAACGTATAATGAATATGGTTGATGGAGTATTACTAGTAGTAGATGCATACGAAGGAACAATGCCACAAACAAGATTCGTTCTTAAAAAAGCATTAGAAGCAGGAGTTACTCCAATAGTGGTAGTAAACAAAATAGATAAGCCAACAGCTAGACCAGCTCAAGTAATAGATGAAGTATTAGACTTATTCATTGAACTAGGAGCAGACGAAGATCAATTAGAATTCCCTGTAGTATATGCATCTGCACTTAACGGAACATCAAGCTTAGATCCAGATATTTCAACACAAAAAGAAACAATGGATCCAATCTTAGATATGATAATAAATAAAATTCCAGAACCAAAAGTAGAATTAGAAGGATCATTACAATTTCAACCAGCGCTACTAGACTATAATGACTTCGTAGGAAGAATAGGTATAGGTGTAGTCAAAAGAGGAAAAATAAAAGTAAACGAAATGGTATCATGCGTAAGAATTGACGGAAGCATAAAACAATTTAGAATACAAAAAATGTTCGGTTATATAGGACTTAAAAGAATTGAAATACAAGAAGCAGAAGCTGGAGATATAATCGCTATTGCAGGACTTCCAGATATAAGTGTAGGAGAAACAGTATGCGAGATAGGTAAAGAAGAAGCCTTACCACTACTAAGAATCGACGAGCCAACACTACAAATGACATTTGGAGTAAATACTTCACCATTTGTAGGAAGAGAAGGAAAAATACTAACAGCTAGAAAAATAGAAGAAAGACTTCAAAAAGAAACAGAAAAAGACGTTTCATTAAAAATCCAACCAAATGATTCAGAATCATTCATAGTATCAGGTAGAGGAGAACTACACTTGTCAATATTAATCGAAAACATGAGAAGAGAAGGATTTGAACTTCAAGTGTCAAAGCCAGAAGTAATCATAAAAGAAATAGATGGTGTTAAATGTGAACCATTTGAAGATGTTCAAATAGATGTACCAGAAGAATATGTAGGAACTGTAATAGAAGCGCTAGGTAATCGTGAAGGAACAATGGAAAACATGCAAACAGAAGAAAATCAAGTAAGATTAACATACACAATGCCATCAAGAGGGTTAATAGGATTCACAACAGAATTCATGACAATGACAAAAGGATATGGTATGTTAAATCATACATATAAAGAATATAGAAAAATGGCAGGAACAAGTGTAGGAGAAAGAAAACTAGGAGTTCTAGTATCAATGGAAAATGGACAATCAACAGCATACGCAATTGGACAACTTGAAGATAGAGGAGTAATGTTCATCGAACCAGGAACAGAAGTATATGAAGGAATGATAGTTGGAGAACACTCACACAATAATGACCTAGCAGTAAATGTTGTAAAAGGAAAGAAATTAACAAATACAAGAGCTGCAGGATCAGACCATACAGTTGTTCTAAAAAGACCAAGACAAATGAGTCTTGAATATTGCTTAGACTATATTAATACAGATGAACTAGTAGAAGTAACACCACTAAACTTTAGAATGAGAAAAAGAATTTTAAATACAAGTGAAAGAAAAAAATACGATAGTAGAAAAGCATAAATATATTCATAAAGGGGGATTGAATATATGAAAAAAGAAATAACTCCAAAAGAATATATACAAAATGTAGAAAAAGAACTATATACATTTTTAGAAAAAAATAATTATAAAAAGCTTCCATTTCCATCACCTAATTCAAGTGAAAAACAAAATGAAAACAAATTAAAAAGATATTATAAAATAATTATATCAATTTTATACAAACAACTGTGCTGTAGCAATGAATATGACGAGGAATACAATGGTATAATTAGATATATCATAGAAGAAATTGAAAAAAATATAAATGATAATAATCTCACACAAGCTTATTTATTATTTGCAAGCTATAGTGATTATATATTAGATGGAATGAAACAATATTTCATTAGAATAAAACAAAACTATATTTTAAGAAAAATGCCTTTACAAAAGATGAAAGAACAAAAACAAATGCTTAGAATACAACAAATCAATCCATTTATGTTCCAAGAATGCTTCGAATATTATTGTAATCCTCTAACACCTGAAGAACAACTTATAGGAGAAATACTTGAAATGAAAAATGAAACAACAAAAAAAACTAATTCAAACAGTATAGCTCAAAATATTTTAATTGATATGGTAAAGAAATATAAAGGTGAAAGATTTAATGAAGTATTATTATTTATAATATGTAATGTATATCAAAATGCATTAGAGGCAAACAATGAAACACTAATTAATTTAACAAAATACAGTATAGAAAATTCCAAAGTGACAAATCAACAAATACTAGATTACTTTATTGATAAAGAAGGAAATAATACGGCTCCAACAAACAAATTAGTATATGTAATACAAGAATTTATAAAATACAACGAAAATATAAAAGAAGGCAATTTAGAACATCTAACAAATCAACCTTCAAATCAATATGTTAAAGAAAGACTAAAAAAACCCAACTAAGGGTTTTTTTAATTTTCATCAAAAAATTTTTTAATATCTACTTGTAAAAAATCGGCAATCAATTTCAAAGTATCAATAGATAAAGTCTGATGTGTTTTAGACTCTAACTTACCAATAAAACTCTCACTCAAAAGCAAAGCTTCAGATAAACTATGTTGAGTATAACCTCTAAGTTTACGATACTTCCTTATATTTTGACCAATTATATTATATATGTCCTCATGTTTGCTATTAGTCATCAAATCACCTAACACAATTTTCTCTCATAATAATTAAAAATACCATAGACGAATAGTGAATGATATGTTATAATAAACCTGGTGATAACAATGTATAGTATGGAAAAATTAAAACAAATCAGAAAAGAAAACAAATACACAATCTATGACATGGCAAAAATACTTAAAATTACACCTTCGTTTTACTCACAAATCGAGAACAAAAAGAAAAGACTATTCTATGATATGGCATTCAAAATATCAGCTATATTTAATATGAAACCAGATGATATATTTTACTCATAAATAGTCATAAACAAATATTATTTTAAAAAAAATAAATATAATATACTGAGGATGGCAAAAAATACTTGTCACCAAGTATTTATATTTTTTTTTCAAGATAATAATTTCTAAGTTCCTTAAATCTTTGATAATGAACAACTTCCCTTTGTCTTAAAAAAGAAAGTGGACCAAGTAAATCTTTATCATTAGTTAAATCCATCAAATGTTCATATGTTGCACGAGCTCTTTGTTCAGCAGCCATATCTGACTCTATATCAGCTATATAATCCCCCGTAGTCTCGATATAAGCACTAGTCCATGGAACTCCAGCAGCATCTGTTAAAAACAATCCGTGATCATGTTGAACAAAATGAGCACCTAATCCAGCCTTCTCTAACTCTTCTATAGAAGCACCATTAGTAAGTTGATGAATCATTGCAGCAATCATTTCAATATGATTTAATTCTTCACAAGCAATATCAGTAAGAAGCGCTCTACCTTTATCATCAGGCATAGTGTATCTTTGATTTAAATAACGAAGAGAAGCTCCAAGTTCACCATCAGGGCCACCATATTGAGCCATTAAATATTTTGCCATCTTCAAATCTTTTTTTCTTATATTAACAGGATATTCTAATTTCTTTTCATATAAAAACATAAAAACCCCCTATTTATTTTGCCAAGGCCATGGAGAATTATCCCACGACCATGGGAAAGTATTTAAAGCATCACTACTTATAAATAATGGACCATATTTACTTTCATACTCTTTCTCTAAATTTTTCTTTTGTTCACGATAATTATTGAATAGTTCAATCGCACTCTTATCTTCTGGATATAAATCTAAATAAAGATTCAAATCAATACAAGCAAAACACAAAGCATCAATATAAGTTAACAACTCAGCCTGATCATTCATAGGCTCAATCTCTAATGGATTAGATAATTTGTAAGCATTATATAAATCAGGAAACATATTACCACTAATAAAACCAACATAAGGATCAAATAACTTAGAACTTTGCTTATTCATATTATTAAAACTTTGTTGATTATAAAGTGGTTGATTATAATTATTATTCATGTAATTATAATAATCATTCACACCATAATTCTTCATAACATTCCTCCTAGGTTATAATATGAAACTAATAAATTGGTGTATAGGCAAAAACACAAAATAAAAAAATAAAAAAAATACTTGCAAAAACATATATTTACTGATAAAATATATATGTCTTCAAAAGACATGGCGTTGTTGGTGAAGTGGTTAACACATCGGATTGTGGTTCCGACACGCGTGGGTTCGATTCCCACACAGCGCCCCATTTAATAAATTACTAAGTAGAAATACTTAGTTTCTTTGTATAAAAAACGCTCATTAAATTAACAAAAAAACACAAAAACTGTACAAAAATGTAAAAGATAAAACAAAATCAACAAAAAGTATTTTTAATACTTTTTTTTCATTATATAATTAAAATGGTGATATGTTATAAAAATAAACACACATACTAACACTAAGGAGGAAAAATAATGGAATATAAAAAAATAGTAATAATAGGTGGAGGAGTATTAGGATCACAGATAGCTTTCCAATGTGCATATAATGGATATGAAACAACACTATTAATTAGACCAGATGACAATAAACCTAAAATAAAAAAATCACTAGAAAAACTAAAAAAAACATATATAGAAACGTTAACTGAAATGACACCAAAACATGGATGGGCAAGAGGGTTAGCTAATGAAAAAAGTTTCAATAGAGAAAAATGTATTGAAATAGCAGAAAATACTATGGAAAAAATACATATTGAAACAGATCAAGCAAAAGCATTAGAAGACACTGATTTAGTAATAGAATCAATAACAGAAAATATAGAAATAAAAAGAAATCTATATGAACAAATATCAAACCTATTACCAGAAAAAACAGTAATAGTAACAAATTCATCGACACTATTACCATCTAAATTAGCTGATTATACAAAAAGACCTAATAAATTCTTGTCAATGCACTTCGCTAATTCAATATGGAAAAACAATGTAGTAGAAGTAATGGGACATGAAAAAACAGATGAAAAATACTTCAATGAAATAATTGAATTTGCAGAATCAATAAAAATGATTCCCCTTCCTGTAACAAAAGAAAAATCTGGATATCTACTAAACTCAATGTTAGTACCATTTTTGATGAGCGCAATGGACTTATATGCAAACGGGATATCTGATCCAGAGAGTATAGATAAAGCTTGGACACTTGGAACAGGAGCACCTAAAGGACCATTCCACATAATGGATACAGTAGGACTAGAAACTGTAAAAAATATAGTTGAACAATATCAAAAAGTTCCAACTATTATAAATCCATTATTAAGGAAAATGATGCTTCCATATAACTATAAAGGCATGTTAAAAATTGTAAATAAATACATAGAAGAAGGAAAATTAGGAAAATCATCAGGAGAAGGCTTCTTTAAATACGAAGACTAAAAAGTAATAAAATTAAAAGATAATGTATAATTATCTTTTTTTAATACTTTACACTAAAATAAATATGTTCAAAACTATACTTTTGAACACAATTGTAAATACACCGTATAAAAAATAAAAAATAAACTTTAAAATTCTTTATATATTTATAAAAATAATATACAATAAAGATAGAAATAGGAGAATTTATGAATATTGAACTAATTAATAAATTTATTGAAATATATAAACCAGGAGAAACTTTAACAAAACCAGATGAAAAATTATTAGAATTTGGAAAAAAAATGTTGCCGCCAGAAATAATATATTTATGGGAAAATTATGGTTTTGGAGACTATGGAAATGGAATAATAAAAGTAGTTGATCCAAGAGATTACATGAATAGTTTATATACATGGCTAGGCGGACAAGACTTTAATAAAATTCCAATAATGGTTTCAGCATTTGGAGATATATTTTATTATAGAAAATTAGAAGATAATGAAAATGATGTGTCTTTATTAAATATACATTATAGA
>CAKJXT010000059.1 GCA_918219625.1 Bacilli bacterium
TAAGTACATCAAGAAGAAAACATTATGCACTTTAATTTCTGCTTATCAGACGATGTTGCCTAGTGCTTTAAAGGCTCATAAGAATTTTGTTGTTAATAAGAAGTATGAAACGTATTTATCTTTATGTTGTGATTTTGAAGTGAAGTCTGATAAACAAAAAGAAGTTTATGAATTAATTAAGAAAAATGAATTTGTATTGAAAAAAGATTGTACTTCTATTTCTAGTTATGTTGTTAAGAGTTTTTTAGAAAAAGGATATATCAAAGAGGTTAAGAAAGAGGTTTATCGTAGTAATTTATCTGATATTCGTGAAAAATCTAATATTATTTTAAATGATGAACAGCAATCTGCGGTTGATAAGGTTGTTTCTAGTTTTGGGTTTAAACCTTATTTAATTCATGGTGTTACTGGTAGTGGTAAGACTGAAGTTTATATGCATATTATTGATTATTATTTGAGTATAGGTAAAGAGGCTTTAGTATTAGTTCCAGAAATTAGTTTAACTCCTCAAATGGTTTTAAATTTTAGAAAAAGATTTGGTACTAGTATTGCGATTCTTCATTCTTCTTTATCTGATGGTGAGAAGTATGATGAGTATCGTAAGATTTTAAATAAAGAGATTTCTATTGTAATAGGTGCACGTAGTGCGATTTTTGCTCCTCTTACTAATATTGGGGTTATTATTATTGATGAGGAACATTCTAGTACTTATAAACAAGATAATACACCTAAGTATAATGCGATTGATATTGCGATATATCGTGGTAAGTATCATAACTGTCCAATTGTTCTGGGTAGTGCGACTCCTAGTATTGAAAGTTATACTAGAGCAAGTTCGGGTATTTATGAATTGATTAATTTAAAAAAGCGTGTTAATAATAATTTGCCTAAAGTTTTACTTGTTGATATGAAAGATGAGATTAAAAAAGGTAATAGAATTTTTTCTCAAGTCTTAACTGATTCTATTAATGATAGAATTTCTAAGGGTGAGCAGGTAATATTATTATTGAATAGAAGAGGCTTTTCTACAATTTCTAGTTGTAGTGATTGTGGTTTTGTTGATAAATGTCCTAATTGTGATATTCCTTTAGTATATCATAAGAGTTCTAATACTATGAGATGTCATTATTGCGGGTATGGCAGTAGTAAAAAAAGAGAATGTCCTATTTGTCATAATAAGAATCTTAATGATTTTGGTATGGGAACTGAGAAGTTAGAAGAGTATGTTAAGGATAATTTTAGTGAAGCTAGAGTTGTTAGAATGGATGTTGATACTACTAGTAGGAAAGGTGCTCATGAGAGAATTATAAATGATTTTAAGTCTCTTAAATATAATGTTTTAATTGGTACTCAAATGATTGCGAAAGGATTGGATTTTCCATTAGTTACTTTAGTTGGTGTTATTAATGGAGATGCATCTTTATCTATTCCTGATTTTAGAAGTGGTGAGCGTACTTTTCAATTGTTGAATCAAGTTGCTGGTAGAGCTGGTAGAGCTGATTTACCTGGGGTTGTTATTATTCAAGGATTTAATATGGAACATTATAGTATTGTTGATGCTTCTTTACATGATTATAATTCATTTTATAATGAGGAGATGCGTATTCGTAAGTTGCTTAAGTACCCACCTTTTTATAATTTGTGTTCTATTAAGATTAAGAGTAAGTATGAAGAAAAAGCTTTTTCTGAAGGAAATAAAATTGTTAGTTATTTGAAGAGTAATTTGGATAATACTAATATTATTTTAGGCCCTAGTAGCAGTAATATGTTAAAGGTTAATAATATTTACAATGTTCAGATTGTTATTAAGTATAAGAAGACAGATTGTTTAATTGATAAATTATTATTTATAAGTGATAAATATATTGATTCTAAGGATGTTTTAATTGATATTGATTTGAATCCTTATAAGATATAGTGTTATAATTATTATGGAGGTTGTTATGAGAAGATTTTTAAGTATTTTAATTACATTAATTATTGGATTTATTTTATATTATATTTTTATTCCAGCATTAAATATTCATGCTTTTGATTTTTGGTTATTTTTAATTTCTATTATTTTAATTTATTGTGTTGTTAATATATTTTTTAATCTTGATAAATTTAATTTTGATAATTATAAATTTTTACTTGGATATAAATATTTAGGATTTATAGTTATTGTATTTGGAGTTGGTATTGGGGTTATAAATTTTATATTATCTCCATTATTTAATTCTAAAAGTTATAAGAATAGAATTTTTGTAGATGAGTCTACTGAGTTTGTTAAGGAAGTTCCTTTAGTTGATTTTAATTCTTTACCTTTACTTGATAAGGATTCTAGTCAAAAATTAGGGGATAGGGTAATGGGACAAATGCCTGAGTTAGTTTCTCAGTTTTATGTATCTGATATGTATACTCAGATTAATTATAAGAAGAGTGTTGTTAGAGTTACTCCTCTTGAGTATGATGGAATTATCAAGTATTTTTCTAATAGAAAAAATGGTGTTAAAGGCTATATTTCTGTCGATTCTGTTAGTGGTGAAGTTCATTTGACTAAGTTAGATAAAGGTATGAAGTATATGCCAAGTGCTTTATTTAATGAAAATTTATATCGTAAGTTAAGATTTTCTTATCCTACTAAAATATTTGGAGATATTTCTTTTGAAATAGATGAAGAGGGAGTTCCTTATTTTATCGTTCCAGTACTTTCTTATAGTGGTGTTGGTCTAAAAAGAGATGTTAAAGGCATTATTATATTTAATCCTGTAGATGGATCTAGTGAGTATTATGATGTTTCATTAGTTCCTACATGGGTTGATAATGTTTATAAGGCTGATGTAATTCTTGAGCAAGTTAATGATTGGGGAAAATATAAGAATGGTTATTGGAATTCTATATTTGGGCAAAAGAATGTAGTTGCGACTACTGAGGGTTATAATTATATGGCTTATAATGATGATGTTTATTTATATACAGGTATTACTTCTTTAGCGAATGATGAATCTAATATTGGTTTTATTTTAACTAATATGAGAACTAAGGAAACTAAGTATTATGCTGTTCCTGGAGCTGAGGAGTATTCTGCAATGGCATCGAGTGAGGGTCAGGTGCAACAAATGGGATATGTTTCTACTTTTCCACTTTTGATTAATTTGAATGGGCGTCCTACTTATTTAATGAGTTTAAAGGATAATGCAGGTTTAGTTAAAATGTATTCTTTTGTTGATGTTGTTGATTATCAGAAAGTTGTTGTTACTGATTCTTCTTTAGGTATTCGTGAGGCAAGTCGTAATTATTTATCTAAATTAGGATTAGATGGTGTATCTGTTGATAAGTTAATTGTTAAGAAGATTAAGATTAAATCAATTAATTCATATATTATTGATGGTAATTCCATTTTCTTTATAGTTGATGAAGAGGGTAAAAAGTATAGTGTTAACATTAGTGTTAATAAGGATGTATTACCATTTTTATCTGTAGGAGATACTGTAAGTGTTGGATATCCAATTGATGATGATGTTATAAAAGTAATGGAAATTAAGTAATTTTTGTTACTTTTTTCTTTTATTTTTATATAGATTTTGTTATACTTAATTTAGTGTATAAGGAGGTAATATGAGGTATAATAGGGTTTTGTTAAAGTTGAGTGGAGAATCACTTGCTGGTTCAATGGAAAAGGGCATTGATTTTGAAAGGGTTCTAGAGATTTGTTCTGAGATTAAGGAATGTGCTGAAATGGGAATTCAAATAGGAATTGTTGTTGGTGGCGGAAATTTCTGGAGAGGTAGAAGTAACAAGTATATGGATAGAGCTACTAGTGATTATATTGGTATGCTTGGTACTACTATGAATGCTTTAGCTGTAGGTGATGCTTTTAAACAATTAGGCCAAGAGGTTCGTGTTCAAACTGGAGTTGAGATGCGTCAAGTAGCTGAATTTTATATTAAGGATAGAGCAGTTCGTCATTTAGATAAGGGACGTGTTGTTGTGTTTGGGTGTGGTACTGGTAGTCCATTCTTTTCTACAGATACTGCAAGTGCTCTTAGAGCTGCTGAAATTAATGCTGATGCAGTTTTAAAAGCAACTAACGTTGATGGTATTTATGATAAGGATCCACGTAAATATGATGATGCAGTTATGATTAAGAAGACAAGTTATATTGAAGTTCTAAATAAGAAACTAAATGTAATGGATTCGACTGCTACTAGTTTATGTATGGAGGAAGGTATTCCTATTATTGTATTTAATATTAATAAAAAAGGTAATTTAAAAAAGGTTCTTTGTGGGGAAGATATTGGAACTTTTGTAAATTAAAAAAGCGTGGATTTATATCCATGCTTTTATTATCATTGCTATTATTTGTAATGTTATTAATAGGAAGTTATGTAAAAAATGGATTGACATAGAAACAAATATATTATCTGTTTTTGTTAGAATATATGCGAATATGATTCCTGGTGTTCCATATGGTATTATGTATAATAAATCATATATTGAATTTATATGTCCTATAACATGTAATCCACCAAATATAAGCCCTGAAGCAATTATGAATGTCAGGTCATTTGTTATTATATTTCTCATGCTTTGTCTAAATATCATTTCTTCCATAAATGGTGCTAAGATTGCTGCTTGGATGAACATATATAAAGGAGCTTTTATTAATAAATTTTGAACAGATTGTTCATTTCCAGCAATTGTTCCTGTTAGATTATTTATTATTATATTTGATGTCATCATTATTATTAATCCAAGTATATAGTATGGTAAATATTTTTGAAGGTATGTTTTATAATTTTTTTTGAAGTCTTTTATATTTTTTATTAGTTTTTCA
>CAKJXT010000060.1 GCA_918219625.1 Bacilli bacterium
GGAACCGCCCATTTGGGTCCTTACAAACTAAAAGAATCTTTTTATTTGAAAGGGTGATATTATGGAAAAAATTACAATGGAAAAAATGGTTAATTTGTGCAAACAATATGGATTTATTTATCAAGGTTCAGAAATATATGACGGACTTGCTAATACTTGGGATTATGGTCCTTTAGGAAGCAGACTAAAAAACAATATTAAGGATGCTTGGAGAAAAAAATACATTCAAGAAAATAAAAATGCATTTGAATTAGATGCAGGAATTTTAATGCATCCAAGAGTTTGGGAAGCATCAGGACACGTAGGAGGATTCTCTGATCCACTAGTAGACTGTAAAGAATGTAAAACAAGACATAGAGCAGACCACCTAATTGAAGACTTCGATAGCACTCAAATTCCAGATAAGATGACAGATGAAGAAATGATGGAATTTATAAGAAAAAATAACATCCCATGTCCAAAATGTGGTAAATCAAACTATACTGATATAAGAGAATTTAATCTAATGTTTGAAACACATAGAGGTGTTATTAAAGATGATAAAAGTGTTGTATATTTAAGACCTGAAAATGCACAAGGAGAATATGTAAACTTTTTAAATGTACAAAGAAGTATGAGAGCTAAACTTCCATTTGCAATAGGACAAATTGGTAAGGCATTCAGAAATGAAATAACTCCAGGTAACTTCACATTCAGAACAATTGAATTTGAACAAATGGAATTCCAAACATTCTGTAAAGAAGGAAGCGATTCGGAAATATACAATTACTATAAAACATTTGCAAAAGACTTCTTTAATTATATAGGACTTCCAAATGAAAGATTAAGATTTCATGATCATGATAAATTAGCTTTCTATGCAAAAGAAGCATGTGACATTGAATATGAATTCCCATTTGGATGGGGTGAAATAAACGGTACGCATAATAGAACAAACTATGACCTATCTCAACACGAAAAATTTAGTGGAAAAGAACAAAAATACTTAGATCCAGAAACAAATGAAAAATTTGTTCCTTATATAGTAGAATCAACAGTAGGATGTGATAGGGCAGTACTTGCAACACTATTTGAAGCATATAATGAAGAAACACTAGAAGATGGATCAACAAGAGAAGTATTAAAACTAAAACCATATCTAGCACCATATAAAGTAGCTGTACTTCCACTTATGAAAAAATATCATCAAGAAAAAGCTGAAGAAATATATAACATGTTATCAAAAGAATTCATGACTTCATACGATGAAACAGGAAATATTGGAAAAAGGTATAGAAGACAAGATGTAATTGGAACACCTTACTGTGTAACAATAGATGAAGAAACACTAAATAATAACACTGTAACAGTAAGAGATAGAGATACAATGGAACAAATAACACTAAAAGTTGATGAATTAGTTGATTATATTAAAGAAAAAGTAAGATTTTAAAAGCACATAAAGTGCTTTTTTTCTTTGTAAAATTTGACAAATAAAGAAATAGTGCTATAATAGAACACATTCGATTTGGGGGATTTTAATGAAAAATAAAAATAACATAATAATCGTAATAGGAATAATCTTAATACTTTTAGGATCATTATTACCATCTATAAGAATAGCACAAGAAAATATAAGCTTTATAAAAGAAAATGGTATGTTAATAATATTATTAGTTACAGCTATGTTTTTACTATTTAAATTAAATTATAAACAATTATTATATATTCCATCGATTTTATCATTAATAATAATAGTGAAATTTATAACAGATAATTATGATAGATTAAAAACGATAACTGAACAATATAACTGTTATGCATCATATCAATATGGATTAGTGATAATGATACTTGGAAATATACTAATTCTATCAATAATAACACTAGAAATATTAAATTTTGATAAGATAAAAGAAATAAAAGAAACAGTACAAGAAAAAACAGAATTATTAAAAGAAAGCACAAAAAATATAAAAGAAAAAATAAAAGAATCAAAACCAATCAAACAAACAACAAAAGACGGAAAAATTAAATTTATAAAAAGAACAATAAAAGTAGATAAACCTAAAAAACAATTTAAAATCAAAAAAATGAAACAACAATTATCATTATCTAAATATGACGAAAATAAAATAATCAAGCAAACAACATATGAAATACCAACAATTAATATAGAAAAATGGACAAGAAGTGATATATGTTGTTCAAACTGTGGAGCAACAGTTCATACAACATCGGAATATTGTTTCTTGTGTGACTGCAAAATAAAGTTAAATCATGAGAAAGAAAAATTATCATAAACTATACAGAAATGTATAGTTTTTTTATTAAAAAACAATAAAAGATAATTGATAGAATTAGAACTTTTTGATATAATTAATAATAGGGTGTAAATATGGATATATACGATTATAGGCTAAGTGAATTAAAAGACTATTTTAAGGAGAACAACGAAAAAGAATTTAAAGCAATTCAAATATATGAATGGTTATACAAAAAAAGAGTAAAATCATTCGATGAAATGTCAAATATAAAAAAAGAAACTATTGAACTATTAAAGAAAAACTTCAAAATAGAAAGACTAGAAGTATTAGCAAAACAAACAAGCACCGATGTATGTAAATACTTATTTAAATTAAATGATAACAACAAAATAGAAGCGGTACTAATGAAACATGACTACGGTAATAGTTTGTGTGTATCAACTCAAGTAGGATGTAATATGGGATGTGCATTCTGTGAAAGCGGAAGATTAAAAAAGGTAAGAAATTTAAGCACTTACGAAATGGTATCACAAATACTACAAGTAGAAGAAGATCAAAAGCTAAGAATATCACACATAGTACTTATGGGAATAGGAGAACCATTCGATAACTATGAAAATGTAATAAAATTTATAGATATAATAAATGAACCAAAAGGAATAGATATAGGCGCTAGACATATAACAGTATCAACATCAGGCCTTGTACCAAAAATAAATGAATTCGCAAATAACCCTAAACAAGTAAACTTAGCTATTTCACTACATGCACCAAATAACAAAATAAGAAATGAAATAATGAATATAAACAAAGCATACCCTATAGAAGAACTAATAAAAGCAGTAAAAAACTACTTAAATAAAACAAATAGAAGAGTTACTTTTGAATACATAATGTTAGATAAAATAAACGACACAGAAGAATGTGCTAAAGAATTATCAAACTTATTAAAAGGAATAAACTGCTACGTAAATTTAATACCATACAATGAAACAAGCCATATAAAATTCAAAGCAAGTAAAAAAGAACAAATAATGAAATTCTATGATATACTAAAAAAGAATAATATAAATGTGACAGTAAGAAAAGAATTTGGAAGAAAAGTTAGCGCAGCATGTGGACAACTTAGATCAAATTATGAGGAGGGAAAATAATGGAATATGCCTACTTAACAGATCCAGGAAAAGTAAGAGATCATAATGAAGACAGTGTAATAATTGTAAAAAATCATAATAATGAAATATTACTAGCGGTAGCCGATGGTATGGGCGGACATCGTGGTGGAGAAATCGCATCAAGTATAGTAATATCAAATATAGGAAAAGAATTTAAAGAACTAGGAAAACTAGGAAGCAAAGAAGATGCAATACTATGGATAAAAAATGTAGTAAGTGAAGCAAACGTTCAAATATATAAATACACAGAAGAAAATCCTGAAAGCCAAGGAATGGGAACAACAATAGTTCTAGCAGTTTTAACAAACGACTACCTATTATTTGGAAACATAGGAGACTCATCTGGATATGTTTATAAAGATGGAGCAATACATAAGATTACAAATGATCATACATTGGTAAATTTATTACTTAAATCAGGTGAAATAACAGAAGAAGAAGCAAAAGATCATCCAAGAAAAAATGTTTTAATGAAAGCACTAGGGGCAACAACTACTGTTGAAATGGACATATTTGATGTAGAAACAGATGTAGAAGGAATATTCTTATGTAGTGATGGTATGACAAATATGTTGGATGATGAACAAATCGCTAAAGTACTTAATGAAGACTCAACTCCAGAAGAAAAAGTAAATAAACTAATTATAAAAGCAAACAATAGAGGTGGAACTGATAATATCTCAGTTGCATTCTTAAAGAAGGTTGGTGAAGCAAATGATAACTAGGGGACAAAAGATAAACGATAGATATCAAATAATAAGATCAATTGGTGAAGGAGGTATGGCAAATGTATACCTTGCTCACGACACGATATTAGATAGAGATGTCGCAGTAAAAATACTAAGAGGTGATTTAGCAGACGATGAAAAATTTGTAAGAAGATTTCAAAGAGAAGCAATCGCTGCATCATCACTTAGTCATCCAAATATAGTAGAAATGTATGATGTAGGAGAAGACAATGGAAAATACTATATCGTAATGGAATATGTAGAAGGAAAAACACTAAAAAGTCTAATAAAGAAAAGAGGAGCACTAACACTTCCAGAAGTAATAGATATAATGCAACAACTAACTTCAGCTATTTCATGTGCACATGACTCTAATATAATACATAGAGATATAAAACCACAAAACGTATTAATAAAAGAAGATGGAATTGTAAAAATAACTGACTTTGGTATCGCAATGGCTCTAAATAGTAATGAACTAACACAAACAAACTCAGTAATGGGATCAGTTCATTATCTTCCACCGGAACAAGCAAATGGTAAAGGCGCAACTCTAAAAAGTGATATATACTCACTAGGAATTGTAATGTTTGAACTATTAACCGGAAAACTTCCATTTAGAGGAGAAAATGCAGTTGAAATAGCAATCAAACAAATGAAAAATCAAATACCTAGTGTATGTAGTATGAATGAATCTATTCCTCAATCAGTAGAAAATATAATTCTAAAAGCATGCGCAAAAAATCCAAAAAATAGATATAACACAGTAAAAGATATGTATGCCGATATTGAAACATGTTTAGATGAAGAAAGACAAAATGAAAAAAGATATGTATATCCATATTCAGAAACAGAGGAAATAGAAGATACAAAAGAAGTAAAGACAATAAAAGAAGTAGAAAAACAAGAAACAACAGAACTAGATGAAATTGAAGAAAATGAAGAAAAGAACTCAAATAAACTAATCATATCTTTGGGAATAATGATAGCTGTTGTTATGCTTGGAATAATAATCGCGCTAATAGTATTTATGAAAAAACCAAAAGTAAAAGAAATAGAAGTTCCTGACGTATCTAACTTAAATGTTGCGCAAGCAGAGGCAAGACTAAAAGATTCTGGATTTACAATAAATGAAGAACAAGAAGAACAACCAAGTGACACAATAGAAGAAGGGTATGTAATAAAAACTAACCCGCAAAGTGGAGTAAAGAGAAAAAAGGGAACACCAATAACTCTAGTGGTATCAACAGGTGTAGGAGGAATTACTCTTGAAAACTACGTAGGATCAAACTTCTATGAAATAAAAGGAAAACTTGAAGCATTTGGACTAGTTGTAAATCAAGAAACAAAAGATGTAGAAAAAAATGAAGAAGCAAAAGAAAATCAAATATTAGAACAAAGACCAATTGCAGGAACAAAATTGGTAGAAGGAGATACAGTAACGCTTATTATTCCTAATCTAATAGTAAACTATCCAAACTTTGTAGAAGAAGAAGGTTGGTCAAAAGATGCAATTGAAAGGTTCTGCGAAGCAAATAAAATTTCAGTAACATTTGTTGAACAAGAAACAGATACATACCCAGAAGGAACAATAATAAAACAAGACCATGTTGCTGGTACTAGAGTAAAAGAAGGATATCCTTTAACGATAACTATCGCAAAAGCAAAAAAAGTAGAAAAACCAAAACCTCAAGAACCTGAAAATGAAAATCCAGAAACACAAGAAACAGAAACAAGTGATCAAGGAAATTAACATGAATGGCATAATAACAAAAATTATAAGCAATGATTATAGAGTAGTATCAGGGGAAAAGGAATATATCTGTAAAGCAAGGGGAAAATTTAGAAAAGAAAAAATAACTCCCCTTGTTGGAGATAATTGTACATTTGATGAAAACAAAAAATATATAATAGAAATAGAAAAAAGAAAAACAGAACTAGTAAGACCACCTGTCGCAAACATTGATCAAGCATTTATAATAACAAGCGCAAAAGAACCAGACTTCTCATCAAACTTACTAGATAAACTCTTATGTATAATTGAATACAATAATATAAAACCAATAATATGCTTTACTAAATTAGATTTGCTAAATAAAGATGAATTAAATGATATAGAAAAGATAATAAATTATTATAAAAAAATAGGATATCAAGTATTCAAAAATACAGAACTAGAAGAAATAAAAAAACAATTTAAAAACAAAAAAACAGTGTTTACTGGTCAAAGCGGTGCTGGTAAATCCACACTATTAAATAAACTAGATAAAAATCTAAATCTAAAAACAAATGAAATATCACAAGCACTTGGAAGAGGAAAACATACAACAAGACATGTAGAACTTTTAAATTTATATGATGGATTAATTGCAGATACACCAGGATTTTCAAGTTTAGACTTTATAGGAATGAAAAATGAAGACATTAGAGATAACTTCGTAGAATTCAATGTTTATAGACACGAATGCGAATATAAAGACTGCATGCATATAAATGAAAAAAACTGCAAAATAAAAGAAGAAATAGAAAAAAACAATATACTAAAAAGTAGATATGAAAACTATTTAAAATTTATAACGAGGTGATTTATGTTATCAGTATCAATATTAGGAATAAAAGAAAATATAAAAGAAAATATAAAATCACTAGATAATGAAAATATAAACTATTTTCATATCGATATAATGGATGGAAAATTTGTAGAAAATACGACATGGAAATATGAAGAAGTAAAAGAAAATTTAGAAAACACAACAAAACCAAAAGACGTACATCTAATGGTAAATAATCCTAAAAAATACATAAAACAATATATAAGCCTAAAGCCAGAAATAATAACATTTCATTACGAAGCAACAAATAATCCTATAGAACTAATAAATTATATACAAAAATATAAAATTAAAGCAGGCATATCAATAAAACCAAATACAGAAGTAGAAGTTCTAAAAGATATATTAGAATATGTTGACTTAGTTCTTGTAATGAGTGTAGAACCAGGAAAAGGTGGACAAGAATATATTGAAAATTCAACAAATAAAATAAATGAATTAAAAGATTTAAGAGAAAAAAATAACTATAACTACTTAATAGAAGTAGATGGTGGAATAAATGATATAACAAAAGAAAAAGCAAAAAATGCAGACATATTAGTAGTAGGAAGCTTCATAACAAAAGGAAATTATAAAGAACAAATAAAAAAGATACAAGAATAAAACTTGTATCTTTTTAAAATAAAATTAAATGGAGCAATGAAATAACAAAATTATGAAAACCATGACACAATATATTATTTGTAATATTATTAGTCTCAGCATATATATAAGCAAATCCTCCACCTAAAATAGAATATGGAACTGCCATAATCAATGCCATAATAACACTACCCTCATCAAAAGTATGCAGAAGACCAAATAATAAACCAGAAACAATAATAAAAATCCAATCATTTTTTATAAATCTTCTAATGCATCCTCTAAATAAAACTTCCTCAACAATAGGCGCAAAGGTAGTAGAAAGAATAAGTACATACCACTTAGGCATTGCGTTAAGTTGTTGTTGATTAATAGAAATATTCTTGTTAACTGCAAAACATAAAATGCTAAAAACAAAATAAATGATATACATTATTCCAATTCTTGGCAATACATATAAAAAATATTCTTTAAAACTCTTTCTAAAAATGCAAAGATCTCTCCATATATTCTTCCAAAAAAGCAAACAAATTATTCCAACAACTATAAATGCACATAACATTGAAGAAATATATCCAGTCGGTTTAACAAAAAACATATATACAAAATATATAACAAAGCAAGCTATCGCAATTATAATGCCTCTAAAACCATCTGAATATCTTTCAAGTTTTGGAATCTCCTTTTTTTCTTTTTTAACAGTATGTCCTTTAATACTTGAAATAACAATAATATCTATAATTGCTAAAATAGATACTAATGAATGCCCAGCACATACAAATAATACTGCGCCCAATCTAATAAATAAATTTTTTGAATTTTCTATCTTATTAATAACAGAAATCCATAATATAATAGAGCCAACAATAATAGAAATAACATTTGGAATAATATAAAAAGCCTTCTTACTCAAAGCATTAATCATATTTTGGTCCAAAGTAATTGGTAATTTTGATAAACTATCTAAGGTTGCTTTAATTGTTGAATCAACATTAATAATGCAAATAAAAGATAAAACAAGAATAACAATAGATGAAATAATAAAATACATTCTTTTCTTTTCCATAAAATCCTCCTAACGATAACATTATAACAAATAAATGAATAAACATCAATTTACATAAAAAAACATAAGTGGTATAATATAAAAAGAAAGTAGGGTAATATGAAAAAAAGAAGAATAAAAAAATCAGTAATAAAAAAATTCATAATACTAATCTTATTAATCATTGCGGTAATAGTTACAAAAACAACTATAACTACTATAAAATACCATAAAACAAATGAATATAAATTAAAAAAACTAGGATACACAATTGAAGAAATAAAAAAAATAGAATCAGATTCAGAAGAAAATATAAACTATGTACTAGCAAATGAATACAATCAAACAATAGTTGATATAATGAATCAAAAATACTATTTGAAAAAAAATCTAGAAAAATATGTTAACTATAAAAAAGATCATGAAGAAAAAGGCTTAGAAGAAGTAATAAGAACAATAAATATAGGAAGAGACAAAGAATTTTATACAGACATAAAAGAAACAAAAACAGATTTAAAAGAATTAATGTTAGTAAATAAATACAATAAATTACCAGATACATATGAACCAGAAAATATAATAAATATTCCATTAACATATGCCTACAGTGATAATAAAACATCAGAAGAAGCATTAGACTATTATAAAAAAATGTATGAAGCAGCTAAACAAGAAGGAATAAAACTAGTAATATCATCAGGATATAGAAGTTTTCAAAATCAAAAAGAAACATACGATGAATATGAAAAAATAAAAAAAGAAGGAATAGAAAACTATGCAGCTCGCCCTGGACACTCAGAACATCAAACAGGATTAGCATTCGATATATTAACGCTAGGGGTAACTACAACAAAATTTGATCAAACAAAAGAATTTGAATGGTTAAGAGATAATTCATACAAATACGGATTTATACTAAGGTATCCAGAAGGAAAAGAAGACATTACAGGATATGACTATGAATCATGGCACTATAGATACGTAGGAGAAAAAGCAGCAAAAACAATACACGATGAAAACCTAACATTTGAAGAATATTATGCATACTATGTAGAAAAATAATGGGGGCAAAAAATGAAAACAAACATAAAGACAGGATTAACAAATAAAGAAGTAGAAGAAAAAATATTTAATAATCAAATTAATCATGACACAACAATAAAAACAAAAAGCATAAAAGATATTTTTAAAACAAATATATGTACACTATTTAACTTTTTAAACTTATTTCTAGGATTAATAGTGCTAATAGTAGGCTCATATAAAAACCTACTTTTTTTAGGTACTATACTATGTAATACAGCAATAGGAATACTTCAAGAAATAAAAAGCAAAAGAACAATAGACAAACTATCATTAATATCAGAAAGAACAGCCAAAGTAATAAGAGAAAGTGAAGAAATAATAATACCAACAATAGACATAGTAAAAAATGATATATTAGTACTAGAAATAGGAAACCAAATAGTAACAGACTGTGAAATAAGAGAAGGGGAAATAGAAGTAAACGAATCGTTAATAACAGGTGAAATTGATCCGATTAAGAAAAAACAAGGAGATACACTACTATCAGGCAGTTTCATAGTAAGTGGAAAATGTATAGCAGAAGTAATACACGTTGCAGAAGAAAACTACACATATAAAATATCAAAAGACGCAAAATATATAAAACAAGCATCATCAGAAATAATGATCGCACTAAAAAAAATAATAAAAGTAATATCATATCTAATAATACCAGTAGGAATACTATTCTTCTATAAACAAATGTGTATAGAAGCAAATACAATACAAAATGCTGTATTAAATACAACAGCTGCTTTAATCGCAATTATACCAGACGGATTAATGCTACTAACAAGTACAGTAATGGCAATAAGTGTAATAAAATTATCAAAATATAAAGTATTAATACAAGAACTATATTGTATAGAAAATTTAGCAAGAGTAGACACAATATGCTTTGATAAAACAGGAACACTAACAAAAGGATCAATGCATGTAAAAGAATACATAGAAATAGAAAAAGAAAATATAAATGAAATAATAAAGGAAATCTGTTATAACCTAGATAATCACAACGCAACAATGAACGCACTAACAAGTAAATATGGGAAAACAAATAATTTAGAGGTAAAAGAAATAATTCCATTCTCTTCAGAAAAAAAATACTCAGCAGTAGTATTTAATGACTGTACATATGCTATAGGAGCACCCGAATATATATTAAAAGGAATCCCTGACAAATTAAAAGATTTATTAAATAAATATGAAGACTACAGAATATTACTATTAACAAAAGGAAAAGACATTACATCATTACAACCACTAGGAATATTTTTAATAGAAGATGAACTTAGAAACGAAGCAAAAGAAACAATAGAATTCTTTGAAAAAAACGATGTACAAGTAAAAATAATATCAGGAGACAATCCTAAAACAGTATCAAAAATCGCAAAAAAACTAGGACTATCCTTTTGGAACGAATATATAGACACAACAAATCTAACAGAAGAAGAACTAATAGAAGCATCAGAAAAATATAAAATATTCGGAAGAGTTACACCTCAAGGAAAAAAGACATTAATTAAAGCAATGCAAAAAAATAAACATACAGTCGCAATGACAGGTGATGGAGTAAATGATGTGCTAGCACTAAGACAAGCAGACTGCGCTATTGCAGTAAAAGACGGGTCAGATGCAGCAAGAAATGTCGCACAATTAGTACTTTTAAACTCAGATTTTAAATCAATACCTAAAATAGTACTAGAAGGAAGAAGAACAATAAATAATATAGAAAGGTCAGCAAGTCTTTTCATAACAAAAACACTATATGCATCATTTTTACTACTACTATTCTTATACGTAGATAGAACATATCCATTCATGCCAATACAATTAACACTAACAAGTGTATTTACAATAGGAATACCTGCATTCATTTTAGCATTAGAACCAAACAAAGAAAGAATAAAAAAACACTTTCTATTAAACGTAATTAAAGTAGCATTCCCAACCGCACTAACAATTGCGTTTAATATGATTCTACTAGTAGTAACAGCAAACATAACTCAAATCAAAAATCAAACAATATCAACACTGGCTGTGCTTTTACTCGGAACAACAGGATTTATGCATATATATAGAATATCTAAGCCACTAAATATAATAAGAACAACTTTATTAATAGCGATGATAACTGCATTTATAATCGCAATATTAGGCTTTGAATCATTATTCTCACTCTCAATAATAGACAATGGTATACTAGCTATATACTTAATATTAATGCTATTCTCATACTTATTCTTTAATATTATTACAAAAATATTTGATGGACTACTTAAAACAAAATGAAATATACAATAAATAATAATGAATATGAAGTAGTAATAATAAAAAAGAATAACAAAAATACATACATAAGAGTAAAAGAAGACTTAAAAATATATGTAACAACAAATATATTTTCAAGCAAAAACTATATAAAAACTTTACTAGATAATAATATAGAATCAATAAAAAAAATGATTGAACAACAAGCAAAACAAATAAAAAAGAAAGACTATTTTTATTACCTTGGAGAAAAATATGAAGTATTTATAGACGATGTAGATGGAATAAAATTCTTAGATGACGCAATATTCGTAGAAAGTGAAAAATACTTAAATAAATGGCTAAATAAAAAAATAAAAGAACTATTCCAAGAAAGACTGGATTATAACTATAATAGATACAATGAAAAAATACCATATCCAAAATTAAAAATAAGAACAATGAAAACAAGATGGGGAGTATGTAACATTAGAGATAATTCAGTAACACTAAACTCAAAATTAATAGAATATGATATAGAAAAACTAGATTACGTAATAATACACGAATTATCTCATTTTATACATTTTAATCATTCAAAAGCATTTTGGAATCAAGTATCTATATACTCTCCAAACTATAAACAAATAAGAAAAGAACTAAAAGATTAAATTCGACAAAAATAATAAAACAACAAATATAAAATAATACTGGTGATCATATGAAAGTAAAACTATTTGATGAAGCACATGAACTAGACCTAGAAGCATCAGTAAATAAATTTTTAGATACACTAGAAGGTGACATAATAGATATAAAATATCAAGTCGCACTAAGCATATCTGGTGAAGAACAAATATACTGCTTTTCAGCAATGATAATTTACAATAAAGAGTAGAGTAATCTACTTTTTATATTGAAAAAAAAAGATAACTTTGATAAAATTACTATAGGTGATAACATGCAAAATCTAAGTAGGCTAGAAATAATAATTGATAAAGAAAAAATAAATAAAATAAAAAACACAAAAATACTTTTAATTGGATTAGGTGGGGTAGGTGGATATACATTTGAAACTCTAGTAAGGAGTGGTATACAAAATATCACAATAGTAGATGGTGACACATTTGAAGAATCAAATTTAAACAGACAACTTCTATCACTAACATCGACAATAAATAAAAACAAAACAGACGTAGCAGAAGAAAGAGCAAAACAAATAAATGAAAATATAAATATAAACAAAATAACAAAAGTACTAACAAAAGATAATATAAATGAAATAGACTTTAAATCATATGATTATATAATAGATGCATGTGATACAATAGAAATTAAAAAACAAATAATTAAAATATGTACAAAGAATAATATAAAATTTATAGCATGTATGGGAACAGGAAAGAAGATGCATCCTGAATTATTAGAAATAACAACACTAGATAAGACACAATATGATCCAATTGCAAAAATACTAAGAAAATATGTAAAAGACGAGAAAATAAATAAAAAAATAAAAGTAGTATCAAGCAAAGAAAGACCTATAAAAACAAATACGACAACAATAGGCTCAAATGCATTTGTGCCAGCAACCGCAGGAATACTTTTAACAAGTTACATAATAAATGACATAGTAGGTGAAATATGAAAATATATGATATAACAAAATGTTTAAGCGGAAATGTATTAGGAATTGGTGTTGATGAAAAAATCGCACAAATACTAGAACAAAACGAAAGAGTATTAAATTGTAACTTATTAAATTCAAAAGTCAGTTCGATCTCAATAGGAAAAGAAGGAAAAGAAAAGAAAATATCAGTAAAAAAGCTAAGAAAAATATTTAAAAAGAAAAATGTTGACTATATTGTATGCAATATTGGAGAGATGAAAAAACACCTAAAAACATTTATAAGAGACAGTGTGTATATAAATAAAGATATCCTTTATATATATAATATAAAAGATGAAGAATTAAAAGAAGAACTAATAAAAAAATACAAAAGATACAATACTAAAATAGAAGAAATAAAAGATAAAGAAGATACAATATTAAAAATAGATAATAAAGAATCAAAAACAAACAAACTAAAAGACATAAAATACTCTATAGTAGACACATTAGTATCTCTATTTAATATAATAAGCGACTTACTATTAAATTAGGAGGAATTATGAAAAAGGGATTTACATTAATAGAACTTTTAGGCGTAATTGTGATATTAGGAATACTAGTTTTAGTAGCATTTCCACCACTTCTAAATCAAATAAAAAAATCTAAAGATGAAATTAATGATGCAACAAAACTACTCATAATTGATGCCGCAAAAGATTATGTAGAAGATAATAAAAATGATTATATAAAAGACGAAGGATTAATATATTGTATAAATATAAGCGCTTTAACAGATAATAATTACTTAAATGAAAAAATAAAAAATGAAAGCTTTGATGATATAGATACAACACAAAAAATAAAACTAACATATCACAACGATAAATTTGAATATGATATAACAAATAATTGCATAAATAATTCATTAGCACGAAACGGCATAGAAGTAGCACTAGCAACAGAAAACTCCGGATTATATGAATCAACAACAGAAAAAGGCAGGTTTATATATAGAGGTGGCAATCCTATTAATAATTGGGTTGAATTAAATGAAGGAACAGAAGAAACCCCTGATTACGTCAAATATAGAATAGTATCATTTGAACCAGATGGAACTATAAAAGTCGTTAGAGATGAAAGAATAAGAATACTAAAAGAAGATGAAACTGTGGGAGGTATCGCCTGGGATACAACTAATGCAAGAAAAAGTGATGGAACAAATAATACATACTGCACATCAAGTTCTGGATGCAATGTTTGGGGAAATCAGAATAACACATTATATAATGGTGAATCATTAGGCGATAACTTTCACTATATATATTATAAAAAAGCTACAGACATCGCTTTAACACACAGCACAATGAAAGGTAAGGTATCAATCGATTCTACATTAAACCAATATTTAAATAGTGGTAGTTGGACACCACTATCAACACTAAACGAATATATAGAAAATCACGAATTTAATGTAGGTGGAGTATACAACCTATCAACGCAGAACAAATCAATGAGCCAAGAAAAAGAAGAGGAAAGTCAGTTAAAATGGAATGGAAAAATAGGATTATTAAATATAACAGAATATGCAGAAGCATCATTAAATCCAACCTGCGTAAACGCTATGTCCAATACCGCAACAAATGGAAGACCATGCAAAGAATTAAATTGGACATATAAAAATAATTATAGTCAATGGACATTATCGCCAAGCTCATATCAAAGATCAACAGTATGGTATGTAAATAGTTCGGGAGAATTTGGAGGAAGCGTGTCTGCAACAAATCCATTTGGAGTACGCCCCACATTTTATCTGAAATCAGGCACAAAATTAACCGGGCAAGGTATAGAAAATAATCCATATAAAATACAATAAAAAATCACAATAAAAAATAGTAATAATCTTTACTATTTTTTTTAAATAATTTATAATATTTATATGACAAAAAAATAGGTGATAGTATGTATTTAAAAAAAATAATTGCTCATGGATTTAAATCATTTGCCGATAAAATAACAATAGATTTAGAAAATAATATAACAGGAATAGTAGGACCAAATGGATCAGGAAAAAGTAACGTAGTAGACGCAATAAGATGGGTTCTTGGAGAACAATCAGTAAAATCTTTAAGAGGAGACGGAAATATGACAGATGTCATTTTCCAAGGAAGTAAATCAAGACCAGCATCAAATGTCGCATCAGTAACACTAATATTTGATAATACAGATCATTATATAAATCTAAACTTCTCAGAAATCGCTATTAAAAGAAGAGTATATAGAGACGGAACAAATGAATACTATTTAAACAATGAACAATGTAGATTAAAAGATATAACAAATATACTTCTAGATAGCGGTATGGCAAAAGAATCATTTAATATTATATCTCAAGGACAAATAGAAAGTATAATATCAGCTAGACCAATA
>CAKJXT010000061.1 GCA_918219625.1 Bacilli bacterium
CGACTTATATGTTAGTTAATGTATAGTTTGTATAAATTTCTTGACAAACAAACAAATGTTTTTATATAATTATAATGGTGATGATATGTATTCATATATTGAAGGTAGAGTAACAGAGATAGAAAGTAATTATATTACTTTAGATAATAATGGTATTGGGTATCAGATTTTTACTGCTAATCCATATACTTTTAATGTTAATGAAGATTATCGTGTTTATGTTTATCAATATGTCCGTGAGGATGAAATTTCTTTATATGGTTTTAAAGAGAAAAAGGAAAAAGATTTATTTTTAAAATTAATAGATGTTAAAGGATTAGGTTGTAAGATGGCACTTCCTATTTTAGCAACTGGTTCTATTGATGGAATTATAGATGCGATTGAGAGAGAAAATATTTTATATTTAAAGAAGTTTCCTAAGATTGGTGAGAAGGTTGCGAAACAGATTATTTTGGATCTTAAGGGTAAACTTAGTAAGAATATTGATTTAACTGCTAATATTGATAATACTGAGTTAGTTGAAACTTTGAAATCTCTTGGTTATAAGAGTGGAGATATTAATAAGGTATTACCTCATATTAATAAGGGTAATGCTTTAGAGTTACAAGTAAAGGAAGCTTTAAAATTATTATTGAGGTGATTTTGTGCAGGAAAGATTATTTGATAATGTTAAAGAGGAGTCTTTTGAGTCAGCTATTAGACCTACTAGTATTGATGAGTATGTTGGACAAACTGAGATAAAAGAGAATTTAAATATTTTTATTAAGGCTGCAAAAATGAGGGATGAAGCTTTAGATCATGTTTTATTATATGGTCCTCCAGGACTTGGTAAGACTACTTTAGCTTTTATTATTGCGAATGAATTAGGTAGTAATATTAAGACTACTAGTGGTCCTGCTATTGAAAAGAGTGGTGATTTAGCTGCTGTTTTATCAAGTTTGGAACCAGGGGATGTTTTATTTATTGATGAGATTCATAGAATTCCTAGATTTGTTGAGGAAATTTTATATTCTGCTATGGAGGATTTTACTTTAGATATTATTGTAGGTACTGATTCTTCTAGTCGTAATATTAAGATTGATTTACCTCCATTTACTTTAGTTGGAGCAACTACTCGTGCTGGTGATTTGACTGGTCCTCTTCGTGATAGATTTGGTATTGTTTCTAAACTTAGTTTTTATACTGAGGATGAATTAACTTTAATTGTTAAACGTACTAGTGGAGTTTTAGATTGTCCAATTGAGGATGATGCTGCTCATGAACTTGCTCGTCGTAGTCGTGGTACTCCAAGAATTGCGAATAGATTATTTAGAAGAGTTAGGGATTTTGCTTTAGTTTTAGGTGATGGCAAGATTGATTTAGATATTACTAAGATGGCTTTGGATAAATTGAAGGTTGATTCTTTAGGTTTAGATCAGACTGACTATAATTTACTTAGATCTATTATTGATAAGTTTAATGGTGGTCCAGTTGGAATTGAAGCACTTGCTGCATCTATTGGTGAAGAAGTTACTACTATTGAGGATGTTTATGAACCTTATTTATTACAACAAGGTCTTATGAAGAGAACTAGTAGAGGTAGAATTGTTACTAAGAAGGCTTATGATCATTTAGGATTACCTTATAAAGAAATATAGTAAATAGAAATATTTACTTTTTTTGGTTGTTTTGTGGTATAATATTTATCAAACAATTATATAAAAATTGTGTTGAATTATTAGATATATGGACCTTTTTATGTGTTTGTTGGTATTGGTATAGATATTGGATTCTATAAGGAGAAATATATGAAAGAGACAATAAAAAATTTAAAAAAAGTTTATAAAAGATATGGAAAAGAATATAAAAGTTCTTTAATAAAAATAATATTTTTCAGTTCATTGGGTTTCGTCACAAATATTTTTGTTCCTTTAGTATCAGCTAAGTTTATTGTTAATTTTACAAGTAACGAATATGAACAAGCAATTTATATGGCACTTGTTATATTGGGACTTAATTTGCTTGACAAATTAAAAACAATGTTTACTAGAAAAAGTATTCAGATATTTAGACGAGGAACTGTAAGAAACATTCAAATGTCACTTGGCAGAGAAATATTAAAACTCGATCAAACAGTAATTGATGCAAATTCTAGTGGAACATTTATTCAAAGACTTAATAGTGATACTGATAAAATGTCCGGGCTTTTTACTCATGGTTTAATTAATTTAATTAGATTTTTATCATCGATTGGAATATTTATAGCTATATTGTTTATTAATTATCATATGTTTTTATATTATACCTTTGCATCATTGTTTTTAACTTTTTTAAATTATATTAAAAATGAAAAATCTGGTGAAAAGGATAAAGAGTATAGGAGAGAAAGTGATAAAGTAGCAGGACTTACTGGTGAACTTGTTCGTGGTATTCGTGATATTAAAATGCTTTATGCAAAAGATAGCTTTATGAAAAATTTAGATTTGCAAATAATTAATCAAAATGAAAAAATATTTGAAATGAGGAATATTGATATAAATTATGATTTAATTATAGGTTATACTAGTTCATTTCTAGAGTTTGGTACTGTTTTAATGTTAATAATGCTTATAAATAAAGGTATTATTCCAATAGCTATAGCAATCGCACTATATAATTATAAGAGTCAGGTTTTGACAAATGTAATGGGTATTGCATCGGATTTGCTAGAGAGATGTAAAAATTTTAATATTTCTGCAAATAGAATATTTGCTATTATGAATACCAAGGAATTTAAAAAAGAGGTATTTGGTAATATTTCTTTGGAAACTATTAAAGGCGATTTCGAATTTAAAAATGTCAAATTTGGTTATAATGAATCATTAGTATTGAATAATTTGAGTTTTAAAATTCCAAGTGGTCATACAATTGGAATAGCTGGACCAAGTGGTGCAGGGAAAACTACAATATTTAATTTATTGTGTAGAATGTATAATGTAGATAGCGGTAAAATACTAATTGATGGTGTTGATATTAATACTCTAAATGAAAAATCAATTCGAAGCAATATTACAATTATTAGTCAAAATCCATATATATTTAACATGTCAATTAAAGAAAATTTTAGGTTAGTAAAAAGCGATGTAACTGACAGTGAAATAATTGACGCTTGTAGGACTGCTTGCTTAGATGAATATATAGAATCACTTCCAGATAAATATGATACTGTTGTTGGCGAAGGAGGAGTTAATCTATCTGGAGGACAAAGACAACGTCTTGCAATCGCTCGTGCTTTAGTTCAAAATACGAAAATTATTTTATTTGATGAAGCAACAAGTGCTTTGGATAATGAAACTCAAAAAAAGATTCAAACTGCTATCGATAATTTAAAAGGGGAATATACAATTTTAATTATAGCTCATAGACTATCAACGATTATGAATTGTGATAAGATATTTATATTAAATGAGGGTAAAATAATCGACTCTGGTACACATCAAGAATTATTAGAGAATAATAAATACTATAAACAATTGTGTAAAACTGAATTAGCAGAAAAATAGATTTTTATAAAAAAATATATACAACAAATTTTAAAAAAAAGATGGTAATGCATTATTAAATTATTGCAACAAGGTCTTATGAAGAGAACTAGTAGAGGTAGAATTGTAACTAAGAAGGCTTATGATCATTTGGGATTACCTTATAAAGAAATATAGTAAATAGAAATATTTACTTTTTTTTATAATTTACATTATTTGTTATTTTTGATATACTTATTGTGAGGTGGATAACATGAGTATTAAAATTGAAAGAATTGCTAGTAGTATGGTTAAAGAAATAAGTTATTTACTTGCTACTGAGGTTAAAAATCCAAATATTAAGTTTGTTACTATTACTGATGTAAAGGTTACAAATGATTTAAGTTTTGCAAAGGTTTATTTTACAGTTTTAGATGATACTAAACGCAAAGAAACATTGGATGCTTTAAAGGATGCTAGTGGATTTATTAGAAAAAAATTATGTGATAGAATTGATATTAGACATATGCCTGAGTTAGAATTTGTTTTTGATGAGTCTATTGAGTATGGACAAAATATTGAAAAAATAATAGAGGATTTAAATAAATAATTGTTTTTATTTATAAATTGTGTTATATTAGATACATATTTAACTGAGAAGAATACTATAGTTATATAATTAGTAATTAGAAAATTAGTGGTTGATGAAAACTAGTCAAGATTATATAATTAATTACATATTTGGAGTTAAACCGATTAGTCGCGTTAAGACTTTGAGCATAGACACTATGGAAGTAAGGTGGTACCACGAGTAATTCGTCCTTACATTTATGGTGTTTTTTTATTTATTGGAGGTTTTATGATTAAGAGATTAATTTTTGATTTGGATAATACTTTAATTATGTGGAGAGATGAATATGTAGAGGCAATTGCTAAGTCTATTGATAAGTTTAATATAGATTGTGATCCAAATTATTTGAGTGATTTAATTGATGAATATGAAAATTATTATGATAGATATGATAAAAATTTACTTATTGAATTTATTAATGAAAATATAGAAACTAATGTTAATATGGATTTTATTGATGATTTTTTGTATAACATAGGTTTTTGTGGAGATGTTGAAGATGATGTTATTGATACATTAGAATATTTAAGTAGTAAGTATGAGCTTGTCGTTTTAACAAATTGGTTTACTGAAGCTCAATTTAATAGGTTGAAGAGTGCAGGTATTGATAAATATTTTAGTAAAGTTTATGGTGGGGATTTAGTTTTAAAGCCTGATAAAAAAGCTTTTATTAATGCTTGTAATGGTTTAGATGTTAGTGAATGTATTATGATTGGTGATAGTTATAATTTAGATGTAATGGGTGCATATAATGCTGGGATAAGACCGATATTTATGAATCCAAAGCATAAAGAGAATAAAAATAATTTTGAAGAAATTGAAAAGTTAAGTGATTTAAAGGATATTTTATAGGAGGTAATTATGGAAATAAATAAGTATATTGATCATACTAATTTGAAGGCTTATGCAACAAGTGATGATATTAAGAAATTATGTAGGGAGGCTCGTGATAATCATTTTGAGACTGTTTGTGTTAATCCTTATTATGTTAGTTTAGCTAAGGAAGAATTGAAAGGTTCAAATGTAGGGGTTTGTACTGTTATTGGTTTTCCATTAGGGATGAATAACAGCATGGTTAAAGAGTATGAGGCTATTACTGCTGTTCAAGATGGTGCAGATGAAATTGACATGGTTATTAATATTGGTGCTTTAAAAGATGGAGATTATGATTATGTCAAGAATGAAATTGAGACAGTTAGGGACGCAATTGATGGTAAGACTTTAAAGGTTATTATTGAAACTTGTTATTTAACTAATGATGAGATTATTAAAATGACTGAGATTTGTAATGATACTTTTGTTAATTTTATTAAGACTTCTACTGGTTTTGGTGAATATGGTGCTAAAGTAGAAGATGTTGAGTTAATTAATAAACATAAGAGTGAAGTTTTAGAGATTAAAGCAAGTGGTGGAATTAAAACCTTTGAAGAAGCTATTAAGTTTATTAATGCAGGTGCTAGTAGAATTGGTACTAGTAATGGTGTTGAAATAATGAAAAATGATAAAGAATGTGATTGTCATTGTGGACATTGTCACTGTGAGGAGGATTAATTATGAAATTGTTTGATGAATTAAAATGGAGAGGTTTAATTAAGGATGTAACTAGTCCAGAGTTAGAGGAAAAATTAAATAATGGAGGTATGACTTTTTATATAGGTACTGATCCAACTGCGGATTCTATGCATATTGGACATTTATCTTCATTTTTGATTTCTAAGAGACTTAAGGATGCTGGTCATAATCCTATTCTTTTAGTTGGTGGTGCTACTGGTCAAATAGGTGATCCTAGACCTACTACTGAGCGTGCTATGATAACAAAGGAAGAAGTTGCTCATAATTTTAACTGTTTAAAGGAACAAGCAGAGAGAATATTTGGTTTTGAAGTTGTTAATAATTTAGATTGGATAAAGGATATTAATGTTATTGATTTTTTAAGAGATTATGGTAAATTCTTTAATATAAATTATATGCTTGATAAGGATATTATTAGAAGAAGACTTGATAGTGGTATTACATATACTGAGTTTTCTTATATGTTATTACAATCTTTAGATTTCTTACATTTACATGAAACTCGTGGTGTTGATTTACAGGTTGCTGGTTCTGATCAATGGGGTAATATTACTGCTGGTGTTGATTTGATTAGAAAGAAAACTGGTGATGAAGTTTATGCATTTACTATGCCTTTAGTTACTACTAAGGATGGTAAGAAGTTTGGTAAGTCTGAAGGTAATGCTTTATGGCTTGATAAAAATAAAACATCTTCTTATGAGTTATACCAATATTTGGTAAATGTAGAAGATGAAATGGTTATTGATTATTTAAAAATATTTACTTTCTTAACTAAAGAAGAAATTGAAGAGATTGAAAGACAACATAAAGAAAGACCAGAAGAAAGACTTGCTCATAAGACTTTAGCTCGTGAGATTATTACATTTATTCATGGTGAAGAAGAGTATAATAAAGCTATTAAAATAAGTGAGGCTTTATTTAGTGGAGATGTTAAGTCTTTAAAGTTAGATGAGATTTTAATTGGATTTAAAGATATTCCAAGTTTTGAAGTAAGTGAAGAAGTATCTTTAATTGATATGCTTGTTAATAATGGAGTTTGTTCTAGTAAGAGAGAGGCTCGTGAGTTTATTGGTAGTGGCGCTATTACTATAAATGGTGACAAGATGAGTGATGAAAATGTGATTATTACTAAGGATTTAGGAATTGAAGGTAAAGTTTTAGTCATTAGAAGAGGTAAGAAAAAATATTATTTAGGAAAATTCATTTAATGGATTTTCTTTTTTTGTTATAAAAAAACAACAGATATTATCTGTTGTAGAATTCAACTATTAATGATTCGTTGATATCAGCATTTAATTCGCTTCTTTCTGGAAGTCTTACATATGTACCAGCCATTTTAGCTTCATCGTATGAAATGAATTCAACACGATTATGGATTGCTTCTAGAGCTGCTTTAACGATTGCTAATTCTTTATCATTATCTTTTAGAGATATAACATCTCCTGGTTTACATCTGTATGATGGAATATCAACTTTCTTTCCATTTACAGTAATGTGTCCATGGTTAACTAATTGTCTTGCTCCACGTCTTGTTGTAGCAAATCCAATTCTGTATACTAGGTTGTCTAGACGACTTTCTAGTAATCTTAGGAAGTCTTCACCGTGAACTCCTTTTAGCTTTCCAGCTTCTTCAAATGTTAATCTGAATTGTTTTTCGTTTAGTCCATACATAAATCTAACTTTTTGTTTTTCTTGTAATTGTTCACCATAGTTAGATAATTTTTTAGCACGCTTTTGTCCATGTAATCCTGGAGCAAAAGGTCTTTTTAAATCTTTTCCATTTTCAAGTGTAGAAAATCCTAAACGACGTGATTTTCTATTGCTTGGGCCTGTATATCTTGCCATTTTCTTTCCACCTTTCTTTATGAATAGTGGCTAATAACTAAATTATAGGGTGTATTATTTAAAATATATTCGCCTTGCAGCTAGGTTACAAATAACCCCTATAGGTAATAAACACATTATAATTTCTTATTAGCGCTGCTAATTCACTGGGAATAATTATATTATTTTTTTTATAAATAGTCAATAGTTTTATTAAAAATATGATATTGATAAAATTAATTTTGTATAGTATAATTATTATGGGTGGATATAATATGAAGAAGTTTTTAAAAAAAATAAAGAGATTTATATTGAAAAATAAGTTATTAACTATATTAATAGCGTTGATTTTGCTTATAATGATTTTGGGAATTGTTGTTATTAAATTATGGTTATTTCCTCATTCTAAAGGTTCAAAGTATGGAAACAGGCTAGATGGTATTGAAAATGTTGAGTTGACAAATTCTAGACTTGAAGAGATAAAAAATGGGTTTGAAGCTAAGTCTGGTTTTGAAATTAAAGGTTTTAGAGTGTCTGGTAAAATCGTAAACATTGATGTTACTGCTGGTGAGATTAGTAATGATGATGCTAAAGCTGAGGCAATGAGATTTGTTAAGAGTTTTAGTGATGATGAGATAAAGTTCTATGATTTCCAAGTTTGGATTACATTTGATGGCGATAAGGATCCTATAATACTTTATAAAAACAAAAATTCAGATAATTTAGAATAGAATTGGGTGGAAACTAATGAAAAATAGAAAAGGTTTTATAATTATTTTATTTGTAATTATAGGTTTGGTATTAGGTGGTATTTTTGTTTTTACACGACAGGATAAAAATACTTCTTTTACTATTTTAGAAAAACAATGGTTGGAATCGAATAAGACTAAAGTTGTAGATATTTCAATCCTTAAAGATATTCCGGTTGTTGGATATAATGGTTCTGGAATATTATTTGATTTTCTCGATGATTTTGAAACTGTTACTGGTTTAGAGTTTAATCGTATTGCTTATCAGAATGGTGATGAGATAAAGAGTGATTATTCTTTTCAAGTTGTGTCTCAAAAGAATGAAAATGATATTTTAGTTTATAGTGATAGTTATGCTCTTCTTACAAAGACTAATGTTAAGTATAATAAGTTAACTGAGTTAGAAGGTATGACTATTGGTGTTTTGGAAAGTGATTTAGAGAATGCTAAAAATGCTACTGATGGTGTAAATATTATTTTTAATACTTATGGTAATGTTGATGAATTAGTTGGTGCTGTTGAACCTAAAACCAATGAGGATGGAAGTGTTACACCTGGTGCTGTTAATGCTATTATGCTTCCTAAGACTAGTAATTATAATTTAATTTTATCTAAAAATTTGAATATTTCTTATAATATAAATGAGTTAAAACAAGATTATGTTATTAGATTAGGTAATGATGAGAAATTAAATGAGATTATAACTAAATACTTTAATAAATGGAAAGAAACAAAATATAAGGAAAGTTATGATAGTCATTTTTCTAATAGTTATTTTACTTTTTCAAGTACTGATGACAAGAGTAAAGCAGAATTTAAAAGTAAAAGATATGTTTATGGTTATTTAGAAAATAGGCCATATGATGCTTTAGTTAATGATAAGTATTATGGTATTAATAAAGCTTTTTTATCTGAATTTTCTGATATAGCCGAAATTGATATTGATTATAAGAGTTATAATAATCTAGAAAGTTTGACTCAGGATTTTAATGATAATAAAGTTGATATTATTTTTGATTATATGATTGGTGGAGAGTATCCAAGTGCTTTTGATTTAATATCTAATTATGATGAACAAGGCGTTGTTTTAGTTAAACCTTCTAATAAGGTGACTGTTAGTTCAGTTAAGTCTTTAGTTGGTAATGATGTTGTTACTATTGAGGGTACTAAACTTGCTAGTTTCTTAGAGAGTAAAGGTATTACTTTGAAGAAGTATTCTGATATTTCAGAAATGTTAGATAAAGTAAAATCAGATTCTATAATTGTTTTAGATTCTGAAGTTTATAATTTTTATAGTTCTAAGTATTTTGAAGATTATAAGTCAATTTATTCATTTGATATAGCCGATGAGTATTCTTTCAAGGCATTTAATAATGAAACAAATAGTGTTTTTATTAAATTCTTTAATTTCTATTTGTCATTTATTTCGAATCAAGAAATATCAAATATAGGTTATTCAGAACTTACTTCTGTAACTTCAACAAATAGTTATGTTGGTATAATGATTGTTATTGTTAGTTTGGCTCTAATTGCTTTAATAGGTTATCTTATTTATCAAGGTGTTAAGATGAATAAGGATAAAAAAGTTGTTATTGTTAAAGATAGTAAGATTAAATATATTGATGTTTTGACATCCTTAAAAAATCGTAATTATTTAAATGATAATATTGATGAGTGGGATGAGAGTTTAGTTTATCCTCAAGGTATTGTCATTGTTGATCTTAATAATATTGCTTATATTAATGATAATTATGGTCATGCTGAGGGTGATAAAGTTATTAAGGAAGCTGCTAATATATTAATTAAGACACAGATTTCTAATACTGAAATTATTCGTACTAATGGTAATGAATTCTTGATCTATATGGTTGGTTATGATGAGAAACAAATTGTTTCTTATATAAGAAAGTTAAGCAAAGATTTAAGAGATTTATCTCATGATTTTGGAGCTGCTATAGGATATAGTATTATTACTGATGAAATTAAAACAGTTGATGACGCTATTAATGAAGCAACAATGGATATGAAAAATAATAAACAAGAAAGTAGGTAAAGCGTTTTGCTTTGCCTTTTTGAAAGGATATTTATGAGTTTAACTAAGAGATATTTTAGAAAATTGATTAAAATTATTAAGAA
>CAKJXT010000062.1 GCA_918219625.1 Bacilli bacterium
ATAGAAGAAATAAAAATAGATATAAAAAGCAATTTATTCCACTATTTAGAAAGAATGCAAGAAGAAGTACATAACTATACAATAAACTATCATAGAGAACTAAGAAGTAAAGGATCACTAGGTAGTATTCTAAATAATATAGAAGGTATAGGAGAAAAAAGAAAACAAGAACTATTAAAAAAATATAAAACAATAACAAAATTAAAACAACTATCTATAGAAGAATTAGAAGAAATACTACCCAAAAACATAGCCCAAAATCTAAAAACATTCTTAGAAGAATATAATGACAAATAATATAAATTAATATATAATATAAAAGGAAATGAGGAATACTATGAAAAAATTACTAACAGGATTGCAGCCAAGTGGAGAACTAACACTAGGTAGTTTAATAGGTGGAATAAGTGGAAGCGTAAAAAATCAAGATCTATATGATTCATACATATTTGTTCCAGATATGCATGCAATAACAGTAGAACAAGATCCAAAACTATTAAAAGAAAGAATAAGGAAAAATGTTGCTTTATATATAGCTTGTGGACTAGACCCTAAAAAAAACACATTCTATATACAATCAGAAAACTTATATCACGCTAATTTATCATGGATATTAGAATGTAATACATACATTGGTGAAGCATCAAGAATGACACAATTTAAGGAAAAATCAAATAACAAACAAAATGTATCAGTAGGACTATTCACATACCCAATATTAATGGCATCAGACATTTTATTATATGATGCAGATGTAGTACCAACTGGAATAGATCAAAAACAACACGTAGAACTAGCTAGAGACCTAGCAGAAAGATTCAATAATAAATATGGTAAAACATTTAAAATTCCAGAACCACTTATACCAGAAGTAGGAGCTAAAATAAAAGACTTACAAGATCCTACAAAAAAAATGAGTAAATCAAATCCTAATCCAAAAGGAATAATTTACTTATTAGATGATGAATCTACATTAAGAAAAAAAGTAATGTCTGCAGTAACTGATTCAGAAGGAAAAGTATACTATGATGAAGAAAATAAACCAGGAATATCAAACCTACTTACAATATATTCATCATTAAAAGGAATAACTTTAAAAGAAACAGAAGAATACTTTAAAGACTACAACTATGGAAATCTTAAAAAAGAAGTAGCCGATATTTTAGTAGAAAAACTAACAGAAATTCAAAATAAATACAATGAATTAATTAATTCAAATATGTTAGATGAAATACTAGATGAAGGCGCAAGAATTACAAATGAATACGCAAAAAAGAAATATGAAGAAGTAAAGAATAAAGTAGGATTAGGTAGATAAGAGATATCATTAGATATCTCTTTTAAATTAACAATAAAAAAATAGTACTCAATCTACAATAGATTAAGTACTTAATCAAAGTTTATTTGGGTGAGTACTCAACGTTGCAAAGTTAAGTATTCCCTCTTTTATTATATGAAGTATTGCTTCACTACATACATTCTAACATAATATAAAGGTAAAGTAAATATACATCAGTAAAAATTAACAAAAAATTAAATAAAATGCTGAAATGAAATTAATTATAAGTTATAATTATAACTGAGATATACGAGATAGTTAGGTGTTTGCCTCCAACATAAAACAAATACAAAAAGAATAAAGGAGGTGGTCTCCATGGAAAAACTAGAAAGGATCCGAAATGGATTACAATTTAGTCCTAGTACTACTTATTCTTTTAGTAGTACGTGGAATTCCAAAAAGACGCAAAAGATGATAGAAAAACACCTAGCTCATACGAGTTTGGTGTTTTCAAACGGTAAATACTCGGAGATAAATACCTAACACGCTAATATCAAGTATATCTCTTTTTTATTATATGAAGTATTGCTTCACTACATACATTCTAACACAATACACTATCAAAGTCAAATTACTTTAAAATTAATTATAAAAATATTAAAAAAAATGTTTTAAAATTAAGAATTTATGCTATAATAGTATTGGCTTTTTTTAAAAAACACGTATGTGGATTTCTATGCCTAGTGCCAAGTTGGTGGTGTAGAACCAGAAACATGCGGAAGAAATAACAAAAGGAGGAATGAAAATGACAGTTGTGTCAATGAACTATTTATTAGAAGCTGGAGTACATTTTGGACATCAAACAAAGAGATGGAATCCAAAAATGAAAGAGTATATCTTTACAGCAAGAGATGAGATTTATATAATCGATTTACAAAAAACAGCAAAAATGATTGAAGAAGCCTATGCAGCACTTAAGGATATTGCAGCAAATGGTGGAAAAGTATTATTCGTTGGAACTAGAAAACAAGCTCAAGAAGCAGTAAAAGAAGAAGCTTTAAGAAGTGAATCTTATTACGTAAACGAAAGATGGTTAGGAGGAACATTAACAAACTTCAGAACTATCAGAAAAAGAGTTAAGAGATTAGAAGACATCGAAAAAATGGAAAAAGATGGAACATTTGATGTATTACCTAAAAAAGAAGTTATCAAACTTAAAAAGGAATATGACAAATTAAATAAAGTATTATGTGGAATTAGAGATATGCATAAATTACCACAAGCTTTATATATAGTAGACCCATCAAAAGAAGATATTGCTATTAAAGAAGCAAGAATCTTAGGAATCCCAGTATTTGGTATCGTAGATACTAACTGTGATCCAGATATGGTAGACTATGTAATCCCAGGAAATGACGATGCAATTAGAGCTGTAAAACTAATTACTGGTGTTATGGCAAATGCAATTGTCGAAGCAAATGGTGGAAAACTAGTTGACTATGTAAGCGATGACAAAGCAACTAATCCAAACGAAATAATGCAAAAAGCTGTAGATTCTGTAAAGAAAAAAGAAGATAGACCAAAAAGATTTGAAGACAATAAAAAATTTAATAAAGGAAATAAAAAACCTTTCGAAAAAAAATCATTTGCAAAAGAGTCTAATAAAAAAGTAGAAGAGCCAAAAGAAGAAACTACTGAAAAGAAAGAAAAAAAAGCCACAGTTAAAGAAGATTTAACAGAAAAAACAGTAGCTGAACTTCGTGAAATGGCAAAAGCTAAAGAAATCAAAGGTTATTCTACAATGAAAAAACAAGAACTTGTAGATGCTTTAAAATAGACTAAAGGGGTGATTAATCACCTTTTTTAATTAAGAGGAGGAATTTTATGGTAACAGCCGCTATGGTAAAAGAATTAAGAGACTTAACAAACGCTGGATTAAGCGATTGTAAAAAAGCTCTAGAAGCAACTAACGGAAATAAAGAAGAAGCAATTAATTGGTTAAGAGAAAAAGGTATAGCAAAAGCAGCTAAAAAATCTGATAGAATTGCTGCAGAAGGAATAGCTGCAATCCTAGTAAAAGGAAACGATGCTGCTATAATTGAAGTAAACTCAGAAACAGACTTTGTTGCTAAGAACGATACATTCAAAGCACTTGTTGATGAAATTCTTGAAACTTTAATTAATAGTAATGCTAAAACTATGGAAGAAGCATTAGAACTTAAAACTTCAGAAGGAACAATCAATGACTTAATTATAGCTAAAACAGCTACAATTGGAGAAAAATTATCATTTAGAAGATTCGAAAGAATAACTAAAAAAGATAACGAAACATTTGGTTCATATATCCACATGGGCGGAAGAATTGCTGTGTTAACTGTTGTATCAGATGTAACTGAAGAAGTAGCAAAAGATATTTCAATGCATGCAGCAGCTATGAAACCATTATATGTAACAAAAGAAGAAGTACCTGCTGAAGAAATAGAAAAAGAAAGAGTAGTATTAAAAGAACAAGCTATGAATGAAGGAAAACCAGCTGAAATAGCAGAAAAAATGGTTGAAGGTAGAATCAGAAAATACTATGAAGAAATATGCTTAGAAGAACAAGCATTTGTAAAAGAACCATCAATGAGTGTAGGAAAATATGCTAAAGAAAATGGTGGAAAAATTGTTTCAATGACTCGTTATGAGGTTGGAGAAGGAATTGAAAAGAAAGAAGAAAACTTCGCAGAAGAAGTTGCTAAACAAATAAATGGATAGGAGTCGAAAGACTTCTTTTTTTTTGAAAAAAAAGAATAACTGTGATATAATTTATAAAGATAGGAAGATGGTAAAATGAAAAAAGGGTTCACACTAGTAGAATTATTGGGTGTTATAATCATATTGGGTATTTTAAGTACCGTAATAATACCAAAAATAGGAGATTCACTATCAAACAGTAAAACCAC
>CAKJXT010000063.1 GCA_918219625.1 Bacilli bacterium
CTAATATATTTAGAAATAAATATAATAACTACGAAAAGCTAAACGGTGGTATAAAAATAGACTTACTACAAAACTTTAGATCAAGAGAAGAAGTACTTAATAATATTAATGATATATTTAAATTAGTAATGGACGATAAAATAGGTGGAGCAGAATACGAAAAAACCCACAAAATGATATTTGGAAACAAATCATATATAAAAGAAGGATTAATAAACCAAAACCATAATTTCGAAATTCTAAATTATAAATGCGAAGATAAAACATATACAAAAGAAGAAATAGAAATATTCACTATCGCAACAGACATAAAAAATAAAATAAATAACCACTATAAAGTATTTGATAAAGATGAAAAAATAATAAGAGATATAGAATACAAAGACTTCTGTATAATAATGGATAGAAATACAGAATTTCCAAAATACAAAAAAATATTTGAATACATGCAAATACCATTAACACTTTATCAAGATGAAGTATTAACTCTAGAAAATGATATATTAGTACTTAAAAATATAATGAATTATATAGTTAAAGTTAATAAAAAAGAATATGATACAGAATTTAAATATTATTATACAAGCATTGCAAGAAGCTATTTATTTAATATAAGCGATAATAATATATTCAATTCATTTAAAGAAAAAGACTTCTTCAATAATGACATATATAAAATATCTAAATCCATATCCGATAATCTGGAAAATCTAACAAATGAAGAATTTATAGAAGAAATAATAGATAAATTTAATATAATCGAAAATACAATTAAAACAGGTAATATTGAAGCATCTCTAATAAGAATAGAATATTTACTTAATCTATCAAAAAATCTAACAGAACTAGGATATACTCCATATGAACTAGCTGATTATATAAAAGAAATGGTAGAAGGAAAAAATGAAATAAAATATTCATTAAACACTAATTCAGGAAACAACGTAAAAATAATGAATATACATAAATCAAAAGGACTAGAATTTCATATTTGTTACTTCTCAGGATTACATAAAACATTTAATATAAGCGACCTAAAACAACCATTCACAATAGATAATGAACTAGGTATAATAACTCCTTATATAGAAAACGAACAAAAAGAAACAATATATAAAGAATTATTAAAAGATAAATACATGAAAGAAGAAATTGCGGAAAAAATAAGACTTTTCTATGTCGCAATGACAAGATGCAAAGAAAAAATGATATTTGTAACATCATTAACAGACAAAGAAAAAGAAAAAATAAATAATTTAGTAGAAGATAATACTAGATTAAAATATAAATCATTTCTAGATATATTAAATTCAATAAAAGAAAACATAAAAGAATATATAATAGATATAGACATAAATAAACAAAATTTAACAAAAGACTATAATATAATAAAAGATAGTAATTATGAAAAACAAATAAATAAATCAAACACAAAAATAGACAAAAGAAAGATAAATATTGAATCAAGTATAGAAGAAGAAAAACATTTTTCAAAACAAACAAATAAATTAATAACAAAAGAAGAATATAAAAATATGGAATTTGGTACAAAAATACATTATTTATTAGAACAAACAGACTTTAAAAATCCAAATTTAGATAACATAGATAACTTCTATAAAGAAAAAATAAATAACTTCTTAAATCAAGATATTCTAAAAAACATTAAAGAAGCAAATATTTATAAAGAATATGAATTTATAGAAGAAAATAAAGATATTGAATATCATGGTATTATAGACCTTATGTTAGAATATAATGACCATATAGATATAATAGACTATAAATTAAAAAATATAGAAGAAAAAGCTTATATAGACCAATTAAATGGATATAAAAAATATATAGAAAATAAATTTCAAAAAGAAACAAATACATATTTATATTCAATATTAGAAAATAGAGTAGAGGAAGTAAGATGAAAGAAATATAATAGAATATTATGTATTATGTAATAAATTAAAAGACGCAATAGAAAACACATAAAATTTTACCACCGGATAGAAGAAAAAATAACGAGAATTAATCTCGTTATTTTATTTTACCAATTTTAACTTTTTCATTATTTTACTATTACCAAATAATTCTTTTAAAAGATTAGTCTTAATAAGCATAAATAAATATACAGATGCACCTATAATCGCATAAATAATGCAATAAATTAAACTGATTAGTCTACTAGTAGAGAAGGTAGGAATAAATAATTTAACAATATATAATACAATCATCATGACTAAAGAGGATAATAAAATCTTAAATCCATTTTTAATTAATTTTGAATAATCAAATTTAAATACACCTTTTATATAACAAAGTAAGAATACACAAGGGAAACCCTGAGTAATTAAAGTACATACAGTAGCACCTTGAAATCCACCAAAACCAACATAATGGCACAAATTCATAAAAGGAATATTAAATATAGCATTTAAAACAAAACTAACAAATAAAGTTAATAAAGCAACTCTAGACTTGCCAACACTTTGACAAAAACTAATCAAAACAGATATTAAAGAATAAGTAATTGCTTGAAAAATATATAATTTAAATACCTCAACACTTAAATAATCATATCCATAAAACACAGTCCATACAGCATCTGATAAAAAGAATATACCAAGAGTCATAGGAACAGTAATAACAAATAATAAAAGTAGAGAAGAGACATACTGATCATTTACTTTCTTAAGATTACCCTTAATAAAATCAGAAGCAACACTAGGAATCAAACTCATACTAATACCTATAGAAACAGAAACAATAACAGATGCAAGTTTGTTACCCCATGTAGCAATAACACTAAAAGTAGTTTCAGCAACATCCATAGTATAACCAAGATTAGTTAACCCTCTGATAATAGTTACAGTATCAACCGTAGAATATGCACTCTTTAAGAATTCAACAATAATAAAAGGTAATGCACATAAAAGTATTTTCCTAGAAATATCCTTATTAGTAATCTTTTTTTCTTCATTTTTAGGCTTACAATCCATAGCAAGAGATTTCCTGTTTTTACTCATCTTAATTCGCAAATAAATATAAGAAACTAAAGCTCCAATAGCAGCAGATAAAACAGCTATACCAATTGCAATTTTCTCATCAACTTTTAAAATTTTAATAACAATAATACAACCAAACAAAATAATAATAACGCGAATAAATTGCTCAATAACTTGAGAAATACTGCTCTCTGTAATATATTTGTGGCCTTGAAAATAACCACGAGTAACGCTTAATACAGGAACAACAAGAAGAGCAAGAGAAATAATTCTAATAACAGAAGCAACATCAGATATGCTGTTAGCCCCATTAGAATTTGCTAAAATCAAAGAAGCAATAACATCAGCAAAAACAACCATTATAATAAAACATATTAACCCAACCAAAAATATAATTTTATTACCAACCTTATTAACCCTTTCTTGTGTATCATAATATTCCAAGCTGTTATATTCACTAACTGTCTTAGATATAGCAAGAGGAATACCACTAGTAGAAATACTTAAAAATATAACATAAATATTGTAAGCATAACTATATAAAGCACCCGCAGATCTAGAAATCATCGCATTAAAAGGAATAACATAAATAAGACCAATAATTTTACAAATAATAATGCATATTGTAGCTATCATGGAATTCTGTAAAACATTTCTTTTTTTCATAAAATCCTCCTTCAAAGAAAAATGATGTATAAACATCACTTAAAATGTATTTTTAAAAAGCAGTATATCTATCATTCCATTGAACATACATAGATTTAGGATAATTAACTAAACTTGTAGGATTAATATAATGGCTTCTTAATTGAGAACTATTATAATCTATACCATAAAGTCCAGTAGCAATACCTAAATGTGAATGAGGTCCAGTAGAACAATAATCCCAAGGAGTAGTGGAACCACCACCCATTATACCAACAATTGTATCCTTAGTAACAGTTTGACCTTTAGAAACATTTATTTGTGCTAAATGCATATAAACACTTGTATAAGTTTTGCCATTAGATAATTTATGATGTATCCAAACCATATTACCACCACAAGAACTCTTAATAGTTAAAGCAGCAACCATTCCTGTACCTATAGCATAAACAGGTGTATTATACCTATTTGTAGAAGTAGAAGAATCAACACCATTATGGCCACAAGAAACACGAGAATCACTGCAATCACGATTACCATACCAACTAGTTATATATCCACTATTAAGTTGCCTATAAAAAGCAGTACCAACAGGCAATGTTTTTTGTCCGCAAGTAGATATATCTTCATTCGTCTTACAGCCTCTATTAACATAGATTTGAACAAGTTCTTGTAAAGACTTTAATTCATCAGTGATAATTATTTCCTCATCACCAATAGAATTCAATTCATTTCCAAGTTTAGCATATTCTTGTTTCATTGAAGTTTGTTGTTTTTTTAATTCAACTTCCTTATTTGCAAGTTCAACTTTCTTATCTTCATTTTCCTTAATAGTAGCATTATAAGAATCAATGAGTTGATCATTATAATCAGTCATTTGTTCAGTAACAGCGCTCCTATATATAAAATCAGTAAAATCAGAAGCACCCATAACATACTCTAAATATGCTGATTCACCACTAGAAATTTGAAAATAACTAATAATTTTTTTAATTTCCTCTTGCTTTTCAATAATTTGACCATTTAATTCAGCAATTTCCTCTGATAACTTAGTAGTATCAATTTGAATTTGTGAAATAGTACTTTGAATACTCTTAATCTTACTATTAATAGAAGCCATTTCAGCCTCAGTCATTTTCTTTTGATTTTTATTATCATCTAATTCTTTCTTTTTAGCGTTCAATTCATTTTGTAAATCACCAAGTGTTTTTGCATCTACACTATAAAGTGGAACGCATGAAAAAAACAAAGAAAAAACAAGTAATAAAACAAGATATTTATAACGTTTCATATCTTCACCTTTATCCTTAACAATAAAATTATACCATAAAATCACATAAAATAAAATATTAATTATTCTATTTTTTACGTAAATAAATCATTATAATTCATATAATATATTGACAAAAAAACGTAAAATAACCCTTTATAAAATAACAAAAAGCGATAAAAACTTGCTTTAAACAAAAATCTATGTTATAATATTTCTCGTGCTTGCAAAAATTAGAATTTTTTAATGAGGTGAATTTTGTGGAATCAAGTCAGCTGAGAAGGATATCTATAATCGGTATAAGCGTATTATGCTTATCACCAATAGAATTTTTCTCAAACCAATTATTTGAAGATAGAAAGGTAGAAACAGCCCAAGTAGTAATATCAGAAGATGAGATGAAATTAAAGCCTAACTACCTATCAAATAATTATGAAATATTCAATCCTGAAATTAAAACAACTAGTGAAGATATTGAAAAGCTAGTTAATGAAAATAAAGAAAAGGAAATAATTGAATATGAAAACAAATTAGAATTAGAAAAAGCTAAAAAAGCAGAAGAAGAAAAAAGAAGACAAGAAGAAGAAAAGCGTAAAGAAGAAGAAAGAAGAAAACAAGAAGAAAGAAAAAGAGCAGAAAAAGTATATAGAGAAACATCGTCAAGCACAAATCAGGAGGTTCAAAAATATACAAATAATGCTCAAGTTAAAGAGGTTAGTGGAACAGTTCCACAACCCAATACAGAAGTTGCAACAAACTTAGTAAACTATGCTCTTCAATTTGTTGGAAATCCTTATGTATCTAACGGTACAGACCTATACAACGGTGTGGACTGTTCAGGTTTTACAATGAAGGTATATGAACATTTTGGATATAGTTTACCACACAGGTCAACAGTTCAAGCGACATACGGAACAAGCGTATCAATCAATGAAATGGTTCCTGGTGACTTAATATTCTACGGTTATAACGGAAAAGTCAGTCACGTTGCACTTTATATCGGCAACGGTCAAATAGTTCACGCTGCTACAAGCCAATTAGGAATTGTTACAGGTGGCTACAACCTTTCAATGCCTATAATTACAGTAAGAAGAATTTTAAATTAATTCTTAAGAATCGACACTATTTATAGTGTCTTTTTTTTATAATTAATTTGGTGATTAAAATGAAAATATATCTGGATATAGTATTACTAATAAACTTTGGATTTGACTTTTTGTTACTATTATCAGTATCATTAATACTAAGAAGAAATGCAAAAATTTATAAGCTACTAATAGGAGCATTCATAGGAAGTATATCAATACTAACACTATTTATGAAAATAAACTCACTAGAATTATTTATAATAAAAATAATAATAAGTATATTAATGTGTATATCAGCATTCAACTATAAAAATCTAAAATATACAATAAAAAATATAATATTTCTATATATATCAAGCATTGTTTTAGGAGGTGCTCTATATCTTCTAAATATAGAACTATCATATAAAAATCAAGGAATAATATTTTATAAAAACAAACTAAGTATAAATTTTATAATTTTACTCATATCAACTCCCATAATACTATATATTTATATTAAAGAATGCAAAAATTTAAAAACAAACTACTCAAACTATCATAAAGTTGAAATAAAAATAAATAATGAAACAATAAAATGTACAGGATATATAGATACAGGAAATAGACTAAAAGATCCATATAAAAAACGGCCGATTATACTAATGAATAATAATTATCTAGAAAAAAAAGACACAAATAAAATTATCGTACCAGCACATACAATAATAGGAACAAAATTAATAGAATGTATAAAAATAAACAATTTAAAAATAGATGATAACGAAATAAAAAAAGAAGTATTATTGGGATTTATAAAAAGAAAAATAAAAATAGATGGAATAGAATGTCTATTAAATAACGAAATAATGGAGGAATAATATGATAAAAAAAATAATAAATTTTATAATAAAACTGTTAAATAATAATAATGAACTATTCTATGTAGGAAATCTTGATAACTTACCGGCGCCATTATCAAAAGAAGAAGAAATACTATATGTAAAAAAAGCAGAAGAAGGAGATACCCTAGCAAAAGAAAAATTAATAGAACATAACCTTAGACTAGTAGTCTTTTTAGCAAAAAAATATGAAAATACAAGCATAGACTTAGAAGACCTGGTAAGCATCGGAACAATTGGACTAATAAAAGGAGTAAATACATATAAACTAGATAAAAATATAAAACTCGCAACGTATGCATCACGTTGTATAGATAATGAAATACTAATGTTCTTAAGAAAAAACAAAAAGAGAAGGGGAGAAATATCATTCGAAGATAGTCTTAGTTATGATGGAGAAGGAAATGAACTACACCTAGAAGATATACTAGGAACAGAAAAAGATATAGTAACAAAAGGAATAGAAGAAGAACACGATAAAAAAGTATTATATCAAGAAATAAATAAACTTAAAAAAAGAGACAAACAAATAATGATACTTAGATATGGTCTTTATAATACTCAAGAAATGACGCAAAAAGATGTTGCAGAACTAATGGGAATAAGCCAATCATACATATCAAGAATAGAAAAAAAGGTAATAAAAAAAATACAAACAGCTACAAAAATATAGCTGTTTTTTTATAATTACTCTAAGGATTAATAAAATCGTCGCAACCTTCATAACCATGCTCTTTTAAATATTCTGAAAAAGTAAGTTCATCATGATCAATAACACTTAATTTACCATTTCCTACATACTTTAATTCAATAGATTTAAAAACAATTGAATCAGGTTTTAATTTATTATAATCTAAATTAGAACATGCATTTCCAATACTATCAATCGCGTCAGTATAATATGAAATAATACCATTTTCATACTTAGAAGAATTAATCATTAAATCAGTAATAAAATTATTGATATCATTAACAATATCGCCATCAGAATCAATTATATAAATTTTATTATCATACCCAATTCCTGTATCATATAAAGAAACATATAAATAACCATCATATAACATTCTAATCTCATCAACATAAAATCCCTTAAAAGATAATTCACGATCATTAATTTTTAAATACGAAATTAAATCAGACTCTGGAATATAATCAAATCCATAAACAGGATCCTTTAACTCAACTTTAAAATTAGAACTATCATTCAACAAACAATATCCGTTATATTCCTTAATGCAATCAGTATAATAAGTACCTCTGCCAGCAATTCTAGATTTAGTAAAATTCATATCGCCCATATAATCTATGTTATACATATAAATATAATATGGTAAATAAATCGCACCAGAAGCTTTATCATAGCCTTTTACAGAATAACGGATTGTTTTTCCATCAACACTATCAATTGAAATAATCGCATTCTGTTCATCAAGCACCTTAACTTCACCATTAAAATTAATAGATATTAACTTATCTTTTGGATTAGAAGTATTAAGAATAATAACATCATCTAAATAATAAATAGAATTAACTTGTTCATCAGTATTATATATTTCAGTATCATTAACAGTAATACTTTTACCATCAGACGAAATCACTACATGATAATCATTATCATCAAAAACAATAGTCCTATCAACCGACTCTTTAATATCAAATGAATAAAGCATATTACCATCAATAGAATCTTCTTCTACAGAAGCATCAGATGAAACCTCAATATCATTTGAAGTAGAAACAGGCATAGACATAAAATCTAAAATACCTCCATATTTTCTTTCCTTCATAAAAGCCATAGTGATAGGTATACTAATGCAAATCAAACATAAAAGTTCAAACGCAACAACAATAATCGCTTTCTTTTTAAAACTAAAATTCTTAAATTTTTCTTTCATAAAAATACCCCCCATTTTTTTATTTATTTACCTCTAATATGAATAAAATAAACATTTGGTTGCATAAAAATAGAAAAAATATTAAAAATATGTTATTATTATAATGGTGGGTAGTATGAATAACATAGAAGAATGCATAAGTAAATTTATAGAATACTTAATAATTGATAAAAAATACAGTGAAAATACCGTAAAATCATACAACAATGATCTAAAAAAATATGAAATATTCTTTAAAAACACAAATATATCAAACATAAAAGAAAATCATATTAAAGAATATCTAAAACATCTAAAAGAAAACAATAATGATAATAGGACAATTAATCATAATATATCAACACTAAGATCATTCTATAAATTCCTACTAATAGAAAAAGCCATCAAAGAAAACCCAATGGAATACATCGAAATGCCTAAAACAAAAAAAACCTTACCAAAGACCTTATCAATAGAAGAAGTAGATAAATTACTAAATATAAAATTAACAGATGCTTTTTCATATAGAAATAAAGCAATGTTAGAGTTAATGTACTCATCAGGATTAAGAGTATCAGAACTAATAAATGTTAAAATACACGACATAGATACTTCAAATTGTATAATAAGAATAATGGGAAAAGGAAAAAAAGAAAGAATAGTTCCTCTTGGAGATTATGCAATAAAATATATAGAACTCTATATAAAAGAATATAGAGAAAAACTAATAAAAAAAGAACTTAATGAATACTTATTCATTAATAATCATGGTAAAAAAATGACAAGGCAAGGATTCTTCAAAATATTAAAACAAATAGCTAGAGAACAAAATATTAAAGCCGAATTCTCGCCACACACATTAAGGCATTCATTCGCAACACATCTATTAAACGGAGGAGCAGACTTAAGAAGCATTCAAGAAATGTTAGGGCACGAAAGCATATCTACAACGCAAATATATACACATGTATCAAAAGAACAATTAAAAGAAAACTACAAGAACTTTCACCCACACGCATAGGAGGATTAAATGGAATTAAAAAAAGACATATGTGAATCAATATTTAGAGAATATGATTTAAGAGGAATATATGGAAGCGAAATAAATGAACAAGACGCATACACAATAGGAAGAAGTTTCGGTACATATATTAAAAAATCGGGCGAAACAAAAACAATTATAGGACACGATAATAGACATTCATCTCCAAGTTTATCTCAAGCACTTATAACGGGAATTATGGAAAGTGGAATAGATGTTATAGATTTAGGACTAGTAACAACACCAATGTACTATACTGCAAGAAAAATATATAATATCAATACAGGAATCATGGTAACAGCAAGCCATAATCCAAGTGAATACAATGGATTTAAAATGGCATTCTCAAGCATAGGAAATGCATATGGTGAAATGATACAAAACTTCAAAGAATTCACGAAAAAACTAGAATTTGATGAAGGAAAAGGAACATACGAAGAAAGAAATATAAGAGAAGATTATATTAATTCAGTATGTAACAGCTTAGACATTAAAAAGAACATAAAAGTTGTAGTAGATTGTGGTAACGGAACAGGATCTATTATAATAAAAGATGTATTAGATAGACTAGGGATAGAATATTATCCTATATATTGCGATTCAGATCCAAATTTTCCTAACCATCACCCAGATCCAAGTGTTAAAGAAAATCAAGTTGATTTAGCTAAAAAAGTAGTAGAGCTAGGATATGACTTTGGATTCGGCGTAGATGGAGACGCTGATAGAGTAGGTATAGTAGATGAACTAGGAAATATAATACCAGCAGATATATATATGCTAATAATGTATAGATATCTTAATAATAATTTAAAAAATCGAAAGGCACTATTTGATGTAAAATGTTCCAAATCATTAATAGACGATCTAAAAAAACAAAATATTGAGCCAGTCATGTATAGAACAGGCGCATCATATACAAACATGATGATGCAAAAAGGAGACTTCGATTTTGGTGGAGAATTTTCAGGTCATGTATTCTTTAGAGACAAATATCTAGGAATAGATGATGGTATATATGCAGGACTTAGAATGTTAGAACTATTATCTAAAACAGATAAAAAACTATCAGAATTATATAATGATATAAATGTATATTTCTCAACAGAAGAATTAAAATTCAAAGTAACTGATGAAAATAAATTCGAAATAGTAAATAAAATAAAAGAATACTGCAAAGAAAAAAATTACAACATAGTTGATATAGACGGTGTAAGAGCAGAATTTGAAGATGGATGGGCACTTGTAAGAGCTTCAAACACAGGTCCAAATCTATCAGCCCGCTTCGAAGCAAAAACAAAAGAAAGAACGCAAGAAATTCAAAATGAATTCGAATCATTAATAAAAAAAATAATTGAACAATATTAAGGCTTATTTAGGCCTTTTTTTCATATAATTAAATGGTGATAATATGAATACATTAGGATTACTTTTAACAACTGTAGCAGGTCTAACAACACTTTTAGGAGCTATAATAATATTTATAAATAAAAATGATAAAATAATACCAACAGCACTTAGTTTCGCAGCAGGAGTAATGATTACAGTGTCAATTACCGATTTAATACCAGAATCATTTAACTATATAAATAAAACATTTAAAACAATACCTACACTATTAATAATAGGAATATTTATATCTATAGGTATAATTATATCAATGACTATAGATAAATATATAAATCCAAAGAGAGAAGGGGAGTTATATAAAATAGGGGTAGTATCAATGATTGCAATAATACTTCATAACATACCAGAAGGAATAATAACATATTTATCTACAGAAACAAATATAAAATTAGGATTATCACTTACAATCGCAATTGCGCTTCATAATATCCCAGAAGGAATTAGTATCGCCATTCCAATATATTATGGAACAAAGAGTAGGGTAAAAGCACTACTTTATACCCTAGCCTCCGCTCTATCAGAACCTTTAGGCGCACTACTCGCATACATATTCTTATCAAAAATAATGAACAATTTTATAATAGGTATAATATTATCAATAGTTGCAGGAATAATGATTCAAATCGCCTTATATGAACTAATACCAACATCATTAAAATACAAAAACAAATTTAAAACAATATTATTCATTATAATAGGATCAATATTCATGTTATTAAATCATTTAATACTAAAATAAAAGAAACAAAAAAGTTTCTTTTATTGGGCTAACTATCTGCAGTTTGTATTGTTACTGCATGAATTATAGTCATTTGAATTAGTTTTATTAGTTAATTGAGCATTTGACTGAGCATTTGATCTAGCTTGAGTCTTGCTTGAAGCATTAACTTTATCCATTTTCTTCTTCATCTTACTCATTTTTATCACCCATTAATATTATTAACAGAGGAGAGTTAAATATAGATGGTATATATATGAAAAAAAGCCAAAACTAAGAAGTTAACATAATATACATTATACACATTTTGTATATTTAATAATATAAGTGGTTAATTATACAACTCAAATAATATTTTAAAAATAAAATCTCATAAATATTAATATATAATCCATAATATTATTATAAACAAAAATAAATAATTTAACAATCACAAAATCAAGCTTAATTATAAAATAATTATATATAATTCATTAAATTAATTTTAACTATATAATGAATATATTTATTCATTTTTAAATTAATAATATATAATATTTATAAATTAAAAAATATAAAAACAAAAGTAGGGAAGTCCCCTACTTTAAATTTATCTATTTTTTCCTAGAAAAAGAACTTGGTTTTGAATGTAACATTTGTTCAGAAGTAGGTAATTTTGAAATATGACTTTTATAATCATAATCTTGATATGTTTTTGGATCAAAAACACCAGATGCATTATCACTTACAGTATCAGTTTTTTGTAGCTGTTTTACCTTTTCAAAAAAACTATATTGATTTGTTCTAGGACAGTACTCTTTAAATTTAAAGCATTTAAAAAGTTCACGATAAATTACATTTTCATTAGGATTAGCTGATATATAGTTAAACAACTTTCCTATAGCAAAACTTAAAGAAAGAGTACTATTCCCATCATCAAAGACATTACACAAAATATCTTTTAAAATATCCTTCATTTCAGTAGTTAATCCCGAACACGCACACAACTTGCGAACACGAGTTAAGTTAATACGAATAATATATGTGTAAATAGAATTATCACATTTAGCAAATATAATTGGTTTAACAATTTCTCTCATAAAGCTCCCCTTTTTTCAATGCAAAATATATTATCATAAATAATTAAAAAAGTCAAAAAAGAGTAGTACCCTACCCTTTTAATTACCAACTTTTCTAGTTTCAATTTCAGCCATTTTAGCGCTTATTTCAGCAACATTATCTTCATTAACTTCAGTATATCCAAGTTCTTGCATAGCTTGAAGTCTAATACGAGTAAGTTCCATTGTACGGCCTAATTTTTCTTCTTTCTTGCGTTCAATCTTCTTTACAAATCTATTATGAGCCTCTTGTAATCTAGCCTTAGAAGTACCACCATTATTGTAAAGTGTCATAGCTGTAAACATAATGCTTTCAAAAACAAATTGTTCATCATCATTAAATACAAATCTTTCAGGTTCCTCAAAACAAGTTTCCTTAGAAACATAAGCAAGCATATACTTAAGTTCCGGAGAAGTGTTCATAGATTGTAAAAAATTATAAAGATAATTCATCGCATTATATCCATCATCATTCTTAGAATCTTCAAGATTCTCCTTTACAACATCAACAATATTTTTTAATAACTCTTTTTGTCTTTTACCTAAACCATCATATAAGGTATTCTTTTCTTCAACACTAACGCCATTCTTAACTAAAATAATCGAATTAAGTCTAGCATCCAATTCAGAAATATAATCAGTATCAACCTTTATATTGTGAATCTCATTAGCATTCTTAATACCTAATAAATTTAATAATAAAACCTTTTTATCCTTAGGCCATTTGTTAATATCTTCAACCTCCAAATAATTATAAATCATTTGGCGAGAAACACCTAAATATTTAGATAACTTAACCTTAGAAACACCGGCCTCGCGTAGTATATCATTTAACTTGTCCATCATGATAAAACCTCCTACTATAATTTTACCACTTTACACAAAATTGTCAAGTATTATCAAAAAAATTACAAATACCACAATTTAGTATTGTTTTTTCTAACTTCTTTTATAATACCTCCACCTAAACATTCTTCCCCATCATAAAACACGCAAGCTTGTCCAGGAGTAACAGACTTTACGCCTTGAGGATAAGATACAATAATTTCATCATTTACAAACTCTAGACTAACAGGAATATCTGGTTGACGATATCTAAACTTTACAGTACAATTTTTAGGTTTACTATCACCAATCCAATTAACAGTGTCAATTAAAGCGCTGTCACTAACTAAATAATCTGTATTCTCTAAAGCAACATAAAGAATATTTTTTTCTAAATCCTTGCCAACAACAAACATTCTAGAATCATTTCCACCTATATTTAAACCACGTCTTTGTCCTATAGTATAATACATTAAACCAACATGATTGCCAACTTTTTCCATAGTCTCAATATTAATAACATCACCAGGTTTATTAGGTAAATAATTACTTAAAAATTGTTTAAAATTTCTTTCACCAATAAAACAAATACCTGTAGAATCCTTCTTAGAAGCAGTAATCAAGCCATATTCTTTAGCAATTTCTCTTACCTTAGGTTTCTCTAAATCACCAACAGGAAATAATACATTAGAAAGTTGTTCACGAGATAATTGAGATAAGAAATAAGTTTGATCCTTATTCTCATCAATACCACGAAGTAATTTACCATCTTTTATTCTAGCATAATGACCAGTCGCGATATAATCAGCACCTAGTTTTTTAGCCTCTTTCGCAAACATATCAAATTTAATATACTTATTACACATAATATCAGGATTAGGAGTTCTTCCTTTCTTTAATTCATCCAAAAAATAAGTAAAAACATAATCCCAATATTCCTTAACAAAATCAACTCTATGAAGAGGAATACCTATTTTCTTACAAACCGCTAAAGCATCATTATAATCCTGTTCCTGAGGACAAATATTATTATTTAAAGTAGGATTACCTAAAATATCATTATTAACAGAAGCATCCCAATTTCGCATAAATAAGCCTTCAACTTCATATCCAGCATTCTTAAGTAATATAGCAGACACACTACTATCTACTCCACCACTCATTCCTACAATAACCTTCATAAAATCACCAAACATATTATATAATAAAATAAGTTAAATTACAAACTTAATAACTTAAATACAAATATTAGAATTTTAGGTAATAAAAAAGATTCATATAAAATACATAAAATAATCAACCCAGAACACAAACAAAAAACAAAGAAAAATTTTCTAAAGGAAAACCTAATATTAAAATCATACTTTTTAAATAAGAATAATATAAACTTAAATGAAAAACTAACACTATAACAAGTTAAAATACTAAATAAAAACATACTAATAATTTGATGAGGAAACAAATAAACAAAGCCAAACAAAATACCTTTAAAACCATAATTAATAATAATAGAAGAAATAGAAAACCCCAATATAAACCCTTTTAAAAAGAATAAAATAAGTACTAAAAAAACCCCGACAACGCTTATACCTAAAATAAATATAACCACGCATAATCCCAAATTACTATATAAACCATTTAACAATAAAGAAAAACTATCATAATCTCCAATTCTACTAACAAAATCATGTAAATAATTAGTTACAAGCAACTTATCAGATTTACTCAAAAACAAAGGTAATATACTTCCAAAAACAATAGAAACAACAAAAAAACAAAATAAAAAAATCATTATTTTCTTATTTACCTTAAAAACTTTTTTAAACTTGTCCATATCATCACCCTAATTAATAATATTAATTAAAAAAAATAATATTCCAAAATCCAAAAAAATATATTATAATTAATAATGAGGTGAACATAATGAAACCAAAAACACAAAAAATAATGGCAATTATAATGCTAATAGTAATGACATTTTCTGTAGTAGCATCAATATTCTTTAGATAAGAAAAACGTAAGTTTAATTACTTACGTTTTTTTAATAAATCTCTTATTTCTTCTAATAAAGCAACTTCTTCGGATTTCTTAGTTTCTTCTTTTTTCTCTTCTTCTTTCTTAAATTTATTAGTAACCTTATTAATACATGAAATCATAATATAAACGCATAAAGCAATAATTAAGAAATCAATAACATTTTGAATAAAGTTACCATAAGTAACAACAGCATCACCAATCTTAACAGATAAAGATGTAAAATCAACACCACCAATTACTATACCAAGTAAAGGCATTAAAATATCATTAACAATTGAAGTTACAATCTTACCAAATGCACCACCAATAATAACACCGACAGCAAGATCAACTACATTTCCTTTCGCAATAAATTCTTTAAATCCGCTTAAATGCTTTTTAGCGCCACCAGTTACTTTTTTAGAAGTTTTTTTACTACTCTCAGCCATATTATCCCTCCGAAAATATTATATATCAAAAATGAAGAAAAATAAAGAAAGTTGATAAAAAAAATAAAATAGTTTATAATATTAATTGGAGGAAATATGAAAGCAATTAAAAAATTATTCACATTTATATTTCTAATTATCCTAGTAATCATTATTATAGTCGGATACGATGGATATAAAATGTATAAACAAGCAATTACAGAATTGCCTATAGATGAAAAAATACAAGAAATAAAAAATAAAAAAAACTATACAAAATTAGAAGATACAACAAAGACATTTAAAGACGCAATACTCGCAGTTGAAGATCACAGATTTTATAACCACAAAGGAATAGACTTAATATCAACAACTAAAGCATTCTTTACTAACTTAAAGAACAAAGAAATTGTAACAGGTGGAAGTTCAATAACACAGCAATTAGCCAAAAATATGTACTTTACTCAAAAAAAAGAATTCTCGAGAAAATTTGCAGAAATATTTGTTGTATCATACTTAGAAGATAATCTAACAAAAGATGAAATATTTGAACTATATATAAATACTATTTACTACGGAAATGGATATTACGGAATTGGAGATGCAAGTGAAGGATATTTCAATAAACAAGCAAGTGATTTAACAGATTATGAAGCAACAATACTAGCAGGACTGCCTAATGCTCCATCTGCTTATTCATTAAATAGTCATAAAGACCTAGCAGAAAAAAGGCAACAACAAGTACTAGACGCAATGGTAAAATATAAATATCTTACAAATTCAGAAGCTATAAAAATAAAAGGAAATTAACTTTCCTTTTTTTCATTTAAAAATTTACAATGTTTGCATAACTCCTCACGTTTTATACCATTTTTAAATCCATTAACCATATTAGAAACTCTAGAAGAATTTAAAATATAATCCAAATCACTATCATAAATATTACCTAAAGAAATACAACCTAAACTGTCTAAACAACAAGGAACAACAGTACCATCACACAATACACCAATGTGATCTATTAAGCCATAGCACTTCCCCTTTTCATTATAATAACCGTTATTTAAATCAGGCCATATAAACTCATGAAATTGACTTAAAAATATATTATTAGAAAGTTTAACCTTATCAAAAGCAGAATACTCAAATGATATATTATAATATGAAGATAGCTTATTAAGTATATCACAACTACAACTACTATTTAACCATACTCTATAAGAAATATAAGTATTAGACAATTTGGAAACAACATCAAATATATTATTTAAATAATCATCTAAACTAATTCCATATTTTAAATCAAAACTATGTAAAGAAATATTAATTTGTCTAATATTTTTAGTTTCAATCTTATCAATCAAATAACCATTAGTAGTAATATTAATATTAAAACCCATACTAAAAGCATAATCAATAAATTCATTAATCATAGGATGTAATAAAGGCTCACCCAATATATGAAAATATAAATAATTAGTATATGGTTTTACCTTATTTAAAATACTATTAAACTCAGAAAAAGACATAAATTTAACCTTTCTCTTATTCCCAATACAAAAACTGCATTTTAAATTGCATGAGTTAGTTATTTCAATATAAATCTTCTTAAATCTCATAAACATCATTACAATTATATCAAAAAAATTAGGAAAATCCTAATTTCTTTTACCAATTAATGAAACGGAATAAGACATACTACTTCCACATATTTTTCTTCTAATCTTATCAATGCAAATATTAATAGTATTATCATCTAAATTTTTCATAGAAGTTACAATTTCACAAGGAACGTTGTCCTTTTCGTAATCCCTTAATAAATAATCTCTCGTAGATTGAATAACATCAAAACATAATTTCATAATCTCATCAGAAAAATGAAATGAATTATCATCACAATTAGCGCCATAAAGAACACGATTTAGTTTATCTTTTTCAAAATCCTTTGTTTCTAAAACAGCTAAACAAATATAGTAAATATGAGCAATTGTAGATAAATTAGCATTTTGTAACTCTGAACAATCAAAAAATTTAGAACAAATATCACATACTAAATAAAAAGGTATAGCGTCTTCTTGTAACGAATTGCCCTCATAACGGGGATGTTCAAATTCAGCATACATATGATGTAATATATTTTTAATTTGAATTTCAGACCAATTATTTTTATTATCTAGTAAATAATAAAATTGAATACTTCTATATCCATTTTCCTTAGGATTAACTAGATAATCTTTTCCATTAGATACGGATTTTGTATTATCAAAGTAGTTACCCAATTGTTTATACAAACAATCTCTTATTAAATATAGCGCATCTTCATCGCGATTATTTAAATCAAGTGAAGCAGGAATAAATTTTTCAAATAAAAACTCTTCCGGTGATAAAGAAACATTCTTTAAACTTTCAATATCACAGCAAGACTGTTTTGAAATTGTTATTACTCTCAATCCTAAGAAATCATTAACATATTCAGAAATTGCCTTTACAAATGTTTGAGTATCGCCAGATATCTTTATCCACTCATTTCTTTTATCATCATCTGTATCGAAAGAACATTGTATCTTCCTATCAATTTTCTTTAATGTTCTAACAAATCCCTTAATACGATAATCAACCATAAAATCAACATTAACATTTTTACTAACAAAAAGTTTGCTAATTTCTTCTTTCAAACTATCTCTATTATTTTCAATCACACTTTTATAATTAGAACAATGAATTTGAAAAAACATCGATAAAAAACATAATTGCTTATAAGACAAATCATTTCTAGTACAAAAATCAACTAACCAATTTATATCAGCGTCATTACAGTCATAATCATCTATAACGCATTTTAAATATGGCATTTCTTCATTATTCAAAACCATAAATATGTCCCCTTCCAATTTAATTTTAAAAAGTAAAAAACTAGTGATATATTATACCAAAATATTAAAAAAAGTCAAATTTAATAAAAAAAGTCCAAAAGGACGACAGCATTAACGATAAAAACCTAGTCTCCTAGGTGGGCATCACATTGCAGATTTTAGGATCCTCGAGTAAACCCAAGTCTTCAACACCACCTGCAAATTAGATTCCCAATACGTTACATTAGTAGGTTTTTCAAATTTACTAATCGTACCTTCTAGACAATATAATTATATCATATTTAACTAAAAATATCCATACAAATAAAAAAAATAGGAAAAAATTCCTATTTTAGAATATTGAACCAATTAAACTAGTAATATAATTACTTAAAACATAGTAAGTAATTACAAATACAATTGTTAAGCAAATAGTTTGAATATAAACTGTCATATCTCCTTCAAGTTTAAGTTCATCATTTACACTCTTAACAAATGTAATAACTGAGTATACTAGTGATGCAAAAACAACAAATACTGAAAGTGGAATATAAATATATCCAATAATAGTTGCTAATAATCCAGCAATAAACATTGGAATAAATGATACTGTAGTTATGCTAACTAATTTAAAATAGTTAACAGTCTTTTTCATAACACATGAAACTACATAATATACTCCAGCTACTGCAGCAACAACTATTATGAATCCAATAAATTGCTTAACAATAAGGCTAAAATAATCAAGATTTTTTAACCCATCAAATGATACAGTTAAACTAGATGATCCTTTCCAAAGCCCCCTTGGCTTAACAAAAATAACTTGAATCATCGCATTAAGTAATCCAATAATCATTCTGCATAATGAAACAAGAATAACTAAAAGGCCAGCACTTTTTACATCTGCATACTCATTAATTTTGTTCTTAATAGCAGTAATAGGCTTTAATAAACAAGCTAAGATAAACATAAAGCTTTCTGTTATAAAAGAAACAAAATCAAAGTTTTTTGAAGTTTTTTCCATAATAAATCCTCCTTACTTCAATATAATTATACAATTAATTTGAAAAAAATACAATAAAAAAGATTAAGATAAAACTTAATCTTATAATTGTTGACCACATTGTGTACAGAATTTAGCACTATCTGATGCAGGAGCACCACAATTTGGACAGAATCTATTAGCAGTTTGAGCATCTTTTCCAGGTAGATTATTAATCATACCAGCAGCCATCCCTGTACCAGCATTAGCCATACCCATACCAACAAATCCTCCAGCAACACCATTTTCATTACTAGCAGCATGAATCATAGCTTCACCTGCAGCAGCAGCCATAGCGCCTTGTAAGTTTTTACTATAAGCATCACTCATAATACCAACTCTTTCAGATTCAGCATTAGCCATACCTCTAACTTTATCAATCTCACGAATTTGAGCTTTAGCTTCTTCACTAGCATTAATATTAATAGTTACTTCTCTATCAACAACAATACCATATTTTTCATGCCAATCAGCATTTAATAAAGTATTCATCTTATCAGCTATAGCAGATCTTTGACCTTGAATTCTATTAAATGGAATATTATTCTCAGTCATAACTTCATTAATAGCTTCACTTATTTTTTGAGCAAACTTACTCTTTAAGATATTTCTTCCTTCAGTTGAGAAAATATCATCAAAAGTTAATGTATCTTTAGGATTAGCTCCTAACATTGTATTAACTAAAATAACAGGATCATCAACTTTAATATTGAATTCACCATTATAAGTTACTTCAACACTTCCATAAACTGGATCAGCAATAGTTTCTGGTTGTTGAGAACCATAAGTAATAGCTGGTAAAGTTTTAATATTTACATAATAAACTCTTTGATCTTTAGCGCTTTGACCACCATAAGTAATACGTTTTCCAATAGTCTTAATTGAATCAACAATACTCTTACCTAAATTTCCAGCAAAAATACTTGGTTCAGTACTACTATCCCATGAATAATCACCTGGAGTATCAGTAAATTCAACGATTTGACCATTGTCAATAATCATCATAGCCATTCCTTGAGGAACAATTATTTTACTTCCTTTAGAAATAACTCCTTCACTATAAACCATATTTCCAGAACCATGATTAACAACACCCCTTTGAATAATAACGTTGTTATCAACCTCTGGACAAGACACGACCTCTTTAAATTGATCGCCTACTGTAGTTGTAGCAGCACTAAGTGCAGCAGCAATTAAACCCATATATAACCTCTTTTCTTTTAAGATGAACAATCATCTACCTACATATATAATTTTATAATAAATTAAGTTCCATGTCAATTATTTAGCATTACCTTTAAGCGCATATTGAATTTCCATAATAGATTTCGTCCTATCACAATTTATCTTTTCAATATATGATATATAATCAAAATTTTTATTTTCACTAAACTGTCTAACTAATTCCTGACATTGAGCTAAACTTAAATTTCTAACAAAAGACATATCATAATTTGAATTCGTTTTGATTTTTATCAATTCCTTTAATAAATTAATATCAATATTTGAATTATCTAATCCAATAACATCAATTCCGCTTCTAATAGCCTCACATAGTAAAAGCATACATTCCAAAGACAATCTAGAATTCAAAATATTAGTAACATCCATACCCAAACCAATAGCTTTGCCTATTACCTCAATTTGTTCAGGGCTATAATTAAAATCAATACAATCAATTAATTTTCTAAAAACATCATAATTATCAATATAAGAATTCAAAACATCAAGTTGAGCATTATCAAATGTACTTAAATCTAAACTCATAAACACCACCAACTAAAAATCTATATCTATTATATCACAAATATTAATTTTATTATCATCTACAATAATAAAACTCTTATATAAATCAATTTTATTAACAGAACCACTAATATTTTTATAAGATCCACCAGATTTACTTTTATCAGGAATAAAATATGTAATAATAACATTAGGTTTTAAAGATAATTTAGACTTAATTAAATTAATTTTATTATCAAGAATTTCCTTAGCCTCTTCATCTAAAATAATCTTTTTATCAGTAATTCTAGCAGTCTCAATAACAGCCTCTTTATATCCAACTAAAGCACTAAAAGGCATAAATTGAGCACATCTATCATAATTACTCATTCTTTTATGATTCAAATCAAAAGGATACTTAATGTCAATTATATCATCGTACATTTTATCACTCCCTATGTCCTCCTATTTGCTTATTTCTATCAATAGTAGTAGCGCCTTCACTTAAATTCATAGCCTTTAAAATAGAATTCTTACCATACTTCTTCTTAATATCTAACATGACATGTTGTAACTTATTTTCATTTTCTTCTAAAACTCTATCATTCTTAGAATTAATCTCTTCATAATTAGAAAAAATATCTAACTGTTCATGATGTTCTAAATCTTTAACAGAATCATAACTAACAATATTATTAACTCCTATATTAATCCTTTTAACTAATAATTTCTTATTAACAATCTTATCGTATAACTCTAATACATTCTCGCTCATAATCTTACTAGAGAAAGTCTTATAAGGGAGTCTAACAGTACCATGAGCACTTTTAGGAACAGTTCTTCCATATCTATCAATAGAATACTCACCATCATATGAAGGAGAAGTTATATCATATCCAACAGTTAAAACAATATTATCGCTAACTACATTCTTTTCAACCATTTCTAAAGACAATAAATCAACCATTTCTCTAACAATAAGTCTAGCCCTAGAAAAATCATAAGGACAGTGTAAAACTTGTCCAGAAGTTAAACTATTAGATTGTGGTTTATATTTCTTAATTTCATCAATTGTACAAGATTCATACCCCCAAGCATGATCAATTAACAACTCCGCATTAACGCCAAATAACTTATATAATAAATTAACATTATTAATAGAACACCTACAAATATCTCCCATAGTATACATATTATGATCATTTAATTTCTTAGAATAACCATTACCAACTCTCCAAAAATCAGTTAAAGGTTTATGATTCCATAATAATTCTCTATATTTTCTTTCATCCAAAAAAGCAATTCTAACACCATTTTTATCAACATCAACATGTTTAGCTACTATATCCATAGAAATCTTAGCTAAATATAAATTAGTACCAACACCTGCTGTAGCTGTAATTCCAGTAGTACTAAGAACATCTAATAAAATCTTAGTAACAAACTCACGAGGACTCATATTATTATATTTTAAATAATTAGTAATATCACAAAACACTTCATCAATTGAATAAACATAAATATCATCAGGTGATAAATACTTAAGATAGACATTATAAACAGAAGTACTGTATTTCATATATAAACCCATTCTAGGAGTCGCAACTATATAATCAAGTTCTAACTTTTTATTATTTTTTAATTCTATATCACTATAAGACTTACCAACAAATTTATAAGCATGTTTCTTTCTTTCATAATTAATTTCACGAACCTTTTGTATAACCTCAAATAACCTAGCTCTACCAGGAATACCATATTGTTTTAAAGAAGGACTTACAGCTAAACAAATAGTCTTTTCAGTCCTCTCTTTATCCGCAACAACTAAATTAGTAGTAATAGGATCAAGTCCCCTTTCCATGCATTCAACAGAAGCATAAAAACTCTTTAAATCAATGCAACAATAAACTCTACTCATATTACCACCACACTATATAAATTATATCAAACAAATGTATGTTATTCAAGAAAAAAGCAGATAAATAATCTACTTAACTCTTTCTTTAATAATATCATCACTAGATAATTCACCAATTAATAAACTACTATTAGGATTATGCAAAGAATAATTATGATTAACCTTTCCTTCATCAAAATTCGCATAACAATACTTGCAAAAATGTCTGCAACTATTATATACACCAATATCAACCATACTAACACAACCACAATCTCTTTCTTTCCACTTCTTAAAATCGGTCTTATGAGTTAATTTATAAGCTAAATCAAAAGACATACACTCTCCCTTAATAAAACCATATTCTACTAGATTATTTTCCTCACAACAAGTCTGAACAGTGATTCCATTATTAGAAGCACTACGACTAAAATTAATACCAATCTCTCTATAATCAGAATCACTTAATTCCTTATAATTTAAACAATCCTTATTATTTCTAACATTCTTATAATCATCAATAAAAGAAACAATAATATGCTTAACATAACCATTTAATAACTTACACATATTATCAAATGCTTTAATATGATAATCTATACTATACTTATCATTAATAAATATTGGATCATACCTAATATATATATTATCACTGCCTATAATAGAAGAAATCTTTTTAATAGCCTCTATAACTAACCCTTTAGGAGGAACATTAGGCTCAATATCTTTCTTATAAGGAGTTAAAGTAACATGAAAAATAATAGGCTTATCAATTTCACTTAAATACTTAACAATAGGAATAGGATTCTTAGTACAAAATAAAATTAAATCAACATTAGAAAAATAAATTCTACTAACACTTTTCTTATAAAAAGGATTCCTAACATCAACAAAACCTTCCCTATATCTATTCATAAACCATTCACTATAAAAAGCAACAATATCAGTTCTTCCGCTAACATTTAAAATCATACTAACACCCAATATAATAATAACATAAAAAAATAGTTATAAAAATAACTATTTAATGTGGATAATAACTAGTATTTATCTGTTTTCTGAGTTTTTTAGGAAGATTACAAGCACTTAAATCAGGAATCATTTGGTCTTCATCGGTTAGTGGAAACCTTTTATGTTTCACTAATTCTCTTTTTTTATCATAATCGCGACCATAAAGATTATACCTTGTAGAAAACTCAGTTAAATCCTTCTCCACTTTTTTAGCAATCTCTGCTGGAATCTCAACCTTTTCCATAATATCCCCTCGTTTTCCATATATTATAGCACATATCTTCAAAATAAAATAATTTTGAAAAAAATAATTGTATAAATAAAACAATTATGATAAAATGAATATGTTATTTAAATTGGTCTGTTGGTGAAGTGGTTTAACACACTGCCCTCTCAAGGCAGCATACACGGGTCCGAATCCCGTACAGACTACCATATAGAAAACAAACTTGGACAGTTGTTCAAGTTTTTATTTACGCTAATTTTTAATTTTAAAACAAAAAATTACTTTATTCCGGTTTTTTTTAATAAATCCATTGTTTTCTGTTCTTCTGAAAAATTCATTTTTAATTCATCAATATCAAATGGTAAAACATGTTCATTAATATATTTTATTAAAGTTATATTTTCTCTTAGCAACTCTATATTTTCTACTATTTTTTTTCTTAAATTAACATTTTCTATATCATCTACATGAAGTATAATATTTTCAATATTGCCATAATTATTAATTAAGAAAGCAGCAGTTTTCGGACCAATACCATTTACACCTTTAATATTATCGCTCGCATCGCCAATCAACGCCTTATAATCTGCAAAATACTTTGGTTCTATATTAAACTTACACTTTACAAATTCAGCATCAATGATTTGGCTATTTTTTCCTCTATACCTAAAAACCTTAACGCGATCATTTATTAAACTATAAAAATCAGTATCAAAAGAACTAATAACAATATCATATTCATTCATATACCTAAAACAATAACTTGCTATTATATCATCTGTTTCTACCTCTTCAACCTCAGTATGTTTAATATTAAGTTCATCCAAAATTTTATAAATATTTTCTAATTGACTAAATGGGTTTTCATCAAATGGGACATTATTATAATCAATCCTATTACCCTTATATTCTTTATTTATACTTTGTCTTTGCATTTCCTGTTCTTTATCAAAAAGAATAACAATATAATTAGGATTGTTAAATTTTACTATTTTAAGTAATGCACCAACAAATCCAATTACACCATGGATTGAAACATTATGTTGATTATAAATTTTATTAGGCATACCATAAAACATTTGAAACAACAAATTATGTCCATCAATAATTAATAATTTTTCTTTCATTTTAAATACCTCTTAAAGTATAGAATGCCTATTTTACATTCCTACTATAATGATAAATATATTGAATAAATAAACCGCAATTACTAGAATACTTATCTAACATAAACTTTCTAATATCAGACACTTTATCAAAATTATATTTATCTTTCATATATTTTTTTACCCATGTATCAATAGGAAAAACATCAAATCTATGATATCCAAATAATAATATACAACTAGCTACTTTCTCCCCTATTCCTTTATAATTCATTAAATACTTTAATGCATCATCACTATTCATATTATTAATACTATCTAAATCAATTAAACCATTATAAACACTTTGTACAAACTCATATAAATATCTATCTCTAAAACCAGTTTTACACTCTCTAAAATCAGTTATACTTGCTTTAACTAATTTATCAACACTAGGAAATAAATAATACTCTTTATCTCTAAAAATAACCTTTTCACCAAACATACGAGAAATATTATCTAAACCCATTTTAATTCTAGGAACTCTATTATTTGCAGATAATATATAACTCATACAAACTTCAAACTTAGGTTCATTAATCATTTTAAAACCAATACAAGAGTCAATTATTACTTTATCATTACTATCTATTAAAAGAAATTCATTATTAATACTATCATAATCAAAATCTAAATCAAAATAATCTCTAATAACTTTATCAATATTATCCATATTATTAGAATCAATAATTAATTTATTACCATCTAATTTTAAATTAACAACTCTATCAGTAAGAACAACAGTATAAGAATTATCATCCTCTACATCAAATCTAAATATTTGGCCACAAGTAACAGTATCATGTAAATTAAAATTATTAACTTCAATTATCATAAATCTTTAACCATCTCTTCTATAGCTCTACCTCTATGAGAAACACTGTTCTTCTCCTCATCAGAACACTCTCCAAAAGTCTTACCTAAATCAGTAGAATAAAATACACAATCATATCCAAAAGAAGTATCACCAATTTCTTCATTAGTAATAGAACCATTAGTTTTACCAGTATAATAACTTACTTCACCATTCTTAATTAAAGCAATAACACACATAAAATAAGCAGACCTATCAAGTCCCTCTAACTTAGATAATAACTTACTACGATTAGCAGCGTCATCACCATGAACACCACTATAACTAGCACTAAAAATACCAGGTTCTCCATTTAATGAATTAACACATAACCCGCTATCTTCAGATATAACAATATAATCAAGACCTTTATTAACTAAAAAATCATAAACAGTCTTAGCCTTAATTAAAGCATTCTCATAAAAATCCTTACCATCTTCAACAATATCTTCATTAAAACCAACATCATTTAAAGTAAGAATATTATAATTTTTAATTATTTTTTTATACTCACTTATTTTATGTTTATTATTAGAAGCAAACACTATATCCATAAAATCACCAAATTTATTATACAATAAAAAGGGTTTAGAAATAAACCCTTAATATAATTTACTAAATCTTTTTATAATTCTGTCTTTTCCAATAAGTTTTAATAACTCATATAAATCAGGAGTCATACTACTTGTAGTAAGTCCCACTCTAATAACTGTAGATACATCAGCTACATTACCTTTATAGTTATCAGGATTTTCTTTGTAAGCCTTCATATCAGAAGCATATCCAAGTTCATCACATAAAGCCTTAACCTTATTAAACCATGTATCTTTATCATCAGTCTCATCATAATACTTATCAATATAAGTACTTAAAATATTCTTAATTTCTTCTTTATCAGTAATATTCTTAAAATCATACTCTAACTCTCTAGAATCAAAACATTCATCAAACATATACCAAATACCACCATAAACATCACTATACTTAGCAAAATCCTTACGAGGTTTCTTTTGTTCTCTTTCAATATTTAAAATACTAGTAGTATAATCTTTATATTTAGAAATTAAATCATAAAAATCTTTATCATATGTTTTAGCCCAATTCAAAACTCTATCATATAAATCAGTTGCCTTTAATCTACTCAAATAATTCTTACAAATATTAGTAAGTTTATCCATATCATATATAGCGCCACCAGAAGCTCCTGCCTTCTTAAAATCAAATTTAAAATCTTCAATCTTACCAGTAGGATTAGCGTCCAACCAAGCCTCAAAATTAGAATTAGCGATAGTAGCTAAATATAATCTAACAGCCTCAACTGGAATACCCTGCTCTAAATAATAAACAAGCCCAGCTTCAGGATCCTTACGTTTAGATAACTTTCTCTTATTACCATTATCATTCTTAATTAAAGGAGCTATATGAGCATATTTAACATGCTTAAAACCTAAAACATCAAATATTTGTAAATGCTTAGGCATAGAAGCTAACCATTCATCACCTCTAATAACATGAGTTGTATGCATTAAATGATCATCAATAGCGTGAGCAAAATGATATGTAGGAAGTCCATCTTTTTTAATAATAACCTCATCAATATCATTCTCAGGCATCTCAATCTTACCCTTAATTAAATCTTCAACAATTATATTTTTAAAAAAATCTCCAGGTGATTTCATACGAATAACATACTTTTCACCATTTTGAATCCTTTTAATTGCGTCTTCACGAGTTATATGTCTATCCTTAGCCCATCTTCCATAATATCCAAGTCTTTGTTTAGTCTCTTCTTGGAAAGTTCTAATCTCATCCAACTCTTCCTTAGAAGCAAAAGATGGATAAGCCTTATCTTCTTCAATTAACTTTCTAGCATAAGCTTGATAGATATCTTTTCTAAGACTTTGAACATAAGGTCCGTACGTTCCCTTCTCCTCAGTTTCACTAACAACACCTTCATCAAAAGAAATACCAAACTCTTTAACAATATCTAATATTTTAGAAATACCATTTTCTACAGTTCTTTCAGTATCAGTATCTTCAATTCTTATAAAGAAAACACCATTAGTTTGTTTCGCAAAGCTTTGGGCCATAAAACATTGAAACATATTACCCATATGAGGAAGTCCAGTAGGACTTGGAGCATATCTAGTAACAATTGCTTTATCATCTAAGTCTCTTTCAGGATATAAATTTTCATAATACTCCCAATCATGTTCTACATCTGGAAGTAAAAATTCAGCAAACTCTTTATTAGTCATAAAATCACGTCCTTAAAATAAAAATGGCTGCCCCAGTTAGATTCGAACTAACGATCTTGGAGTCAGAGTCCAATGCCTTACCGCTTGGCCATGGGGCAATAACAAAATAATTATAACATTTTAA
>CAKJXT010000064.1 GCA_918219625.1 Bacilli bacterium
AATGCTGGTGTACCAGTATTCTTAGCAGATGTAAAAGGAGACATTGGCGCAACCGCTCTAGCAGGTGAATCAAGTGAAGCACTAGAAGAAAGACTAAATAAACTAGGAATTGAAAACTTTGAATATAAAAACTTCCCAGTAAGATTTTGGGATATATTTGGAGTATCAGGACACCCTATTAGAACAACACTAGATTCAGTTGGACCTGAAATACTATCAATGATGTTAGGACTTTCAGAAGCACAAGAAGGAGTTCTAACTATAGTATATAAAATAGCTAAAGATAATAACTGGAAACTAGACGATACAAAAGACTTAAGACTATTACTTCAATATGTAGGAGATAATAAAAATGACTTTATAACAAAATACGGAAATATAACAGCACAAACTGTAGGAGTAATTCAAAGATGCTTATTAACACTAGAAAACCAAGGAGCAGATAAATTCTTTGGACAACCAGAATTAGACATAAATGACTTCATACAAACAGAAAACGGACAAGGATTAATTAATATTTTACACGCAGTAGAACTATTCAAATCTCCTGATTTATATGCATCATTCCTATTATGGTTATTAACAAACTTATTCAATAACATGCCAGAAGTTGGAGATTTAGATAAACCAAGAATAGTATTTTTCTTTGATGAAGCTCACCTACTATTTAACGGAATGCCATCATATAGATTAAAACAAATTACTCAAGTAGTAAAACTAATTAGATCAAGAGGAATTGGACTATACTTCATATCACAATGTCCAACAGACATTCCAGACGAAATAATTGCTCAATTAGGAAATAGAGTTCAACATACTTTAAGAGCATACACTCCAGCAGAACAAAGAACTGTAAAGGCTGCAGCAGATGCATTCAGAACAAATCCAAACTTTAATACAACAGAAGCAATACTCGCACTTGGAACAGGAGAAGCATTAGTATCATTCCAAAATGAAAAAGGTGAACCTGAAGTAGTTGAAAAAGTAACTATTCTACCTCCTCAAAGTAAAATGGGAACAATTGATGATATTACAAGAAATAAAATAATAAATACATCTTCAATTGTTGGAAAATATGACGAAGCTGTAGAAAGAGATTCAGCTTATGAAGAACTAAATTCAATAATAATACAAAAATTGGAAGAAGAAGAAGAAATTAAACAACAAGAACTAGAAGAAAAAGAAAGAATTAAAAAACAAAAAGAAGAAGAAAAAGCTAAAAAAGAAGAAGAAAAAGCTAGAAAAAATTCTCTAGGATATAAAGTAGGAAAAAAAGTCGCAAACAAAACATTAGATAAAGCAATCAATAAAGGATTAAATACAATATTCAAAAGTATATTTAAATAGAAAAATCAGGAAAAAATCCTGATTTTTTTAGGAGCCGTTTATTTTTTTATTCTAAACCCTTTTCTATTTCTTTTATTTGTTCTATTGTCTTTTCTGTTATATTAGATATTGTTTCATAATCAACTTTGTTTTTTAACATTCGTTGAATAATATCTGTTACACCATCTTGAAAACCAGAGTCATATCCTTCTTCACGACCTTCTTCTAATAATGATTGTTCTTCTTCATATTCTATTAGCTTATCGCCCATCATTTGTTCATATTCATCAAATATTAATTCATCATTACTCAATCTAATCACATCCTTCACAAGTTTTTCTCTTGTTTCATCACTTAGAAATTTACTAGCTATATCATTTAATTCCATATAGTTTTCTGATGTTAACAAAGCTAACCAATATTCATCCTCTGTTAACTCGACATCTCCATTATAATATAAGTTTCTATAATAATCAAGATATCTAATATATGTAATATCATTATTTATGTATATTGTATTTGTTATTATACTATATGGAACTACTATATCTTCTCCTAAAGTTGTACTTTTATCTTTTACATTTAGATTAAGCTGTATATTTTTAAGTTCTTTTATTCTTTTTATATCATCACCAGTCTTTAAATTCATACTTATCTTTTTAGATTTATAGAAATGATTTCTTAATTTAACATTTTTAAAATATGATTTATTAAGCTCAATATTTAATAAAATATTTTTATTTATATCAACATTAAAGTCTACTATCTTCTTATATTCTTTATAATGCGAAACGGGTAGTTCTGTATTTTTTATTTCTAGATTCATATCTTCTTTTAATAAATCTAAATGAACTACACTTATTATAAACATTTTATAAATATCAATATTATCTTCAAAGAAGGCCTTAAGCATTTTATCGAATGTTAAAGGTATCATTGGATGATCTAGTTGTAGTTTTACTAAATTATCATAGGTTATTGTCATTAATCTCCTTACTAGGCTCCAATATAATCATTCGACAAAAATTTTAAAATCCCTTAAGAAAAACAAAAAAAGTACTAAAAAGTACTTTAAAAATTATTTTTAGGAGCAATTATAACTGGTACAATCTTACAAACATCAGTCTTTGGTTTTCCATAAACTTCTGTTTTCAATTCATTTAATTTACCAAATGCAAAGCCATTATTAGAATCAAATGAACTACTTGTCCAGAAACATCCATTATGAGAAAAATAATCAAACTTATCATTCATAAATGTATAATATCCATTAAAGCTAGCAATTCTAGCTTTCTCTAAATCAATTCTACCGGAATAATCTAAATTTCCAAGAATCTGAGGCGAAATATCATCACCATTCATTAAAGTATTAATAACATCATGAGAAATTGGCTTCATTAAATCATCTACAACTAACGCCCTACTAGGAGCACTCCAAGAAGCAGTAAACTCATCTAACTTAGTACTAATTTCATCAAAATTACCAGTTGGAAATTCAGTATATAAAGTAGGAAGTAATGTAACATTAGAATCACCCACTTTATTATCATAATCGATAACATTAGTACTTAAACATGTATTACTAACAGAATAGCACCTCTTATTAAGTAATACATCATATAAAACAGTATCACCTAAATTAAATCTCATATCACTAGAATTATTATCTTCAATATACTGTTCAGCAATAACGCTAATAACAATCTGAACAGCAGGTCTTGGCGTATAAGTTGGATCGTTATCAGCTAAATTTTGCTCAGAATGTTGAAAATTATAAGAATTCATTCCCCATGTAGAATCTAAATTATCATTACCAGAATCAAGTGGCCATGAAACAGAAACTTCAAAAGTACTTGAATCACCATTAGAACTAATATAATGTTTACTTAAATCAATATTAACATG
>CAKJXT010000065.1 GCA_918219625.1 Bacilli bacterium
CCAAAAAATGATATTGATGATTTGATTAATGAATTTAAAAGGGACACAGTAACAAACTGAGTCCCTTTATTTTTAATTATAATCTTTTTTAGTCGCCATTTATATAGCTGGCTTCATCTGATTTTTTTATAATTTTGATTTGTTGTCCACTTTGTTGACCACCTTGTTGTCCACTTACTTGACCACTTACTTGACCACTTTGTGTCCAAATTTGTGTTCCATCTTGTGTTCCATGGACTACATTTTGGTTTCTAAATATAACTTTAAAACTATTTCATTAAATATTAATTCTCTTCATCATATTTTATACCTATATTTCTTTTTACTTCATTTATTTTTTTAGATGCATATATTCTTGCATTATTAGCTCCACTTTCTAGTATTTCTAATAATTCTTTACTATATCTATATTTCTTATATTTTTCTTGTATTGGAAGAATAAATTCTTCTAGGATACTTGCTAAATCATTTTTAAATTCTTTATAGTTTTTATCTTTATACATATCTTCTATTTCTTTTATAGATTTATTTGTAATTGATGAATATATTGATATTAAATTAGATATTCCTGGTTTATTTATTTCATCATAATATATTTTGTTTTCACTATCTGTTGTTGATTTCATTATTTTATTTTTTGTTATTTTTATATCATCTAATATAAATATTGTTCCTTTATCATTTGATGGTGATGATTTACTCATTTTTTCTAATGGATTTTGTAGGTTCATTATTCTAGCTCCTACTTCTGGTACATAGTACTCTGGTAGTTTAAAAGTATTTTTATATCTTTTATTAAATCTCTCTCCAATATCTCTTGTTATTTCTATGTGTTGGATTTGATCATTTCCTACTGGCACTATTTCAGCATCATATAGTAATATGTCTGCTGCCATTAGTGTTGGATATATTAATAGTCCTAAGTCTATTCCATTTGATCCTTGTTTTTGTTTTTTAGATTTATATTGAGTCATTCTAGATAGTTCTCCTACTCTACATTGGAATGCTATTAGAAATCCTAGTTCTGTGTGTTCTAAAACATCACTTTGTACAAAGAAGTTTGTTTTTTTAGGATCTACTCCACATGCTAGATAAAGAGCTGCTAAATCTAGTATTCTATCATGAATATTTTTTGGTTCTTGATATGTAGTTAGTCCATGAAGATCTGCTATAAATATATAAGAATTATATTTATCTTGTAGTTTTATAAAGTTTTTTATTGCACCTAAATAATTTCCTAAAGTAAAATTTCCTGTAGGTTGTATTCCTGTAATCATTGTTTTCATATTATCTCTCCTTTCTTTTTTTTTAATTTAAACACCACCGTTTCATATTAATCGCCTCCTAAAAAAAAATACTCTCATCCCAAAAATAGGACAAGAGTAATCTTGCTATACCACCTATATGCTATCACATACATTCTTTATTAACGGTAAGAAACTCCGTATTCCTCTACTATTATTTCGAAGAATCTCTCATTAGTCCATTCATTAGTAATTCATTATGTCTTTCCATCAACCAGACACTTTCTATAAACTTCATACTAACTACTTCTCTAAATCGCTGATTTGTTTAAATTTATTGTATTATAATATATTATTTTTTTATTGTCAAATTTAAAAAGAAAGTCTATTTGACTTCTTTACTTTGTTAAGTTTAGTGGAGGTTCAAATGTAACCTTACTCTCAGACGGTGTTGCGCCTATTTTTTTCGCATAAGCTTTGCTCTTTTCACGTTGATTTGGCCTTCCTTCTAAATTGTAATAAGCCTTATAATAAATACACTCAAATAATTCTCTTGCTTTTTTTGGCATTTCTATTTTATTTTCATCCCAGTAGCCGAATCCAGCTGAACTTCTCATAACCTTATCTATTCTTATTCCTTTTACTTTGCATGGTATAGAAATATAATCGTCTTGGCTATACATTGTATCTAGAAAGTTGACATATATTTGAACTTTTCCATTTATCCAATACGCAGTGACATAGACCGCTGTAAGGTTTTTATTTTTATATTCTTCAGTCCATATTAGATTTTTTATACATTCAGAAAGAGTATTTTGTTCTTCTTCTGTTAATCTTTTAACTCTGTCTTCAGGAACTTCAGGTTTAATGGTTAATTCACTAATTATAGCTTTAAGTTTTTCTCTTAATCCCATAATACTTCCCCTTTTAATGTGTTGATATTATATATTTATTTTACTGCTTTGTCAAATTTTGATAAATATGTTCATAAAAAAAGAGAATTGAATTCTCTTAGTTTAAAGTTAATGTACCTGATTCAATTGGTAGGTTTGTATAGTTTGAATCTGTTAAATTAATTGTTCTTGTAGCTCCTGGTTGGTTTGTTATTTCTAGCGTTGATGTTTGTGTTGTTAAAGATGTACTTTGAACTGTTTGATCAAATTCATGATCACCGTCTGAAGCAGTTTGCTTATAATATACTAGAGGTGCGTTTGTAGCGTCAAATGGTACATTATTAAATACTGCATCACCATTTGTATCTGATGTTATTGCTGTTCCATATTCATTCCCCGCTGAGTCTGTTCTTATGAAAGTTGCTCCTACAATTGGGGTTCCTGTTGTTGTTCCATCTTCTGTTACATGTAAAGTTAATGTACCAGTTGCTGAAATTGTAAATGCATATGTATTTGTTCCTGCTTCTACAGTAACACTACTTGGATTAATTGATGTATTATCATAACCTGTTACTGTTGATGTTACAGTATAAGTACCGTTTATTAATTCTCCTGTTCCTGTACCATTATTGATATTAATTACTTTTGACAAAAGTCATCTCTCCTTTTTCTATAGGTAGATTATAATAAAAATCTACTAATGAAATAGTGACAGTATTATCAATTATAGAATGTTTAAATATGAATACATATTTACATTTTTTTGTTACATATAGATATGTATTTATTACTTCATTTAGGAAATGTGCTTCTGTTTTATATATATTGTTTTCTATTAAGTCTACATTTATTTCTCCATTATATGTTATTCCTTCAAATATTTTTTTATTTTTAAAAAATATTTTTACTTTTACTTGGTATTTATTATTATAACCTGCACCTATAAATTTTAATGTTTTTATATCACCATCACCTTTCAATTTATTATATACAGGTTTTATATTTTGATAAATTATTTATACCTAAAAAAGAGACTAATGTCCCTTTTCTTGATTTTTTATTGTATATACAAGTACTTTTTGTTTTGGATTTTGTTGTAATTGTTCTTCAGTTTCACATGGTTGTAAATCAGTCATATAGTAATTCTCATCAAATTTATATTCAAAAACGCATTTTTCTACTTTAGTATTATTTGATATTTTTTGATTTATAGTTTGTTGTAGTTCAACTTCTGTTTTTGCTATTTCATTTATTAATTCTTCTATTGCTTTTTTATTATTTTTTCTCTTTATTAATTCACTTTCTAATTCAGCCACCGCAGGTTCTGCGTTCTTATTTTGCTTTTTAATATTTAATGCACAAGCAACTGTACTTATCGTAAATGGCGTTAATAAAGTTATTAGAGTTTGAAGAGGCGTTCTAACTTCATTAAGGTTGACTGCAAATTTCAATGATAGTGGCGCAAGCGCAAAAGCAGTGAATAATGATGCTCGTAATAATGTTTTTTTCAATATAGGGCCTGAGTATTTATACAATTCATTTTCCAATGTCATATCATCTAATTTTTTATAACATTTATCAAGCTTTTCCCTTAATTTCGCTATTTCTTTTGTATGTTCTTGGCCGGTTTTAGATACAATTTCTTCTTCATTTTCTTGTTTTTGGTGTTTTTTTAATTCTTCTATTGCTGTATTTAGTGCTTTTTCTTTATTTTTTAATTTTGTTATTTCTATTAATGGGCCTATCGTTTTTTTAAAAATTTCTGGTTCGGTGTATTTTTTTTCAGTTTGTTTTGTCTCTTCTATTTCTGCTTCTGAAGCTGGAGATTCATCTGCTTTTTCCCTAGCCTTTTTTATTAGTTTTTTTATATTAGCTGCTGTTGAAGCTAGAAATCCACTTGTTTTTTCCCTAACCTTTTTTATTAGTTTTTTTATATTAACTGCTGTTGAAGCTGGAGATTCATCTGCTTTTTCCCTAGCCTTTTCTGTTTGTTTTTTTTTATTACCTGTTTCTGAATCTTGAGATCTACCCGCTTTTTTCATTAATATTGTTTTACTAACTGCTGCTGAAGCTAGAGATCCACCCGCTATGATACCGGCAGAAAGTTCAGTGGGTATACTTATACTACCATTACCATACAAAGCCGATATTGTTCCAAATAAAGTTAAGTATGGAATAATTGAATAGAACACCGCTAAAGTGGTGTTTGTTCCATCTTGACACTTTATTAATTTATCTTTGTTTTTATCTTTAGAAAGCACATATATTTGTGTTTTAATCTCTTTTATTTTTTCTTGTAATTCTTCAATTCTTTTATCATATTCCATAAAATTATCTCCGTCCCATTCTATATGGTATCAAATATGATTTATTAAGTAAATATTTTTAATGAAAAAAGAGACAATTGTCTCTTACCATTCTATTGTTTCATCTGTTTTGTTTTCTTCTATGTAGTCTTCTAGTTCTTCTTTCCATGTATCATCAATACATTCTTCTTTATAGAATTTTTGACTTGCTCTAAACATTGCTCCGAATAATTTGGATATTCCTTTTTTATCTTTTCTGTAGTTAGCTATATTAGATTTACAGATTCCTAAATCTTGTCCTTCACTATATGAGTCTATATTTGCGCCTATATACATGAATTCCCATTTTTCATGACCTTTTATCATTTCTCTTATTTGGTCTTTTTTGAATTTACATGAAGCATTTTCTAATCCATCTGTTGTAATAATAAATAATACTTTTTCTGGTTTTTGCTTTTCCATAAATTTAATTGTTTTTCCTATTGCGTCTAATAAGGCAGTACATCCTCTAACATAGTATTGTTTTTTTGTTAATTCTTTAACTTCTTTAACTTCTTGTCTTTTAGTTATCATTTCGTATTGATCATCAAATAGAACTGTTGTTATTTTTGCGTTCTTGTTTTTGAAGTTTTCAATATAACTATTGTATCCTCCTATTGTATCTTCTTCTGCTCCTCTCATTGATCCACTTCTGTCTAGTATAAAGACTACATCCATTAATTTTTCCATTTTAACATCTCCTTTTCACATATATCATATAATATTTATTTAGTTAATTGGTCTCTTAACAAGCGACATTTTATGTGCTAAAATAATGGTATATAAAGGTGATTTTATGAATTTAAAAGAAGAGTTAAAAATATATATTGATAGTAATTTGGTTAAAAAGCCTAAAGAAAAGTTATCTAAAAGATTTTGGAATAAAGTTTTTGATTATCTTGCAGAAGATGATGTTGATTTAGGTGAATGTGATTTTAAATGTGAAAAATCATGTTCAAGTGTAAAAGACTATATTGATAAACATGAACAATATAGTGATTTTCAAACTATGTTATTTAAACTCATTGATGATAGAAATTTAAAGGATTCTGATGTTTATAATAAAGTTAATCTTGATAGAAGATTGTTTTCTAAGATTAGAAGTAATAAGAAATATCATCCTAGTAAAGAGACTATAATTCTTTTAGCTATAGCTTTAGAATTAAGTGAAGAAGAATTAGATAGGCTTTTAGAGAGTGCTTCATATTCACTTCCTAAAAATAATAAGTTTGATTTAATAATAAGATTTTGTTTTATTAATAAGATTTTTAAGTTAACTGATATTAATGAATTATTAGATGAATACGGGTGTAAATTATTTAATTATTAAAAGGAGCATATAGCTCCTTTATTATATTTTTTTATCACATTCTTTATTAAGCGGACAGTTTGAACATTCTGGATTTGTTGGTCTACAGATATCTCTACCTATTTGCCAGAATGCAGTTGTTAGTCTTCCTGGAAAACTTGGATTTATAAATCTAGCAGATTCTAATATTTTTTCTTGAGTATCTTCATCTACTAGTCCTATTCTATAGAATAGTCTTCTAATATGAACATCATATGCAATATCTATATTTTCTTTATCTAAAACATTTATATCTAAATCTCTTACTAATATTAATGTTCCTAGTGATGCTTTTTTATGACTAATTCCTTTAAATTCTTCTAAGGATTCAACTATTTCTTTGGCAGTTTTATTATTCCATATATTTCCTGCATTTGAATCATACATTTCAACTATTTTTTTTATTGATTCATAAATATATGTTGCCATTCTACCTGGATATCTGTGTAATGAAGGTTTTGTTCTTATTATATTTTCTATGTCACTTACATTGTATTTAGATAATATTTCTTTAAAATCAAATGTCTTAAGTCTTAATGATAATCTATAAGGTAGGCTCCACGCTAGTTCTGCTTTTACTGATTGATCAGAGATAAGCCCTATAACAAATGCATTAGGGTTTTCTATTAAGAATTTCTTTTCTTCTTTATTTAATAAGTCTCCTCTTAAAATACTATTACTGTATTCTATTTGTTCAAGATATTCTAGAATTATTTTTGAAATTGCTTTTTCTTTATCTATTATTTTTCTCGTATTTTAATCACCTCATAACTATATATATTATATCATGAATCCTTGTTTTTTTCTATTATAGTATATATCTATTGTAAAAAAAAAGCGGAGCCTTAGTGGCTCCTTCAGGGGGTTTTGGTTGAACATTCTTATACCTGTTAAGATATGAGAACATTCGCGTGAACTATTCACGCTAGTATAATTATATATTGTTTATTTTATTTTGTCAATATGCTAATCCAAATTTATAGACTGTGCTAAAGCATCTTTTATATGTTTATATTTTTTATCATTTATATGTTTTTTTATAAATAGATCACTATCCTCTTTTGCTTTTAGAAGCATATTATAGTCATTTTTTAGATCTGCTATTTTAAATGACATATCTCCACTTTGTCTTATTCCAAACAAGTCTCCACTACCTCTTAGTTTGAAGTCTTCTTCACTTATTTTGAACCCATCTGTTGTTTTAGTTAGAACATTTAATCTTTCTGTTTCTTTACTACTTATTAAAATACAGTATGATTCTAGATTGCTTCTTCCTACTCTTCCTCTTAATTGATGTAGAGCGGATAGACCAAATCTATAGCTATCAAATATTGTTATTACTGTTGCGTTTTTAACGTCTATTCCTACTTCTATTACTGTTGTACTTACTAGTATTTGAATTTTATTTTCTTTAAAGTCATTCATCACTTCATCTTTTTCTTTATTAGTCATTTTTCCATGTAGTATTCCCACCTTAAATAGTTTTCCAAATGCCTTATTCATTTTTTCTTCTAGTTCATATACATTTTCCATATCTATTTCTTCGTTTGTTTCTATTAAAGGTGCGATTACATATACTTGATGATTATTTTTTAATTCTTTATACATTAGTTCTAGCACTTCTTTTATTTCCGAGTCTTTTTTTAATATTGTTTTTACTTCTATTCTTCCACTTGGCATTGTTTTTATACTTGATACATCCATATCACCATATATTGTTAATGCATATGTTCTAGGTATTGGTGTTGCGCTCATATATAGTATGTCTGGAGTTGTTCCTTTATTTTTTAAGTTAGCTCTTTGATTTACTCCAAATCTGTGTTGTTCATCTGTTATTACTAGTCCTAGATTACTATAGATTACATCTTCACTTATTAATGCATGTGTTCCAATTAATATATCTATTTCATTATTTTTTAATTTATTTAA
>CAKJXT010000066.1 GCA_918219625.1 Bacilli bacterium
ATGGATTTAAAATGTATGTTTTCGGGAGCATATATTGTTACATCTGATAATTATATTGTTACTGTATTAAATAATGCATATAAAGGAAAGAATTATGAAGAATTAAATCTACCTGGAGGTATGGCTGATTCTAAGGATATTGTTAATAATGAGTATTCTTCTTTAATTAATTTAAAAAGGGAATTTATGGAAGAATTAGGTTTTGATTTAAATGATTCTATTTTTGATATTAATTTAAAATATATTAAATGTCCTTCTGATTCTGAAGATTCATTTGGCTATCCAATTGGATTGATATATGAAGTTAAAACAGCATATTCTAAGGAGCATATACTAGATATGTTTAATAATAATGAACGTGATATTGAAATAAAAAAACTAGTGTTTTTTAATAGGAATAATTATAAAGATATTTATAATTTTGAATATAAGAAAGGTTATATGCCAGAATTGTTTGAAAAATTATTTAGTTAGTGGGTGAATTGCGATGGAAATAAGAGAGATAATAGAAAGTAAATTTGGTTTAAAGGTAACTGATATTATTGTTTTAGGTCAGGGGTTAGATAGTATTGCTTATTTAGTTAATGGTGAGTATGTATTTAAAATTAAGTTCAGTGCTAATAAGAAAAAGGACTATGAAAAGGAAAAGGCAATTTATGATTTTTTAAATAAAGGCTTAAATACAAATATTAAAATACCAAATGTCGAGTATTCATATTTTAGTGATGAATTATCAATAATGGGCTATAAAGAGATTAAAGGTAAATTTTTAACATCGGAGATTTATTTTGCTTTATCAAAAGAAAAACAAGAATTATTAAAACAAGATATTGCTATGTTTTTAAGACAAATGCACGATTTAGATTATAGTGAAATATCTTCATATTCTATTGATAATAAAGCAAGTATATTAGAAGGGTATCAATTATTAAAGGATACTATTTATGATAGTTTAACTGAAGATGAGAAGCAATATATAGAAGAGTTTATGAAGAGATTAATGTCTACTGATGTTTTTAGTGGCAGAAAGTGTTTATGCCATAATGATTTTAGTTGTAATCATTTGTTATTAGATGATAATGATAGGTTGCGCGGCGTTATAGATTTTGGTGATGCTGGTATTATTGATGAATATTGCGATTTTATATATCTACTTGAGGATAGTGAAGAAGAAATTGGTGTATTATTTGGTGAAGATATATTGAGATTATATGGAAATATTGATATTTCAAAAGCTAAAGAATATCAAGATATTGTAGAGCAATATTATCCTATTGAAACTATTGTATATGGTATTAAGAATAATAATGATGATTTTATTGAAAGAGGAAGAAAGTTAATTTTAGAAAGAACTTCTGATAAAAAGAAATAATTTTTTTTAGAGTAAGGGGTGATTATATGGGAAAAACATATTTAAGCGAAAGAAATATTCCTGATTTAAATATATTTATGATGTGTGATAAATTAAATAATGACGCATTATCCGATTTACCTATGGGATTTCATATTAGATCTTGTACTACTGATGAATTAAAAATATGGATGGGTTTTCCTTTTGATAGTGAAGAGGATAAAAATAATTATTATGAATATATGAATGATTATTTTCAAAATGTTTATGGGAATAATTTGGATGAATTTTATAATAGATGTTTATTTGTATGTGATGATTTGACTGATAAGCCGGTAGCTACTTGTTTTGTTTGGAGAGCGTATAATAGAATTAATACTATTCATTGGTTTAAAACTTTAAAAGAATATGAGGGTAAAGGAATTGGTAGAGCATTACTTTCATATATAATGAAATTATTAAATGATGATGATTATCCCATTTATTTACATACTCAACCATCTAGTTTTAGAGCAATAGGTTTATATTCATCTTTTGGATTTAAGATAGTTACCAATGAAACTATTGGATTTAGAGAGAATAATTATAAGGAATGTTTACCTATTTTGAAACAATTTATGAATGAAAATTCTTTTGAAAAATTAGAATTTGTACAAGCACCTTCTATTTTTGATGAATGTGCGAAAAGTTCTAGTATAAGCCAATTTTAAAAATTAAAGGGGTGATTTTATGGGTAAAGTAGTAGTTGTATGTGGTAAAATATGTAGTGGTAAAAGTTATTATTCTAGAAAAATTAAAGATGATTTAAATGCAGTTATTATTTCTCCTGATGAGGCTACATATGAGCTTATTAATAATGAACAAGGTGAATTTTATAATGTCTTTTCTTCTAGATTAAATAAATATTTGACTAAAAAAGTTGGAGAAATTGCTTTAGCTGGTGCTAATGTTATATTTGAAAGAGGATTATGGACTTCGAAAGATCGAAAAGATATTAGAGATTATTATAATAATATTGGTGTTCCTTGTGAGATTCATTATGTTTATGTTGATGATGATACTTGGAAGAAAAATATAGATGAGAGAAATCAAAGAATATTAAGTGGTAATTGTGAATCTGATTTTTATTTAGATGAGGGTTTGATGAAAAAATTAAAGTCTTTATGGGAAGAACCAACTAGTGATGAATATGACGTTATTTATAAAGTTGATAGGAAATAAGGGATATTATGAAAAGAGTATTTTTAGTTGTACCAGATATTAAAGATTTAAAGTATAGAAAAGAATGGTTAAGTGATCCTAAGACAATGTCTTATAATGCAGGATATGATATGGATTTAAAGGGTTATGATAAAGAAACTGGTGTTATTATTAAGTCTAATGAAGAAATGATTGATTGGTATAATAAATGGATTAATAAAGAACCTGATAGATTTTATGCTTATATATATTCTGTTGATGAGAGTGGACCTATTGGTGAGGTTTATTATTATCCTGATGGTGATATTCATTCTATGGGAATATTAATTAATGATAAGTATAGAGGAAAAGGATATTCTTATCTTACTTTATTAGAATTAGAAGAAGTTGCGTTTGAAATAAACAATATTAATGAATTATCTGATTTTATTCCTATTGATAGAGTTGGCGCGATTAGTTCTTTTAAGAAGGCAGGTTTTATTCAAACCGACAAAGAGAAAAATGGTTTTGTTTTTGATAATGAAGTTATTTCAAAACAATTATTAATTACAAAAGAAATGTACTTTAAGAATAGAAGGTGATTTTATGCGAAAGATTGTCTTTATAAGCGCCGTATCTGGTGTTGGTAAGAGTGCTACATGTGATTATATAAGAAACAATTGTTTATTAGATAATTATGTTATATATGATATAGATGATTTAGAGAATATTAATAATTATAGTTCTGATACTTATAATTTGTTTTATGAAAATGCTATTAAGAATGCAACTACTAAATCAGGTAATAGAAACATTATAATTGGTTCTTGTATTAATTTATCTGATTTAAAAAAAATAAATATTCCAAAGGAAATTGATTTAGTTGAAAGCATTTTGATTACTTGTTCGGAAGAAGAGTTAAAAAGAAGATTAAAAATGAGAGATAAAAGTAGAAATTGTAGTAGTGATAATTATATTAATGATCAAATTGAATATCAAAAATATTTGTTGAATGATTTGAATTTATATCAATTACATATTGATAATACAAATATAAGTATTAGTGATGTTGCTAATTTAATTGTTAATTATATCAAAAAATAAGGTGATTTTTATGGAAATATATTTAGATAAAGTTTTAGAAAACAAGAAAGATATTTTATATAGACTATTGGAATATTCATTATATGAAGAGAGTTTAAATGATGGCAATGAAATGAATGAAGATGCTATATTTGAATATAAATACTTTGATAGATATTTTACTGATAATGATAGAGATGCATTTTTTATTAGAGAAAAAGAAACAAATAAATTATTAGGTTTTGTTATGATTAACACATATATGCAGAAATGTGATGGTGGTCACAGTATTGCTGAATTTATGGTTATTCCTAAATACAGAAGATGTAAAATTGGTAAGAAAGTTGCTTTTATGTGTTTTGATATGTATAAAGGTAATTGGGAAGTATCTCCTTCTCTTAATAGTGAATCCGCATATTTATTTTGGAAAAAAGTTATAGATGAGTATACAAATGGTGAAAATGAATTTATAGATAGATTATTTATATTTAAAAGTAATTGATAGAGAAATAAGGTGATATTATGAAGTTAATATTAAATGGCGGAGGAGATGGCAATCAAGTTAAGAGTGCTAGAGAATTATTAAATAGTTTAATTGATCATTCTAAGAATATATTATATATTCCTCTTGCTTGGGTAGATTCTGATTATGATAGTTGTTTAGAATTTATGACTGGAGAATTATCTGATGTTGAATGTGCTGGTATTGAGATGGTTAGGTCTGGAGAAGAAATTGTTAATAAGAATTTAAGTGATTATGCTTGTATTTATATAGGTGGTGGTAATACTTATAAGTTATTAAGTGAATTAAAAAGTAGTGGTGCATTTGACAAGATAAAGGATCATTTATTAAATGATGGAATTGTTTATGGTGGAAGTGCTGGTGCTATTATATTTGGTAAGGATTTAGATTCTTGTAATACTGATGATACTAATGAAGTTGGTCTTATTGATAATACTGGATTTGATTTAATGAATGGTTATTCTTTGCTATGCCATTATACTAATAGAGATTCTGAAAGAACTTTATTAAGTAAGAATTATTTATTAGAATTATCTAAGAAAAAACCTATATATGCTATACCTGAAGAGGATACAATTTTTATAGATAATGGTTTTATTCGTGTTATTGGTAGTAGAGATTATCATTTATTTAAAGATGGTGTAGATAATACTATGTATATTACTCCTACGATAGAAACTGAAAGATTGGTTTTAAAGCATGGTATATATGAAGATTATGTTACGGTATATGAGTATGATTTTACAAGGCTTAGAGATATTGCTGGTGAATTTGAATTTATTAAATATGATCCAGAAAAGTTAAGAGGATGGGAAAATTGTTGTACTGAATATGATAGAACTCTTGATTTTATTGTGTACTTGAAAGATACAATGGAACCTATTGCAAATTTAGTGCTTGATAGATATGATACTTCAAATAAATCATTAGAAATTTCTGTTAATTTGCACCCTTCTTATTGGAGAAAAGGTTATATGACTGAAGCTATTCTTGCAACCATGAGATATGTTTTTGCTAATATGGATATTGATAATATTGTATATGGTTATGCTGAAGAAAATTTTAAATCAAAAGGTTTGAGTGATAAAATCGGGTTTATTTATCATTCTACATTTACTGAACATTATACAAGGATTAATAAAGATATTGTAACTATTAAAACAATAATGTCTAAAGAAAAGTTTTTCGAATTATATGGTAAATCATTTAGTAGGTAGTTTTAATGAAAAATATAGATGAGTATTTAAATCAAGATATTGATAATCCTAAGTATTTATTTCATGGAAGTTGTAAAAAATTGCTTAAATTAGAGCCTAGGTTATCTCATGATTCAAATGGTGATATTAATAATATTGCTTGTGCGGTATTTTTGTTTCCTTCTTTTTTAAAGAGTACGCCTTATGCTTTTAAGGATACTATTAAAGCTTCAAGTCGTGATTTAGCTTGGTCATTTGATATACCTAATGGTGATGAATTTCCTTTAATGACTATGTCTGGTGTTAATATTGATGAAGATATTATTGGATATATTTATGTATTTTTGAAAGATGATGATATGATTAAGGATTCTGATTCTTATCAATATAAGTGTTATAAGGAATTAGTTCCTATTGATATTGTTGAAGTTTGTTATAAAGATTATATGAAGTATTATGAAGTTATAAGTAAGAGGAAGTGATTAAATGATTCCTAGAGTTATATTTAAGCCCATGTCTTTAGAAGATAATATTGAGTTAGTAAAATGGGCTTTAAAAAACAGTAATTCCACATTGAATTTATATGATTCTATTATTTATTTTTTTCCTGAATTAAGTGATGAAAATATAGATGAAGTTGTAAGTAAATATTATAATTTAAATAAAGAAGAGATTTATTCAAGTGTTTCTAAATATTCTTTATTGTGGGAAAAATATAATAGTGTTTATTTTAAAAAAATGTGTAAGTATTTGAATCTTAATAATTTTTATATTAGTGAAATTGAAGTTACTGTTGGATATATTCCAGTATGTCCTAGAGATATAAGCAATAATAGTTTTTCTTTAAATATTGGATATGATGAGTCTTTACTGTTAAGAAATTGCGCTCATGAGATTTTGCATTTCTTATGGTTTAAAAAGTTTGAAGAGTTATATCCTGGTGTTAATATTGATCCACCTGGTTTAGCTTGGAAGTACAGTGAAATGGTTGTTGATCCTATTTTAAATAGTGATGAAATTAATAACGCTATTTGTATTAACGAAAGAGCATATGATAGTTTTTATGATAATAAAGATAATTCTGGCAATTATTTAATGGATGTTTTAAAGGATATTTATAATAGTGATAAACCTATTGAAACTAAAATTAAAGAAGGATTTGACTATATAAGTAAAGTGAACTAAATTGTTCACTTTTTTTGTTTTATTTAAGGAATTATTAATTTTATCTCGTATGATAATTATAGGAGGAATAAATTATGGATTATTATAATGAGATAAAAGAAAAAATAATAAAAAGTGAAATATATGATAAAGCTAAGGACTATTCAAAAGATAGACATAAGGTAAAGGTATATTTTGAAATAGGAAAACTCTTAAGTGAGGCTGGTAAAGAATATGGCAAGAATATAATTAATAGTTATTCTGAAAAACTTATGGCGGAAGTGGGCAGAAAATATAATTATAGAACACTATATGGAATGAGAAAATTTTATGAAGTATTTAGCAATGAAAAAT
>CAKJXT010000067.1 GCA_918219625.1 Bacilli bacterium
AAAGTATTAAAAATTCATTATAATGGTGATTTGTCAGAAGAAGGTTATGAAAGAGGATTTTTATTATTAACACCTCATTCAGGTATCAAAAAACATAAACACATAAATGATATAGAAAAGTATACATTATTAACAGGAACTTTAAGTATTGATGGAGCTATATGCGATGAAAATGTTTGTCTCATAGATGAGGAACATTGTATTGATGAGGTTCAAACTATTACAATAATAAAAACATTAAAAGTAAGCAAAGAATTGTTAAAACAAAAAAGAAATGTACTAAGAATACCAATAAATTAAATTAATAAAAAAACTTTGTCTAATTAATTATTTTGTGTTATAATTAATTAGGCTTTTTTAATTAAAAAGAAAGGAGAAAAAATGAGCAAAATAAAAATATTTGCTTTAGGCGGGCTAAATGAAGTCGGAAAAAACATGTATGTTGTAGAAGTAGATAAAGATATATTTGTATTTGATGCCGGTCTAAAATACGCAGATGACAAAATGTTAGGTGTAGACTATATAATACCTAACTATGACTATTTAAAAGAAAATAGAAAAAGAATAAAAGGAGTATTTATAACTCACGGTCATGACGCTCAAATGGGCGCACTATCAGACATACTATTAGACATAAAAGAACTAAAAATATATGGAACAGCATTCACACTAGATGTGATAAGAAATCAATTTAAAGAAGATAATATAAAAACGGATAATCTAATTGAAATTCAACCACATAAGAATATAAAATTTGGAAGAAACAGTATCTTCCCAATAAGTTTAACACACTCTGTACCTGATGCAGTAGGATATGTATTATATACACCAGATGGCGCAATATTCTATACAGGAAACTTTGTATTTGACTCAACAATGAGAGGATCATACGAAACAGACATTGGAAAACTAGCTTATGTAGGAAAACAAGGAGTTCTATGTTTATTAAGTGAATCAATGTATGCAGAAAAGAAAGGATTCACATCACCTAATCATAGAATATCTTCAGTAATAAGTGAAACACTAAACAATAATAGTGGAAGAATACTTTTCAACATATTTCAAGCGCAACTTTATAGAATACAAGAACTATTCAATGAAGTAATGCAAACAAATAGAAAAGTAGTAATAATGGGAAAAACACTAGAAAGTTTAATATACAATTCAATAGATAAAGGATATATTAAATTCGATAAAAATAGACTAGGAAATATATTTCAAGTAAATGATCCTAATGTTGTTGTAATAATATCAGATGAAAGAGAAAAACCATTCTCAAATATAAAAAGAATAATAAAAGGATACGATAAATTTATAACTCTAACAGAAAATGACACAATAGTATTCGCATCCCCAGTATATGAAGGAATGGAAAAAAGTTACACAAAAGTATTAGACGATATTTCAAAAATAGGATCTAATATAGTAACAATCCCAACTAAAAAATATCTATCACACCATGCATCAAGTGAAGACTTAATGCTTATGTTAGAACTAATGAATCCAAAATACTACTTCCCAGTAATAGGAGAATATAGACATCAAGTCGCTAATAAAGAAGCAGCCTTAAAAGTAGGAATTAAAGAAGAAAATATAATCCTAAAAACAAATGGTGAAGTTGCTTCATTTGTAAATGGTGAACTAAAGGAAACAGGAGAAACTGTTAAATTTGACGATATTCTAATAGATGGTAAAACAGTAGGAGATATAGGAGAACTAGTACTAAAAGATAGAGAATCACTAAGTGAAAATGGAATAGTAATAGTTACAGTAACACTTGATAAAAAAACAAAACAAATACTAGCTGGACCAGAAATACTAACAAGAGGATTTATATATGTAAAAGACAGTACAGATTTGATTAAAGAAGCACAAGAAATATCATTACAAGTAATAGAAAACAATATAGATCCAAGATATGTAGATTTCAATAAAATAAAAACGGAAATAAGAGATAGAGTAGGTAAATTCTTATACGAAGAAACAGAATGTAAACCTATGATACTAATAGTAGTTCAAGAAGTTTAATACTTCTTTTTCTTTACTTTTTAGAAAAAATAATATATATTATTAAACATCTATTTGTTAAAAAAATGAATATATGATATTATAATTTAGGAAGTGATTTATATGCAAAAACCAGATTTATTAAAAGCAAAAATAAGAACAAAAGAAGAAGTATTAACTAAAACAAATGAATATATAGTAAAAGAAAACCTAAAACAATTAGGGCTAAATAAAAAATACTATGTAAAAACATACGGATGTCAGATGAATGAACATGATTCAGAAAACATAAAAGCAATCCTAGAAGACATGTCATTTACTGAAACAGATGATATGGAAAGTGCTGATTTAATACTTTTAAATACATGCGCAATAAGAGAAAACGCACACAATAAAGTATTTGGAATGGTTGGAAGAATAAAGAATCTAAAAGAAAAAAATCCAAACCTAATCGCAGGTATTTGCGGATGTATGGCCCAAGAAGAAGTAGTTGTAAATGAAATACTAGAAAAATATAATTTTTTAGACATAGTATTTGGAACACACAATATACATAATTTACCAAATATATTATATACTGCTATAAATAAAAAAGACTTAGAAGTAGAAGTATTAAGCATAGAAGGAGAAGTAATAGAAAAC
>CAKJXT010000068.1 GCA_918219625.1 Bacilli bacterium
ATTGGTACCGGTAGTCGGACTTGAACCGACACGGGCAGAACCCACTTGATTTTGAGTCAAGCATGACTACCATTCCATCATACCGGCATGTATTAATTATAACATTATGGTTTGTTATAATCAATATTTATAATTAAATTTCTTCTTTATATTTGGATTCAAAAAGGTTTTCTTCATCACTTTCTTGTTCTTCTATTTTTATTTGTGGAAGTTCATCTAGTGAGTTTATTCCAAAGTAGTCTAGGAAGAAGTCTGTTGTCCCGTATAGTATTGGTCTTCCTGGTAGTTCTGATCTTCCTATTTCTTTTATTAAATCTCTTATTTGAAGTTTTCTTATTATATGTGTTGCGTTTACTCCTCTTATTTCTTCTACTTGATGTCTTGTTATTGGTTGATTGTATGCGATTATGGCTAGTGTTTCAAGATTTGATTGAGTTAATAAGTCTTCTTCATCTGGTACTAGTTTTTTTAGATATTCTTTGTATTCTTTTTTTGTTACTAGTTTGTATTTATCTCCAAATATTTCTATTCTTATTCCTCTATTTATGTCTTCATAATCTTTTATTAATTCTTCTATATCTTGTTTTGTTTTATTTATGTCTTGTTCTAGAATATTATTTATTTCTTCTAGTGTTAGTCCTTCGTCTCCTACTACAAATAGTAGCCCTTCTATAATGTTTTTCATTATGCCACCTCTATATATATTTCTTTGAAGTTGTTGTCTTGTTTTAGTTTTATGTTTTCTTTTTTGGATAGATTTAGTATGGCTAAAAAAGTAACAACTATATAGCTTTTATTGTATTCTTTAAATAGTTCATTGAATGTTATTTTTTTCTTTTTATTTAGTATTTGTCTTATTTCTTCAGATCTTTTTGTTACCGAGTATTCTTTTGTTGTTATTTTTGTATTTAGTGGTTTTTCTTTTTCTTTTTTTTGTAGGAATATATTGAATGCATCTAATAGATCGTTTAGAGTTATATCATTATTTAGATGTGTTTCACTTACACAGTCGTATTTTCTTAAGTCTTCAGGAACTTTTGTGAATTCATCTCTTCTATCTAGTTCAAGTGTTTTGAATCGTTCTATTACTTGTTTATATTGTTCATAGTCTATTAGTCTATTTATTAAGTTTTGTCTATCGTCTTCTACGTCTTCTTCTTGTTGAGGTAATAGTATTTTTGATTTCATTTCTATTAGTTCTGCTGCCATTGTTAGATATTCGCTTGCGATATCTAGATTCATTTCTTCCATTTCATTTATGTAGTCTAGATATTGTTTAGTTATATCTACTATATTTATGTCTACTATATTTATGTTTGATTTTTTTATTAAGTGAAGTAGTAAGTCTAGTGGACCTTCAAATTTGTCAATTGTTACCTTATATTCCATACAAAACACCTTAATAAATTATATCAAATTTATATGTTTTAGTAAATTATTTAAAAAAAATTCTTGGAATTATAGTCTATTAGACGCTAATTTCAAGAATTCATATATTTTTTTATAGATGTTTTCAAAGTTATTTTTTATTTCATTCTTTATTTCTTTTTGTATTATTTTAATATTTTCTTCTTTTTTATTGAAGCAGTCAAAGTATAAATATTTTAGTTTATTATTGTCTATTGTTTTTAGTTCTTTTTCTATGTAATTGTTTATTTCTTTTTCTTTTCTTGTTTTAAAGTATTCTGGTTTTTTGTTTTTATTAAGTTTATATTTATAATTGCTTGTTGTCATCGTATCACTTATGTCTATTATTTCATTTTCTTCATCCAATAACAAACTACTTCTTCCTTGTATTTTTCCATTCGATTCAAATTTTATTATTATTGCTTTTGTTCCATCACATAGTGCGCATATATAGTTACTTATGTTTTTTTTATTTGTTTTAAAGAATTCTGTTTTTCTATTTATTTTTTCTAATAGTTCCTTTTCTACTATTACGTCATTGTTTTTTATGTTATTTAGAAATTCTCTTTCTACCTTTATTATTGGTAGCCTTTTTATATGTGTTAGTTCATCCTTATTGTTCCATTCAAAGAATTCATAGTAGGTTTCATTGAAATTAGCTAGTATATCATAAGTATAGTTCATGTTTTCTCCTTTCATTTTAGTTATATACATATTTTTTATTTTTTATACTTATTATTACCTATAATTAATTGTATGTAATTTTGTGTTTTTTATTTTATTTTTTTTATAAATAGTATATAATTATATAGGTGATTGTATGAATATTATAGAGTTATTAAAATTTTTATTTTTAGGGTTCGTTCAAGGTATTACTGAGCCAATCCCTGTTTCATCTAGTGGACATTTACTTGTTTTTCAATCTTTAATTAAAGGTCTTGATAGTATTGATTTTGAGATACTAGCTACATTAACTAATTTTGGTAGTCTATGCGCTATATTAATTATTTTTAAAGATAAAATTATTTCTTTATTTAAGGGATTCTTTGGTTATTTAAAGAGTCATGATAAGAAGTATTATTATGATTATAAGTATTGTTGGCTTGTAGTTGTTGCGACTATTCCTGCAGGACTTGCTGGTATTATTGTTGAAAAGTTAGGCGTTTTTGATTTCTTAGAGGATAATGTTAGATTTGTAGGATTAACTTTAGTTATTACCGCTGTATTCTTATATTTTATTAAAGATTTTAAAGGTATGAAGAGTAATCAAGATATTACTTTTAAGGATGCGATTATTATTGGTTTATTCCAAATGGTAGCTTTACTTCCTGGTATTAGTAGAAGTGGATCTACTATTGTTGGTGGTATGCTTAGAAGTTTAAAAAGAGACGTTGCATTTGATTTTTCATTTATATTATATATTCCAATTAGTTTAGCTACTATGGTATTAGGTGTTAAAGATTTATTTGAAGCTAGTTTAACTGGTGTTCAAGTATTTTATTATTTAGTCGCAACTGTTATGGCATTTATCTTTACTTATATTGGTACTAAATGGTTTAGAAATATTGTTAAGAATGGTAAATTAATTTATTTTGTTGTTTACTGTTTAGTTGTAGGAAGTTTAATTATTATATTCTTATAATGAATAAAAAAAATGCATATGTTCACTATATTAATGGTGATAATATGCTTTTTTTGTGTATTAAAATATTTTTTGTTAGAATATTGGATGTTTCTTTAGGTACTGTTAGAACTATTATGACAGTTAGGAATAAGAATTTCTTAGCAAGTGTGATTGGTTTTATTGAGATTTCTGTATGGTTTTTAGTTGTAAGAGAGGCTCTTACTACTACTGATAATAGTTTATTTATTGTTATTTCTTATGCTTTGGGTTTTTCAACTGGTACTTATATTGGTGGTCTTATTTCTAATAGGTATATTAAAGGTTATATGAGTGTATATGTTATTTCTGATAAGTATGAGAAGTTAGTTAATGTTTTACGTGATAATGAGTTTGGTGTTTCTACTATTAATATTAAAGGCATGAATAATGATAAAGTAATGTTATTAATACAGATTAATAGTAGTAGTTTAGATAAATTAAAGAGTATTATTAATAAATATGATTCAAAGGCTTTTGTTATTATTAATGATACTAAATATGTTCAAAACGGTTTTATTAAGAGGTAATTTTTGGTATAATTATTTTGGTGATTCTATGAAGTTATTTTCTATGAAAGATGAAGAGTTTGTTTGTCTTAATTGTGGTTCTAAAGTTAGTAAGTTAAATTATACAGCTAGAGATCACTGTAATAATTGTTTATATTCAATTCATGTTGATATTAATCCAGGGGACAGATTAAATGATTGTAAAGGTACTTTAGTTCCAATTGGTATAGAGAAATTTAAAAACACTTATAAGATTATTTATAAGTGTGATAAATGTGGGGAATTACATAAAAATATCATGGCTGTTGATGATAATATGGATGTTATTATAGAATTATCTAAAAATGCATAAAAAAATTGTAGATATTTATTATCTACGTTTTTTTGTTAATGTTGGACCTTGTTCTTTTGGTAATATTGAAGCATCTATTCCAGGAGCTCCTGCCCATGGACATGGTTTATTTAATGTTGCAGCTTCATTATTACGCCTTATTTGTTCACTATCAAAAGATTTACTGCGTGCTTGTGCTAATATTTCAGGAGGTGTTTCAGTAACTGTTGCACTAGGTATCTCTGTGTACGATGATTTCACTCTTCTTTGGTTAATTATACTTGGCATATTATCTCTCCTTTAATTAGGTATATAATAACATTATTATTGTTTTAAGTAAATTGTTTACAATTAAAAAATATAGATTTCTCTATATTTTAACCGAAAAACTTTGAAATGTATGGAATTGCTACTATTGCTAGAACAAGTATTATGAACAATACTATAACAAATGTTAAACCCGATTTATTTTTTTCATATTGATTTGTAGTTGGAATATCTATTTTTTCTTGTTGAAAGTCTTCTGGTTTATATTGGCTTGTTTTTGATAGTTGTTCTTCAATTGATTGTAATCTATCAGCATCTACTTGTACAGGTTGTATTGGTTCTACAACTTGAGGTGTAGGTACTGGTTGTGGCCCAATTGGTTGTACAGGAGCAACTGGTTGTACTACCTGTGGATTTGGCATTGGTTGTGGTTGTACCGGTGGCACTGGTTGCGCTACTTGTGAATTTGGCATTGGTTGTGGTTGTACTGGTGGCACTGGTTGCGCTACTTGTGAATTTGGCATTGGTTGTGGTTGTACTGGTGGCACTGGTTGCGCTACTTGTGAATTTGGCATTGGTTGTGGTTGTACTGGTTGAGCTGGTTGTTGAGTGCCATTTCCATATAAACTTGCAAAAGATTCTGCTGGAGTATCTTCTATTTTTATATCATTAACGTTAGGAATTCCATTTATATTATTTTCATTATTCATATTTATTCCTCCTATTGTAATTACTATTATATCAAAAGTTTTAAAAAAAATAAACTAGTTTTTTTTATACATGTAAAAAAGCATTTAAAAATGCTTTTATCTATATCTTTCAATTTCTTTTAAAATTCCATCACTGTCATTTTTAAGATTATCAATATTTAAGTTAAATCCTGTAATTGTTTGAAATGCTTTTACAATATTTTCAATATTATTTGAACTAATAATATTTCCATTTATTTCAATTAATCCAGGATTGCCTTTTTGTACAGTTAGTTTAAACAATCTATCGTTATATTTTGTGATTATCATTCTTGTATATTGATCATCCATCGCTACATCATATCTTATATTATTTTTAAATAAAATATTTTCAAATTCTTCACATTCTACTTCTGCTGATGCTGTGCTTTATTCCATAAAGCCTCCTTGTAATTAATTATGTTTATTTTTATTAGGATGTCAATATTTTATATAATTCATTACATTTTTCTTTATCCATTTCTGGAGTTCCTTGTAGTCTATATGGAATATTTAGTTTCTCATATTTTTGAACACCCATTGTGTGATATGGTAATAGTTCTACTTTTTCTATATTTTTTAATGGTTTTATAAATTCTTTTAATTTACTTATATATTCGATGTTGTCATTTATTCCTGGAACTATTACTTGTCTTATCCACATTTTTTTATTCATCTTTTGGCATGTTTCTAAAAATTTTAATGATTTTTCTATTTTATTTCCTGTTATTTTTGTATAGTTGTCTGGTTCAAGTGCTTTTACATCCCATATCACTAGATCTGTGTATTTTAGAATTTCTTCATAGTTTTCCCCCACTCCTGATGTATCTATACATGTATGTATTTGCATTTTTTTACATAGTTTTAAACATTCTAGTAAGAATTCATGTTGATACATTGGTTCTCCTCCAGAGAATGTTACTCCACCTTTTTCTCCAAAGTAATTTCTATATTTATATATATGTCTTACTAATTCTTCTGGTGTTATTAACATTTTATCATTTACGAACCATGTTTCTGGATTATGGCAGAAAAGGCATCTTAGAGGACAGCCTTGTAAGAATACTACTACTCTTATTCCTGGTCCATCTAAGAGGCCTAGTGTTTCTATTGAATCGATATGACCTTGCATTATAGGGCTCCGTGGAATGTTCTACTTATTACTTCTTTTTGTTGTTCTTTGCTTAGTCTATTAAAGTGTACTGCATATCCTGATACTCTTATTGTAAGCATTGGATATTTTTCAGGATTTTCCATTGCGTCTTCTAATGTTTCTCTATTTAATACATTTACGTTTAGATGATGTGCTCCTTGTTTGAAGTATCCATCTAATATTCCTACTAGGTTATTTTCTTTTTCTTCTCCTAGTGCTTGTGGAATTATTGAGAATGTATTTGAGATACCATCTTGGCATACATTTTTATATGGTATTTTAGCTACTGAGTTTAGTGAAGCTAAGGCTCCAGTGTTATCTCTTCCATGCATTGGGTTTGCTCCTGGTGCGAATGGAACGTGTGCTTTTCTACCATCTGGAGTTGCTCCTGTATTTTTTCCATATACTACATTTGATGTTATTGTTAATATTGATAATGTTGGAGTTGCTCCTCTATATATTTTGTGTTTCTTTAGTTCATTATGGAATTTTTTAGTTATTTCTACAGCAATACTATCCACTCTATCGTCATCGTTTCCATATTTAGGATAGTCACCTTCAATTTCAAAGTCTGTTGTTATTCCATCTTCATCTCTTATTGGTTTTACTTTTGCGTATTTTATTGCTGATAGGGAGTCTGCTATTACAGAGAATCCAGCAATTCCAAATGCCATTAGTCTATTTACATTTGTATCATGTAGTGCCATTTGTCCTGCTTCGTATGCATATTTATCATGCATAAAGTGAATTATATTCATTGCGTCTACATATGTTTTTACTACTTTTTCTAGTGTTATATCTAGTTTTTTTGTTACTTCATCATAGTCTAGATATTTTGATTTTATTGGTTCTAATCCTTCTACAACTAGTTTTTTTGTTATTTCATCTACTCCACCATTTATTGTGTATAGAAGTGCTTTTGCTAAATTACATCTTGCACCAAAGAATTGCATTTGTTTACCTACTTGCATTGCTGATACACAACATGCTATTGCATAGTCGTTACCATAAATTGGTCTCATTAGATCATCATTTTCATATTGAATTGCATCTGTTTTTATTGATATTTTTGCGCAGTATTTTTTGAAGTTTTCTGGTAGTTTTGTTGACCATAAGATAGTCATGTTTGGTTCAGGTGCTGGTCCTAGGTTAATAAGTGTGTTCAAATATCTGAAGCTGTTTTTTGTTACGAATGATCTTGTTTCATCTAACATTCCGCCGATTGATTCTGTTACCCATGTTGGGTCTCCTGCGAATAGATCATTGTATTCAGGTGTTCTTAGGTGTCTAGCTATTCTTAGTTTTATTATGAATTGGTCTATTAATTCACATGCTTCTTGTTCTGTTAGATTTCCTTCTTCTATATCTTTTTCAATGTATATATCTAGGAATGTTGATGTTCTTCCTAAGCTCATTGCAGCTCCATTGTTTTCTTTGATTGCTGCTAGGTATCCGAAGTATAGCCATTGTACTGCCTCTTTAGCGTTTTCAGCTGGCTTAGATATATCGCATCCATATTTTTCTGCCATTGATTTTATTTTTTGTAGTGCTTTTATTTGTTCGCTAACTTCTTCTCTTAGTTTTATTGTTTCTTCATTTATTTCTGTGATATTATCTAAGTCTATTTGTTTTTGTTCTATTAGGAAGTCTATACCATAAAGCGCTATTCTTCTATAGTCTCCTATGATTCTTCCTCTACCGTATGCATCTGGAAGTCCTGTTAGAAGGTGTGCTGATCTAGCTCTTCTTATTTCTTTTGTGTATGCATCAAATACACCTTGATTGTGTGTTTTTCTATATTCATTGAATTTTTTATCTACGTCTTCATCTAATTTATATCCATATGCATCTAGTTCATTATAAACCATTCTAATTCCGCCATATGGGTTAATCATTCTTTTTAGTGGAGCGTCTGTTTGAAGTCCAACTATCACTTCATTTTCTTTGTCTATGTATCCTGGTTTAAAAGCATCAATTCCAGACATAGTTTTTGTGTCTATGTCTAAAACTCCTTTTTCCATTTCTTCTTTGATTAGTTTTTTACATTTATTCCATACTTTGTTTGTTTTTTCTGTTGGTCCTTCTAAGAATGATTCATCACCTTTATATTCTTTATAGTTATTTATTATGAAATCAGATACATTTATTTCATTTTTCCAAGTATTTCCTTTAAATTTATCCCAAATCATATGTTACCTCCTAATACTTTTATTAATTCTTCTTCATCCCATATTGTTATTCCTAGTTTTTGAGCATCTTCATATTTACTTCCAGGGCTTGTTCCTGCTATTACTACGTCTGTTTTTTTACTTACTGAGCCTGATACTGTTCCACCTTTTTGTTCTATTATTTCTTTTAGTTCGTTTCTTTTATATTTTTCTAGTGTTCCAGTTAATACGAAAGTTTTTCCATCGAATGCTTCATCTTTTATTTCTTCTTTTCCTAAGTATTTTGTGTTTACACCTAATTGTTTTAGATTTTCTATTAGGGCTTTATTTTTTTCGTCTTTGAAGTATTCTACTACGCTTTTTGCAATTTTATCTCCTATGTCTTTTACATTTTTTAGTGTTTCATAGTCACTGTATATTATATTATCTATATATTTAAATTCTTTTGCTAAAATTTTGGCTGTTTTATTTCCTACAAATCTTATTCCTAATGCGAATAATAGTCTTTCTAGTGAGTTTTGTTTACTTGTTTCTATACTTTCTAGTAAGTTATTTATACTTTTTTCTCCAAAGCCTTCTAGTTCCATTAGTTCTATTTTGTAGTTTTTTAAATTATAGAAGTCTAGTATGTTTTTTAGGTATCCCATATTGTAGTAGTCTTCTACTATTTGTTCCCCAAAGCCTTCTAGTTTCATTGCATCTCTTGATGCGAAGTGTATTAGTTTTTCTATGTTTTTTGCGTCACAGTTTTTGTTTGTACAATAGTATGATGAGTCTATTTTTTCTAGTTTACTTCCACATATAGGACATGTTGTTGTCATTTCAAATGGTTTTAGTTCTTCTTTTCTTCTTTCTTTTATACTTTCTTCTACTCTTGGTATTACGTCTCCTGCTTTTATTATTGATACTATGTCTCCTTCTCTTATATCTTTTGTTTTTACATAGTCTTCATTGTGTAGGGTTGCTTTACTTATTACACTTCCCATTAGTCTAACCGGTTCAAGTATTGCGTTTGGTGTTACCTGACCAGTTCTTCCTACTGTGAATTTTATTTCTTTTAGTTTTGTTAAAACTTTTTCTGCTGGAAATTTATATGCTGTTGCCCATTTTGGATATTTTGCTGTAAATCCTAGTCTTTCTTGATCTATTATGTTATCTAATTTTATTACTAATCCGTCTATTTCATATGGCAAATTATTTCTATTTTGTTTCCAATATTCTACTTGTTCAAGGATTTGTTTTATATCTAAGTCTTTTACTATGTGTTTGTTTACTGTGAAGCCTAGTTTTCTCATATATTCTAGTGCTTCACTATGATAGTTTATTCCAAAGTCTCTTGCGTTTGGTAAGTGATATATAAATGTTTTTAAATTCCTACTTGCGGCTATTTTTGAGTCTAGTTGTCTAATACTACCTGCAGCTGTATTTCTTGGATTTGCGAATAGTTCTTGGTTGTTTCTTTTTCTTTCTTCATTAATAGCGTTAAATGTATCTTTATCCATGTATATTTCGCCACGAACTTCTATTGTTATTTTTTCTGGTAGTTTTAGAGGTACATTTTTTATTGTTAGTACATTGTGTGTTATGTCTTCTCCTGTTACTCCGTCTCCTCTTGTTGCTGCTCTTACAAATTCTCCATCTTCATAGTATAAAGATACTGATAATCCATCTATTTTTGGTTCTAGAACATATTTTGGTGATGGTATTTCTTTTTTTATTTTTTCGTCAAAGTTTATGATATCTGATTCATTGAATACATTACTTAAACTTAGCATTGGTATTTTGTGTGTTACTTTTTTGAATTCATCTATTACTGTTCCACCAACTCTACTTGTTGGAGAATTGTCTCTTTTTAATTCTGGATGTTGTTCTTCTATTTTTATAAGTTCTTGCATGTATCTATCATATTCTTGGTCTGTTATTGTTGGATTATCTAGTACATAGTAGTTATAGTTTGCCTCATTTAATATATCAATTATTTCGTCCATTCTTTGTTTCATACAAAACCCTCCTTTATTGGAAAATAAAATGATTTAATTAAATCATTTACTTAATGCATCATATGTTAATTTAAATATAACTAAGCCTAATACGAATGCTAATAACCAAAACAAAGGATTATTTGTATTTGATATTGTCCAGTCTTTTAGTTTGTCTGCCCATTCTTTTAGTGTATCTAATAATGTTAATGTCATATTATCCCTCCATTATCTTATGTATTCATTATAGCACATTTATATATTTATTAATATATTTTTGTTATTTTTTATAAAATAAAAAGACTATTTTACATAGTCATTTATATCTTCTTTATACTCTTATGTCCTTTTAGAAGTTTCTTTATTCCATGAGGATGCGAGAATGCTATTGTTACTACGCTTCCTTCTATAGATATTATTACACCTTCTCCAAATACATCGTGCATTATTTTGTCTCCTGCTTGGTAGTCTACAGTTTCATCTATTGCTTTTTGTATTTTTTGGAATGTATTTGATTTAATTGTTTTTCTTTCTGTCTTTTCTTCATTTATATATTCTTTATTTATTTCTTCTATGAATCTACTAGGTTTATTGAAGTTATCCATACCATATATTAATCTATGATTTGCGTTTACTAGCCATAGACGTTTTTTTGCTCTTGTTATTGCGACGTAGCAGAGTCTTCTTTCTTCTTCTATAGCTTCTGATGATTCAAATGAGTTATTGTGTGGAAATATTCCTTCTTCCATTCCTATTAGGAATACATTTTCAAATTCTAATCCTTTTGCTGAGTGTACTGTCATAAGTGTTACTACATCTGTTTCGTCTTTGTGTTCTGTTACATCTGATACTAAACTTATTTCTGTTAGGAAGTCTTCTAGTGATATTAATCCATTTTTTTCCTCAAAAGCTTTTGTTATTGATTTGAATTCTTCTAGGTTTTCTAGTCTTATTTCTGATTCTATACTTTTTTCTGATTCTAGTTCTTGTTTCATTCCTGATTTATCTAGTACTAAGTCTACTAGTTCTGTTAGACTATAATTGTCTTTTATACTTATTATTTCTTCTATTATGTTTTTGAATGTTAGTTCTTTTCCTGATTCTATGGCATCGTACATACATATATTATTTTCTTGAGCTTTATTTTGTAGGTTTTCTATTGTTTTTTCGCCTATTCCTCTTTTTGGTGTGTTTATTATTCTTTGTAGGCTTATATCGTCATATTTATTGTATATTAGTTTTAAGTAACAGATTAAGTCTTTTATTTCTTTTCTATTGTAGAAGTAGAAACTTCCTACTACTTTATATGGTATATTTGCTTTTAGTAGTGCTTCTTCCATTACACGTGATTGGGCATTTGTTCTATAAAGTACTGCTATTTCATTTCTATTTGTATTATTGTTTATTAATTTTTCTATGTTTTTTACTACATAGTTCGCTTCGTCTTTTTCGTCTAGTGCTTTATAGTATTCTATTTTTTCTCCTATACCATTTTCTGTCCATAGTTTTTTATCTTTTCTATGTTTATTGTTTTTTATTACGTCGTTGGCGCTGTCTAATATTGTTGATGTTGATCTATAGTTTTGTTCTAGTAGTATTGTTGTACAGTCTTTATAGTCTTTTTCAAAGTTTAGTATATTTCTATAGTTTGAGCCTCTGAATGAGTATATTGATTGTGATTCATCTCCTACTACGCATATGTTTCTATTTTTTGCGCTTAACATTTTTATTAGTATATATTGTGCTTCATTTGTATCTTGATATTCATCTACTAATATGTATTGATATTTTTCTTGGTAATATTTTAGTATTTCTGGTTTTGTTCTAAATAATTTTATTGGTAAAAATAGTAAGTCATCAAAGTCTAGTGAGTTATTTATTAATAGTTTTTGTTCGTATCTTGTATATACTTCTAATACCTTCCCACTAAAGTTATCGCTTGCGTACCTTTCATATTCTAGCGCACTTATTAGTTCATTTTTTGCGCTTGATATTGCGTTTCTTATAGCTCTTGGATTGTATTCTTTTGGATCTATATTTAAGTCTTTCATTATTCTTTTTATTATTGTTAATGAGTCATCACTATCTAGTATTGTGAAGTTTTTTTGATATCCTAGTTCATTGTAGTGTTTTTGCATTAAGTATACACCAAATGAGTGGAATGTGGATATTCTTATTTCGTGTCCCTCACTACCTAACATATTTATTACTCTATCTTTCATTTCTTTTGCTGCTTTATTTGTAAATGTTATAGCTAAGATATTGTCTGTTGGTATTCCATTTTCTACTAGATAGGCTATTTTTGTTGTTAGTACTTTTGTTTTTCCTGATCCTGCTCCAGCTATTACTAGTATCGGTCCATCTGTTTTTAGTATTGCTTCTTTTTGTTTATCATTATATCCTAATAGTTCCATTTTACCACCTATTTAATGATAACATATTTTATATATTTTTTGAATATAAATATAAACATTTGTTTGTAAAAATATTTTTTGTAAATGTGTTCAAAAAAACTATAGACGTTTATCTATAGTTTCTCCTTCTTTCATCTGCCCTTGGATTACTCATCCATTTTCTTTCTTTTTCTATCTCTTCTTTTATATCTTGTAATATGCATTTTGCTTGTCTTATTATTCTTCCTGCTTCCAATGTTAAGTATTCATCTATTTCATCGGATTCTGATTTCTCACTAAAAGGTAAATATAAATTATATCCTTTATCTAACTCTTTGGCCAAAAATAGAATTATTTCATCGAGTTTATTTTTTTTATCTTGTGGTATTACAAAAGTAATACTATCATTGTTTAACGCATCAGTATTTTGATAACGCTGTATTGCCTCAGTTAATAATTGTATTACTTTGTTTGCAGCATTTGGGTATTCATTAATATCAATTTTTAGTAATATACTTTTAAATTCTTCATAAAAATAATTATCTACAGTTTCTTGGTTTATTTCTTGTCTCACATCCATAAGAATTCTCCTTTTTTTTATATTATCATGTGTTTATATTTTTTTCAATTGTTATTATAAATATGTTCAAAAAAAACTAAACCTTTTAGTTTAGTTTATCACTTGCTTTTGCGTTTAGTGTAATATCTGCAAATCTTTGTTTTAAGTATAATTGATATGCTGCTGCTCCTATCATTGCGGCATTGTCTGTACAATATTTTATTTCTGGGATTGTAAGATTAATATTGTTTTCTTCACATTCTTTAGTTATTGCTTCTCTTAATCCCTTATTTGCGGATACTCCACCAGCTACTATTAAGTTTTGAACATTAAAATCTTTTAGAGTTTTCATTGTTTTCTTTACGATTATCTTTACAACTCTATTTTGGAAGGATGTAGCCAAATCTTCTTTTTTGATTATATTACCTTTTTGTCTTTCATTATTTACTAAATTCATTACCGAGCTTTTTATCCCGCTAAAACTAAAGTTATATGAATCATCATCTAGTGGAAGTGGTAGATTGTATGAATCTTTACCTATATGAGCAAGTCTATCTACTTCTGGTCCACCTGGATAGTTAATCCCTATTACTCTAGCTACTTTGTCATATGCTTCTCCTATTGCGTCGTCTAGTGTTCCACCAATTCTTTCAAATGAGTAGTGATCTTTCATGTATATTAGTTCTGTATGTCCACCACTTACTACAAGTGCGATTAGTGGAAATTGTAATGGTTTTACTAAGTTATTTGCGTATATATGTCCAGCTATATGATGTACTGGAATTAATGGTTTTTTATATATCATTGATAGGGCTTTTGCGGCTTCTACACCTACTAATAGGGATCCAATTAATCCTGGTCCATATGTTACCGCAATAGCGTCCATATCTTCCATTTTCATATTTGATTTTTCTATTGTTTCTTCTAGAACTGGAGTTATATTATTTATATGTAATCTACTTGCGATTTCTGGTACAACACCACCATATTCTTTGTGTGTAGATATTTGTGTTGATATTACTGTTGAAATTTCTTCACACCCATTTTTTATAATAGATGCGCTTGTTTCATCACAGCTTGATTCTATCGCAAAAATATATGTATCTTTCATTTACATCATCTCTCTAATCATTAAGTATGCATCTTCATTACCATAGTAGTTTTTTCTTGTTGATGCTATTTTAAAGTTGTATTTTTTATATAGGTTAATTGCTGATTCATTTGTTGTTCTTACTTCAAGTGTTATATTATTACTATTTTCTTCTAACATTTTATCCATTAATTTTGAAGCAATTCCTTTTTTTCTATGTTCAAAACTTGTCCAAATATATTCTAGTTCTATTCTATCATATATTAGTGAATAGCTTATTAAACCAATGGGTTCATTATTTTCTATGTAAACATAGTTTTTTAAAAAAGGATTTTCTTTTTTTAAATATTCTATATTAAATTCTTTTATATTATTTTTTAAATAGTCATAATATTCTTCTATATAATTAGTTATCATTTTCTTTTTTCTTTCTTAAATTTTCTTCTGCTTCTGTTAGTTTTAAATAGTTTGGTGTTAAAACTTCGTGATCTATTTGTTTTTTATCTTTGTTTATTTCTATTATTTTTTCAAAGTCTATATCAGGTTTAATTGTAGAAATATGTTCAAAACTATCATGGCTTATATATTCTACATCTTTATTTATGTTCAAAAAGTCTTCTAATAGAATATGTTTATCTTCTTTAAGTGTGTTCAAATCTTCATCATATACTCCTGCATATACATATCCACGTCTAGCGTCTATCATTGGAGCTTTTAATTTATTAGTTTTAGTTGTCGCAAGAACTTGTAATTCTGATATTGGAGTTATCTTTTGATTTAAAGCCATAGCTAGTACTTTTGAAAACGTCATGCCAACACGAATTCCTGTAAATGAACCAGGTCCAGTTACAGTGTATATTTTATTTACTTCTGTTAGTTCTAAATTATTTCTTTTAAATAATTCATCTACTTTAGAATCAAATAAAGATGACATGTTTTTTTCACATTTTTCATTGATACTATCTATTAGTTTGTTGTCTTTAAATAAAGCAACTCTTATATATGATAGAGCAGTATCTATAAAAAGTGAAATCATAATACTGCCTCACATAATTCTTCATATTCTTTTCCATATGCATTTAAAGTTAGACTTCTTTTATTTTCATCAATTACTTTGATTTTTATGTCTAATCTATTTTTAGGTAGAATATCTTTAATATTATCTGCCCATTCAATTATGCATACTCCACCTTTATCAAAGTATTCTTCAATACCTATATCATCACTTTCTTCATCTAATCTATATACATCCATATGATATAAAGGTAATTCTCCTTCATACTCTTTGATTATTGTAAATGTTGGAGATGTAATTGTATCTGTTATTTCCATTGCCTGAGCAAAACCTTTTGTAAAAATAGTTTTACCACTTCCTAATTCTCCATTTAAACAAATAACCATATTTGGAAATTTTTCTGATTCAAAATTTTGAGCTAGTTCAATTGTTTCTTGTTCACTGCTTGTTGTAATTTTATATTCCATTTTATCACCAATATAATTATATAAAAAAAACTCTATCATATCAATAGAGTTTATAAATTTAAAGTTATTTTGTTAGTTGACCATGGTTTTCTTGTTTTTGTCTTGCAGCTAATATTATTTGTTTTATCATTATAACTATTTCTTCAACACTTTTATATTCAATTTTATGAGTCAATATATTAACAAAATCATCAGGATCATTTAACTTTGCATATGCCGCTGAACGAGTTTTTTCTAATAATCTATCTCTATCTATATAATTTCCGTGTTCCAATAAAATTATAGCATATTTTAAATAATATCTTAACTTTATAATGTCGGCATTATTTAAGAGCTTACTTGCTGATTCATATGTTATTGAGCTTAAATCATACAAAAAATCAATATCATCGATTTCTGATAAATCTGATTCTTCTAATATTATTTGCGCTATGAATTGATCTCTTTCTGCTCTTAATTGTTCTTTTTGTTTTTCTAATTGTTCTATTTGTGCATTATATTTTGCTTCTATTTGTGCTATTTTTTGATTTGATGTCATTTGTTCTTCTATTCCCATAGTTTTCCCTCCATGGTTCTATATTCTATCATAATGTATATTATAAAACAATAAAAAAACTCTAAAAAATAGAGTTTTAAAGTAAAAAAAAAAATTGGCAACTTGCTATCTTCGCTTAACACTATTTTCGCCGTTAAAGAGCTTAACTTCTGTGTTCGGGATGGGAACAGGTGTATCCTCTTTGCTATTGTCACCAATTTATTATTAGAGAAATTATTCTCTGAAAA
>CAKJXT010000069.1 GCA_918219625.1 Bacilli bacterium
TGTTATAGCGTTTGTATAAAAGATAGATTGAAGAATCTATTTTTTTTATAAAAATAATTGACATACAATTGTTTGTATTATATAATTTCTATGATGAAAAACAAAAGAGTATAAATACAAAGGAGATGAGCAAATGACAAAAGATTTACTTATAAGAAGCAGTGCTGAGGAATTTATTACTTTCAAACTTCAAGAAAAAGAAAAGGGTATTCAAATTAGATATGAAAACGAAAACCTATGGATGACACAAAAAGCCATTGCTGAATTATTCAATGTCGGAAGACCTGCAATTACGAAGCATTTATCCAATATATTTAATGATAATGAATTAGATAAGAGTTCAGTATGTTCCAAAATGGAACATACTGCAGAAGACGGAAAAAAATATAAAACAGAATATTACAACTTGGATGCAATAATATCTGTTGGATATAGGGTAAATTCAATTAGAGCAACGCAATTCAGAAGATGGGCTACTAATGTTTTGAAAACATTTACTATTCAAGGCTATGTCTTAGATAAAGAAAGAATGAAAAATGGATCATTTATTGATAAAGATTACTTTGAAAGATTATTAGAAGAAATAAGAGAAATAAGACTATCAGAAAGAAGATTTTATCAAAAAGTAACAGATATATATGCAACAAGCATAGATTATGACCCAAAGTCACCTATATCGATTAACTTTTTTAAGAAAGTTCAAAATAAAATGCATTATGCAGTATCTAGACAAACAGCAGCTGAAATAATATATGATAGAGCAAATAGTGAAAAAGACAATATGGGACTTACATCATGGAAAAATTCACCTGATGGCAAAATAATGAAATCTGATGTTATAATTGCTAAGAACTATTTATCTAAAGAAGAATTACAAGATTTAGAAGGCATTGTAAGTGCATTTTTGGAAATTGCAGAAAACAGGGCAAGAAGACATATACCAATGACAATGGAAGATTGGGCAACAAGAATAGATAAGTTTTTACTTGCTGATGATAGAGATATACTTAAAGATTCAGGAAAAATATCACATGAAATTGCTTGTGATAAAGCACTAACTGAATTTGAAAAATATAGAGTTAAGCAAGATAAGATATATAAATCTGATTTTGATTTATTACTTGAAGAAAACTTAAATGAAATCTGATAAATAATAAATCGAGGTGGATTATAGATAATCTACCTCTTTTTATGCTATAATCTTTAAAGAAAAAGGTGAATAAAAATGATAGTATTTATGGGATGTTCAAGTTCAAATGATGTAGAAGATATATATTTAAAACAAACGGAACAATTAGCGCAACTGCTTTGTAAATACAATTGCACTTTAATGTTTGGTTCTTCTGAAGATGGAATGATGGGAATGATATATAAAACATTTAAAAAAAACAAATGTAAAGTAATATCAGTATTACCAAAAGAAAACTATGGAATGTTATCTGAAGTTGATGCAGAAGAAAAAATATATGTTAATAAAACAAGTGATCAACTAAAATATCTTGTTAATAATGGAGATATGACAATCATACTACCAGGAAGCTTTGGTACAATGGCAGAACTAATGACATCAATACAATGCAAAAAACTAGGTGAACATAATAAAAAAATAATTATATTTAATAGAAATGGATTCTTTGACAATATATTAAAATACTTTAAAAAATTAGAACAAGAAAAATTTGACTTATATGATCAAACTCAACTATATGACGTAATAAACGATTATAGTGAAATAGAAAAATATATGGAGGTATAAAATGAAAAATATTGGATTGAAACGAAAAGCACCTCTAGAATTATTAGACTATAGAGAAGACTACAAAGAAATATACGAAGAAGAAAAAGAAGAACTATTAAAAATATATAAAGACAAAATAAAACAAATAGACCATGTAGGAAGTACAAGTATAAAAGGTATTAAATCAAAACCAATCATAGATATTTTAATTCAAACAGATGATTTAGAAGACTTCATAGAATTTACAGAAAAAACTGTAGAGGGAGAAACATATACAGTAAAAAAAGAACCTACACTAGGAAAAGATTACTTAATTAGAAAAGAAGAAGATGGAAAAGTAAAAGCATTTATTCATGTATATAAAACAGGAGATATGAATGGAATAACATCTATTATGTTCAGGGACTATCTAAATAATCATGAAGATGAAAGAAAAAGATATGAAGCATTAAAAATAGAACTATATAATAAATATAAAAATGAAAGAAAAAAATACACATCAGGAAAAGACCAATATATAAAAGAAGTTATCGCTAAAGCAATTAAGGAATCAAAAAAATAAGGTGATAAAGTGACTCTAGAAGACTTAAAAATAGAATATGATAAACTACAATTAAAATATGGAGATAAAACTCTAGACTCAATTTATAATGGGGGATGCATAAATAATCCAGATATATGCTTTGTATTTATGAATCCAACAAAAAGAAATATAGCTTCAAATAAAAATTGGAAAGGCTTAAAATCTCCATGGATAGGTACTAAAAATATATGGGATTTATTCTATAAAACAAACTTATTAGATAAAGAAATATATGAAAAAATAAGAAATACTACAGGACCAAAATGGACAGAAGATTTCGCAAATACTGTATATGAAAATGTAAAAAAACATAAATACTTCATAACAAACTTAGGAAAATGCACACAAATAGATGCTAGACCACTACCAGATAGTGTATATAAAAAATATCTAAACTTATTTAAAAAAGAAATAGAAATAATAAATCCAAAAGCAATAATACTATTTGGAAATCAAGTATCATCCATAGTACTAAATAAAAATATTTCAGTATCAAAATGTAGAAAACAAAAATTTATAAAAAAAATAAACAAAAAAGAATACTCATTTTATCCAGTATTTTATCCAGTAGGTAATGGAATATTTAATATAGATAAATCAATAGAAGATATAAAATATATAATTGAAAATATTAAAGAAAAGGTAGTATAGGTGATAACATGAATTTAGAAAAAATCATTAAAGATAATTATAATTTAGATATTAATAGTATAACAAAAAATGAAGACTCATCAGATGGAAATGTATATAACATTAAAACAAATAATAACAAATATATTGCTAAAATATATAGTGAAAAAGAAAAAGCAGAAAATATGGTGAATTTACACACTTCATTAAATAAATTATATATACCCAAAATAATTATGACAAAAAATAATAAATATTTATTAGAAATAGAAAACAAATATATTATTATCTATTCATTTTTAGAAGGAAAACAAATAAGCAAATACATTAAGGAAAACAATGATAAATATAATAAAGAAGTAATAATATTAATCGCAAAAGAACTAAAGAAATTCCATGATTTAACACTAAATAAAAAATACAATTTAAAAACAATAGAATTTGCTAATAACTTAGAAAGACAATCCATTTTACACTTCGACTTAACAAAAGAAAATATATTTATAAAAGACAATAAAATAGGTTTCATAGACTTTGATGATGCAAAATATGGTGATTCTGTTTGTGATATAGGAATACTATTAAGTTTCCTGTTTGTATCTAAAAAAAGAGGCGTTGATAAAGACAGTATAAAAATATTCTTAGATAATTACTATGAAAATGAAGAGTTAAAAAATAAAGAATTAAAATTTATTAGTAAATATATAATTAATTGGGTTGATTATATAGAAGATGGACATGAATTTGATAGTTCATTAAAAGATAGTTTCGAATTTAAAAAAATAAACGCTGAAAATATAATTAGTTGATAGATTTATAGAAAATCTATCTTTTTTTATGATATAATCATTAAAGAAAAAGGTGAATTATATGACTGATGAACAATTTATAGATATCGCAATAGAAATAAGTAAAAAAGCTAAATACCCATATGGTGCAATAATTGTAAAAGATGGAAAAATAATTGGTAGAAGTGATGATAAAACACTAATGGAAACAAGCATGTATTCTCATGCTGAACTAGAAGCAATTGAAAGTGCATCAAAAGAAAAAAATCTATATGGAGACCTAGAAGGAACAACACTATATGTATCATGTGAACCATGTATGATGTGTATGGGCGCTATTTTATATGAAGGTATTTCAAAAATAGTCTTTGCAGCAACACTTCAAGATAGTAATGACTATTATTGTCCTGAAATAATAACTAATATAGATGAATTAGTTAAATACTCAAATAAAAAAATAGAAATAATAAAAGAACTACATAGAGAACAAGCAGTACAAATATTAAAACAAAAATAAAAGAGGTAAGCAAAATGAAAAATTATATTAAATTAAATATTATTCCAATAATAATTGAATTGATATTTATTATATCATGCTTATTAATTAAAGAAGAAAATATAATATATACAAATTTTTTATTTTATCTTATATTATTGATATATTTTATAATTACAAGAAACATTTCAATAAAAAACTGGATCAAAAACTTAAAAAGTGGAAAAAAATTTTGGAAACAAGTTTTTATAACTTTTTTAGGTCTTATGTTAGCTTTCCTTTTTACAACAATTCTAGAAAATAAATTATCAATGTTAGATAGTGGAATGATAAAATTAAGAACAGATTCATGGTTAAAAATAATTATATTCACATTATCAACAATTTTTTTACCAGCAATTGTTGAAGAGACTTTTTTTAGAAAAAATATGATCATAGATAAAAATAAAAAAGTCTTAATAATAAGTACACTATTTAGTATGTTTCTATTTGGATTAGAACATGCTCTTTCTATATGGGGAATATTCCTAACAATGCTTTGGGCATTACCACTAAGCATTTCATATATAAAAACAAAAAACATATATATTCCAATGACCGCACACTTTATAGGAAATGTTTTATGCAATGGAATAGACATTATATTTATAATAATTTCAATGTTATAATAAAGTTAAACAAGAGGTGAAAATATGACTAAAATCGCAATTGATATTGATAATACAATATGTAATACAAGTGTTTTTTTTGGAAATCTTGCTATTAAATATGATAGAGAAGTATTACATAAAAATAATAATATTAATTTTGATAAAGTAGTACCTAGAAGTGATGAATGGACTAAAGAAGAACTATCAGGATTCATAGAAAATATTTTTAATAAAGAATCAATAAACATACCAATAAAAGACGATGCTTCTTTATATATAAATAAATTAAAAGAAAAAGGCTTTGAAATATTATTTATAACAAATAGAGGAATTAAAGAAGATGACTATACAGATCTAATAGTTCCAGAATATCTAGAAAAAAATAATATTCCATACGATAATATAATAACAAAAACAAATGATAAATATAAATATTTATATGACTGTGATTATTTCATAGATGACATGATTAAAAATTGTGAAGAAGCATTAGAAAACTCAAATAGTAAAGTAATAATGATGACAACAAATAAAACAAAAGACTATAACAATGATAAAATATTTAAAGCAAATAATTGGAAAGAAATATATAATTACATAATAGAATAAGATAAAAAACTAATACAAGAAGATGAATCACATGTTGTTGAATTTATCGCTAATAGTATAAATAAAAAAGGAGTTAATGAAAATGAATAAAGATGGAAGAAAATATATCCCATTTAATGAAAGAAAAAGTGAAGAATCTATAGTATATTTCACTCGTGATTTAAGTAAAGAAGGACTAAAAAGAATATATGAAAAAGTAAATGAAAATATAGACGGTAAGATTGCTATTAAACTACATACTGGAGAACCACATGGACCAAACATTATACCTAGAGAATGGGTAAAAGACTTTATTAAAAATGAATGTAAAGACGCAACTATTGTTGAAACAAATACATATTATGAGGGAGATAGATATACAACAAAGCAACATAGAGAAACACTAAAAATAAATGGTTGGGATTTTTGTCCTGTAGACATTATGGATGAAGATGGAACTATAGATTTACCAGTTAAAAATGGTAAATGGTTTGATCATATGACAATGGGGAAAAATATTGTTAACTATGATTCATTAATAACACTTACACATTTCAAAGGACATACTATGGGAGGATTTGGCGGAAGTAATAAAAACCTAGGAATAGGATGCGCTGACGGTAGAATAGGAAAAGCAATGATCCATACATATCCAGGAGAAGGACAATGGTCTATATCTGAAGAAGCCTTCATGGAAAGAATGACAGAAAGCACAAAAGCAGTTATAGATCACTTTAAAGATAAAATTACATTTGTAAATGTAATGAGAAATATGAGTGTATCATGTGATTGCGAAGGAGTTGCAGCAGAACCTGTAGTAACACCAAATGTTGGAATTCTAGCATCAAGAGATATATGTGCACTAGATACAGCTTGTGTTGATTTAGTATATGCAATGAATAATGAAGAAAATCATGCCTTAGTAGAAAGAATTGAAACAAGACACGGATTAAGACAATTATCATATATGCATGAATTAGGTATGGGTAATACAAAATATAAAATAATTGATATTGATAAAAATATAGAAATAACACAAAAAGAAGCAGTAAAAGACTTAAAACCTTTTAAATAATAAACATATTGATGAATTTGGTAATGAATATTGGTATGCAAGAGAATTACAAAAGGTACTGGATTATAAAAAGTGGGATAAGTTTCTAATGATATTTTAAATGCTCAAAAAGCCTGCAATAATAGTAATTACGATTCAAACTATCATTCTCTCCAAATGGGGAAATTGATAGATACTGGAAAAGGCGCAAAAACTCAAAATGTGATTAGTTAAAAAATAAATGAAGTTTAATATATTATTTAGAAGAAACAGAAAATAAATAATTTGGGGTAGATTATAGAAAATCCACCTTTTTTTATGCTATAATTGTAATGATTTTATAAAAGAGGATTTTTATGTATAATAGAATATATATTATTGGACCTGTTGGTAGTGGTAAAACAACATTATCAAAAATATTATCACAAAAACTAAATATAAAAAAATATGAATTAGACAAAATTGTATGGGATGATGACAATGGTAATATTAAAAGAACTGATGATGAAATTAACAAACTATTTAATGAAATAATTAATAATAAATCTTGGATTATTGAAGATATTGGAAGAAAGAAATTTATTGATGGAATAAAAAAAGCAGATATAACTTATTATATAGATTTACCCAAAATAACAATATATAAAAGATGCATTACAAGATGGTTAAAACAAAAACTAGGTAAAGAAAAATATAATTATAAACCAACATTAAAAAGTTTAATTGAAATGTTAAATTGGGCAAAACAAGATATAAAAAATAAAAATGAAAAGATAGAACGTATCAAAAACAATTCAAAAAATTATAAAATCTTAAAAAAGAAAGATATAAAAAAATTGATATAGATTTATCTTAATAAAATATAGGAGGTAACATAATGAAAATAAAAAATTTCTTTGGACACCTACATACTGTAAATAAACATAGACTTTACGTTTTTAAATTAAGCATAAAAGCAGGAATACCGATAAGAGGATTATTACATGATTTATCAAAATACTCTCCACTAGAATTTTGGGAAGGAGTAAAATACTATAATGGTAAAAAAAGTCCAATAACAGTTTGTATACAAGAAAAAGGATATTCAAAAGCTTGGCTACATCATAAAGGAAAAAATAAACATCATTATGAATATTGGACAGACTTTACACTAAAAGAAAAAGGAATTGTAATGCCATACAAATATGCAGCAGAAATGATATGTGATACATTAGCTGCAGGTATAGTATATAATGGAAAAGAATGGAAAAACGATACACAATTAAATTACTATAATAATAGAAAAGATAAGGAATATATTAATCCAAAAATTCAAAAGTTTTTACTAACTGTATATGAACAAGTCGCAAAAGACGGAATAGATAAAGTAATAACAAGTAAAAACTTAAAAAAGATATACAATATGTCTGTTAATAAAGGAGAATAATATGCAACAAATAATAGAAATAAACGTAGATAATAAAATATACAATATAGAATGGGCATTATCAGAATATTTTGATGAACTAAAAGGAATGAAATTCATGCTTAATAAAGTCGCTGCAGACCAAATAGTAATGATCGATAATTTATCAGAAACTGCAAAGATATTATTATCAGCAGTAGCAGGAGCAGTAATACAACACTTAATTGATAATAATTGCAAGATAGATAGCATATTTAATAATGGATATTTTATTATTAATGAATAATCTATTAATATCATATTATCGATAATATCTCATTATATATAAAAAAATATACAATGATTGTAAGTTTGATAAGATTTAAGTTACCGAGGAATCCTCGATAACCTAGAAAGAAGCCAGTAAATAAAAATTTTATCAACAAGTCTAGTCAATTAATAGAGAGGTGATACAATGAGTATTATTTCAGTAGCAAGTGGTTCTTCGTGCTGGAGAGGATTAGATTATTATAAGAATAAGAAAATCACAAATTTGAAAAAAATTAATGATTATGAATTTATAGGAACTGCAATTGGTAATAGTAATTATAATATTTATTTGAATATGTCTCACCCGAGAAAATCTACGTGTACATGTCCACTTGCAAATGGAAAAAGAATAATATGTAAGCATATAGTAGCAACATTTTTTACAGCATTTCCAAAAGAAGCGAAGAACTTTGAAAAAGAACAAGAAAGGCTACAAGAAGAATATGAAGATTATCAAGAAAAAATATATAATAAAACAAAAAAAATATATTAGTTCGATGACAAAAAAAGAATTAGTTGACGAATTATCGTATATTTTAGATTACGCTCCTGATTGGGTGTATAATGATTTTGTAAGAAGAAATGATATCGAATAATAAAAATTAGAGACCCTAGATTAATAAAAATAAAATACTAATATATGAAGAAAAAGATGGTTTAATTAGAATGAATGTTGAGTTTATAAATTAAGATGCATGGTTAAATCAATATAAATTATCTGATATTTATAAATACTGTGAATTAAATAAAAATTCAATTGTTTCCAAAATGGAAATAGTTGAATCAGAGAAAAATAGAAAAGTAAAAAACTTAGTTGATACATATAATTTAGATGAAAATAACAATGTAAAAAAAATAATAAATTGTACACAATTTCATTTTTGCGTATGGTTTTGTTAAAATTATATTAAATAATATAAATTTAGATAGGTTATAAAAAATCTATCTTTTTTTGTTATAAATAAATAAAAAATATATAAAAATAATTAAATAAATAAGGAAAAATCTAATGTATATAGTATAATATATATAGTTGATAAATCATAGTAAAGGGGGAAATAATATGAATGATAAATTAACAACTATAACTAATCTTTTCGAAGGAAAAGAAATAAGAAGTATCTAGGATAAAGAAAAGGAAGAATACTATTTTAGCGTCGTAGATGTTATTAATGCATTAGCTGATCCTGCAGATGCTCGAAAGTATTGGTCATCACTAAAAAATAGGTTAAAAAAGGAAGGCAGTGAAGTGACTACAAATTGTAGTCAGTTGAAAATGTTGGCGCCTGATGGGAAAATGCGTTTACATGATGCTATGAAAACAAGCGATATTTTTAGACTTGTTGAATCTATTCCATCTAAAAAAGCAGAGCCATTTAAAGTATGGTTGGCAGACTTAGGTAAAGAAAGAATAGATGAAGTATTTGATCCTGAAATCGCAGTTAACAGAGCAGTGGAATATTATCGTAAAAGAGGTTATGATGATAAGTGGATTAAATCAAGATTAGCAGGAATAGTCGATAGATTTAAATTAACTGACGTATGGAAAAATTCAGGAATAACAAAAGATTATGAATATGGAATTTTAACTAATGAAATATATGAGTCATGGTCTGGTATGAAAGCATCAGAGTATAAAGCATATAAAGGTCTTAGAAAAGAATCATTAAGAGATAATATGACAGATATTGAAGTGGCTTTAACTGATTTAGGTGAAATAGCAACAAGAGAACTAGCAAAAGAACATAAACCATTTGGATTAGAACAAAATAAAAAGATTGCACAACGCGGTGGCAATATAGCCAAAATAACTAGAGATAATTTAGAAAAAGAATTAGGAAGAACCGTTATAAGTAATAAAAATTCACTAAATTATGAATATATAGATGAAACAAAACAAATAGAAAATAAATAATATAAATTTAGACAGATTGGTACAAAATCTGTCTTTTTTATGCTATAATTTTAATGATTTTAAAAAGGAGTTGATCCAAATGAACGAAGAAAAAGGGTTTAATAAAACCGTAATCAATTGGTTGATATTGATTTAGTCTAGCCATTCATGAAACTCCTATAAAATAAGGAAAAACAACAAATTGATAGTTACATTTTTTAATAAATAATTGCTAAAAAGTAATAAAAGTACAAAAAAAATAACCAAAAATAGTATAGTATTTGATACTTGATATTGACTGTTAAACTTTTATAAAAAGAGGTGAAAATATGATTGATGAAATAATGAAAAGAATTGATGAATTTGGATTATCTATTGATAGTTTGTATATTCAAAGTAAAGATAGTTTAAATGTAATAATTAATTCTGATAAATTGCATGAACTAAGAAGTTGTTCTAAGTTATTGGTAGCCATGGCAATGGGAATAGCTATTGAAAACAATTTATTTTCACTAGAAGAAAATATTTATAATTACATAGAAAAATATATTACTAACGATAACAATAGAGAAAAGATAAGAAAATGGACTATCAGGACATTATTAACTCACACAACTGGCTATGACAAAATGTTAATGTCTAATAAAGAAATAATAGATAAAAATTTAGATAAATCTAAATTGCTTGAATATGCTTTGAATTATGATATTGCAAATGAACCGAATGCAACTTATACTTATAATAATGTTGAACCTTTTATAATATCTGTGTTATTTAAAGAAAAATATAATATAGATTTAGAAGATTATATAAAAGAAAATATTTTTAATAAAATTGAAATTAATAATTATAGCTGGGAAAAATATGGTGAATATTGTCCGGGCTGTACAGGATTATATTTATTACCAAAAGATTTTCATAAATTAGGTATGTTAATTTTAAATGATGGAGTATATAATAATGTTTCCGTTGTTCCAAGTAATTGGATTAACGAAATGATAAAATTACAAATAGAAACGCCTAATTTAGTTAAAATAGAAAGACTATTTCCTAAATATGGTGCAGGATATTTTACTTTTATATCAAGAGATGGTTATGTCTTTCGTGACGGAACAAATGGACAATATATTATAATTAATAAAAATAAAGAATTAGTTATAAGTATTATGTCATCAGAAAAAGACATGAGTAAAATTACTGAAATATTTAGAAATTTTTTATAAAAAAAGGAGGTAATCCATATGAATAATGAAGAAAAAAAATTCCAAAAAACGAACATTAACTGGTTGATATTGATTTAGTCTAGCCATTCATGAAACTCCTATAAAATAAGGGAAAACTAACTGTTTAGTAATGGCATTTTTTAATAAACAATTGCTAAAAAGTATTAAAAATAGATAAAAAATAGTCAAAAACAGCATAGTATTTGATACTTGGTATTGACGGTTAAACTTTTATGAGTGAGGTGATAACATGGTAGATATGCATATGCATACATTATATTCTGATGGTGATAAAACAGTAGAAGAAGTGTTAAAAAAATGTGAGGAAAAGAAATTAGAATATATATCATTAACTGATCATAACAATTGTAGGCAATATGAAGATGAATCATTAAAGAAAAATTTATTTACTGGAAAAATTGTTAAAGGTTGTGAAATGAATGCAACTTTAGATAACGGGAAGAGAATAGAATTTTTAGCTTACAATATTAAACATCCTGAAATTTTAAATGAGTGGTCAGATAAATTTTTCTCTAAAGAAATATTAACTGAAAAGTTTGAATTGTCAAAACAAGCCTCTTTAGAAATGTGTGAAAGAGCAGGATTAAAATATAATTTAGATAATATAAAGAAAGATATTCCTGTAACAGATTTTTTCATTGTTTATCTATTTTATGAAATTATTAAGTATCCAGAAAACGTTGAAAAATTAGGAGATTATGCTAAATCATTTAATGATTTTAGAAGAATTGGATTAGATAATCCTAATAGTATTTATTATCTTGAAGAAAAGAAAAAATTTCCTACACCAAAATTTAGAGATGTTGCTGACAAAATTCATGAAGCTGGTGGATTAGTTTTCTTAGCACATCCATTTGAATATAAATTTGAAGATACAATAGGATTTATAGAAGAATTAAGAAAAGAAGTTAAACTTGATGGAATAGAATGTTTTCATCCATCTGCTGAAATTGATAATAGAATAAATATTTTGATTGATTATGCAAAAAAGAATAATTTATTCATAAGTGGTGGAAGTGATTTCCATGGTGATAAGAAACCAAACAATGATATTGCAATTGGTTCAGGTAGTTTAAATATTCCAAAAGAATATATTGAAGAATGGGCTGAATATATTAAATAATATAAATTTAGACAGATTAGTACAAAATCTGCCTTTTTTATGCTATAATTTTAATGATTTTAAAAAGGAGTTGATCCAAATGAATGAAAATAAAACTAATATAAACTGGTATCCAGGCCATATGGCTAAAACAAAAAGACTAATAAGTGAGAATATAAATAAAATAGATGTAGTATATGAAGTAATAGATGCAAGAATGCCATATTCATCAAAAATAAAAGATATAAAAAACTACATAAATAATAAACCTGTTATTTTAATAATGACAAAAACAGACTTATGTGATATGAAA
>CAKJXT010000070.1 GCA_918219625.1 Bacilli bacterium
AAAAGGTAAAGGAACACCATTTGTTCTACTACATGGTAATGGAGAAAATGGAGATTATTTTAAGAATCAAATTGATTATTTCTCTAATGATTATAGAGTGATTGCTGTAGATACAAGAGGTCATGGAAAATCACCAAGAGGAACAGCTCCATTCACTATGAATCAATTTGCAGAGGATTTAAATTCATTTCTTGAGGATAATAATATCAGCAATATAATTCTATTAGGCTTTTCTGATGGTGCGAACATAGCTATTAAATTTGCATTAAAATATCAAGATAAAATTAAAGCATTAATACTTAATGGAGCAGATTTAAATACTAAGGGGGTAAAACGAAGCGTTCAAATACCTATAGAAATAGGGTACAGAATATCTAGACTATTTCAAGATAAATCAGAAGAAGCAAAGTTAAAAACTGAAATATTAGGTTTGATGGTAAATGAACCAAATATTAAACCAGAGGAATTACATTCCATTAAAGTACCTACATTAGTTATAGCAGGTACAAAAGATCTTATTAAAGAGAATCACTCAAGATTAATTGCTGAGAATATAAAAGCTTCCGAATTATCATTTGTAGAAGGTAATCACTTTATTGCGGGTAAAAATCCTTCACAATTTAATAAGGAAGTTGAAAAGTTCTTGATTAAGACATTAAAACAAAAATAATCGGAAGATTAAGATATTAAGAGAATGTAAAAATTCTCTTTTTCTATGGTAAAATATATATATAAGTTTAACTCTACGGTTCGTTTGGTAAATTTTATCTAATAGATGATATAATTACTTATGAAAAGAGGGATAATTGTGAATCAAGAGAAAATAGGTAAATTTATTGCAAATTTAAGAAAAGAAAAAAATATGACTCAACAAGAATTAGCAAAAAAACTTGGTGTTACTGATCGAGCAATAAGTAAATGGGAAAACGGAAGAGGTTTACCTGACTATTCATTACTAAAGGATTTATGTAATGAACTAGATATTAATGTTAATGAATTATTATCTGGAGAGAAAATATCAAAAGAAGATTATAAAACTAGTGCTGAAGAAAATATGAGTAAATTGATAAATGATAATTATAGTGAAAAGAAAAAAATTAATTGGATTATTGCAATATCAGTTGCAGTTGTTTATTTATCAATAAGTATATTATTTGATATATGGGCATATTCTTGGATTATATGGGTAGGTTATTCAATATATAGATTTATAAAGAAATAAAACGGAATATTAAGATATTACAATAAGATAATCAACGTCTTTGAGTATGTGTAGAATGATTATTTGAAAAAATGCAGAATAGTGATTAATTAACAATTTGAAATTTTTATTTTTTTGTAAAAATATAAGTAGAAATTGAATTTCTTATTTATAAATTTTATTTACCCTAGAATCATTTCCTGTAAAAATATTAGGATTTGTTATATGATTTTGGTGTGAAAGGAGAAAGATTATGAATCAAGAAAGAATAGGCAAATTTATTGCGAAGTGTCGTAAAGACAAGAAAATGACTCAATCTGAATTAGCAGAAAAATTGGGAGTTACTGATAAATCAATTGGTAATTGGGAAAATGGTAGAAACATGCCTGATTTATCATTATTTAAACCATTATGTGATGAGTTAGATATTACTATTAATGATTTATTAAGTGGCGAGAGAATAAGTAAGGATAAATATCAAGAAAAGTTTGAGGAGAATATTGTAAATACAATTGATTATTCTACTAAAAAAATTAATAGATATGGTAATGTAATTGGTTTGTTATTAGTTATATTTGGGTTATTTATTTCTATGTCAGCAATTATGATATTTCCAAGTGAAAGTAGTTTGGGATCAATTTATTCAGTTTTTGGAGTTATTGTATTTATAATTGGTATATCAAAACTTACAAAATGTATAAAATATTCTAAAAGATTATTATTAATACTCTCAGTATTTGTTTGTGCATTGGGTATATTGTTTTTTACAGATTATATAAATGTTAAAAGGAATAATGTTGCGCCAATGTTTAGGGGAACATCTACTTATCTTGGAAGTGATGATGGAGAAGTTATTTATTATGATACACCATTTTATGATGTAATTAGATGTGATGATAAATTTAACATTGTAAAAAATAAGAATTATGAATATGAAGAATTATTTGAATATTGTTTAAATAACAAATAATTTTTTTTATTTAAATAATAAATTGTTTGTATAATATGTTTAGAAAAAATATTTGAGAAAAAATAAAAATTTACTTGACATTAATTAACTATATGTGATATATTCTATTTGTATTAATGCTTACCGATAATTAATATGACAATTTGGTCGACTAGGGTTCTCTTTTTAGGGTAAGATAAAAAGATTGCATGCATGCGGGATACTTATTTTAGGATAAGTGTCCCTTTTTTTTATTGTTTTGTGGAGGAGGAAGAATTATGAATGAAATAGTAGAAAAAGAAGTTAATATTGAGGATATGATTTATGAAGTGAATGGTGTGGAGGTTATGTTGGATTCCGATTTGGCTAAGTTATATCATGTAGAAACTAAAAGAATAAATGAGGCAGTTAAGAATAATCCTGAGAAATTTCCAAGGAGATACAGTTTTGTTTTGGATAATGAAGAACTTAGTTTTCTAAGGTCGAAATTTTCGACCTTAGAAATAAATGGCCAAGGTAAGTATACAAAATATGCTCCAAGAGTATTTACTGAACAAGGTGTTTATATGCTAGCTACTATTCTAAAATCAAAGGTTGCTATACAAACTTCTATTAGAATAATGGATACATTTGTAAAAATGAGACATTATATTAATTATAATAATGAATTATTACCGAGAAGATTTATGTTATTAGAAGAAAAAGTGGATAATAATACTAAAAGAATAGATGAGTTATTTGATAAGTTTAATCCGAAAGATATTACTAATAATAGTATATTTTTTGAAAATGATATATATGATGCATATTCAGTTATTGTGAATATCTTTAATAGTTCTAAAGAAGAAATAATCATAATAGATAATTATGCTTCTAAAGAATTATTAGATATGGTAAGAAATATTGATAAGAAGATAATAATTGTATCTAAAAATATTGATGAGGTATTAAAGACAAAGTATGAAAGTCAATACAATAATGTTACATTTATAAACAGTAATTCTTTCCATGATAGGTTTATAATTATTGATAGGAAAAAGATGTATTTATGTGGAGCTTCTATTAAAGATGCAGGTAAGAAGTGTTTTGGTATTTTTGAGAATAATGATGAAGATTATTTAAAAAGAATATTAAAAACAATAGAATTATAATTAAATGTGTTATAATCTTATTAGGAAGGTGTTTATATGAAGATGTTTATTTTTATACTTTTTATTGTTTTTGCTTTTTCTTCACCTTTGATTGCTTTTTATATTAATAATAAGATATTGGTTTCATCAGGAAAAATAAAAAGTAAGAAGAAATGTAAAGCTAAAGCAGAGGCTGATATTACTAAGGTTGAAGGACTTA
>CAKJXT010000071.1 GCA_918219625.1 Bacilli bacterium
AAATCAAAATTATAAAAAAATCAGATGAAGCCAGCTATATAAATGGCGACTAAAAAAGATTATAATTAAAAATAAAGGGACTCAGTTTGTTACTGTGTCCCTTTTAAATTCATTAATCAAATCATCAATATCATTTTTTGGAATTCTTGTATTTTCATTTTCAATTAGTAGAGTACATGCATTAATTGCTTCAACATTTGAAATAATTTCATTATTTTTCAATAATTTAATTATCTTAAGAGTCCTTATTACATCTACACCATTTTTTTTAGAAAAATTTAGAAGTTTTTGATCACCAGTTGCTAAAATAGCGTCATTATCACGAGCGATAATATAATTGATTATATCATATGGTGATAATCCTTTTATTTCTTTAGATATCTGAAAAATCTCAGTGACTTGTTCTTGTGTTGCCTTAATTGTTTTAAATTTATTAATTATATTTATATTTCCTGTATTAGAATTAATTTCATCGTTTTTTACCATATCACTTATATACACATTATCAAGCTTAACAAATTTATCTAAAATATTCGCATTACTTAAATCTGTTATTATATTAGTATCTGTAATTATTATCTTCTGTGTTATATTCATCGATAGAAATACCTAATAATTCACATGCTCTATTTAATGATATAATGTTGTCTACTTCTAGTTTGTGTACAATTCTATTATATTGATATGATTCCTCTGGATTTATCACAATTGGTTCTTTCTTTTTAAATCCACTCGAACTAAATGATATATTAATTTTTCTAAATAAATATTCTGAAATTAAATTCAATTCTTTTAATCTATATACAATTGCAGCCATACTAACTTTATATTCTCTTTTAAAAGCTGTTAATTCGTAATAACTGATACTTGATCGGTAAGATCCAAATTCTCTAATAACAGCTGTTTTAGGCATTAATAAAGCTCCTGCAAATTTGTTACATAGTTTTTCCTCATCTAATTGCTTATTCTTAATATTTAAAACTAAATGACCAAGTTCATGCGCAATTGTAAATCTTTGTCTAGCACCATCTTCATCTTTTAATAATACAATTACTGGAATACCATTAACTATTTCACTAAGTCCATCAAAGTCTGAAAACCTTTTATCATAATTATCAATTTGTATAACTATAATTCCTAAATTTTCTAAAATGTTTATTAAATCTGAAATAGGCTGATTAACTGATAACTCATAATCTTTTCTAAAATCATTAGCAGCCTTTTCAGCATCTTCAAAAGTATTACATGAATACCTTTTTAGTTTTATATTCTCTGATTCAACTGAATTTAATTCAATTACTTCAAGATAATCAGAAACCTTATTTTGTATAAGCTCCTTCAATAATTCCAAATTTTGACCTTGTAATCTTTGCCTTTTTCTAAATGCATTAAATTTCATCTCAGGTGTATTATATGATTTTAATAAATCTAAAACTTTTACACTATATGCGTTCGCAAATTCAATTAATTTATCAGAGTTAGGAACAATTTGTCCTTTTTCATATTTCGCAATAGCTGGAGCAGACATATTCAACAATCTTCCTGCTTTTTCTAATGATAAGTTTTTAAGTAACCTTATCCTTTTTAAATTCTTTCCTATTTCATTCATAAATACCACCTTTTCTCAGTTAATATTTTAACATAAAATTGTAGAATTGTAAACCGAATCTTTGTTTTTTTATGAAAAAGGAAATACATTTTTTGACATTTTATCTAATCTATGTTATATTAATATTGCTTTTGAAAGGAAGATTATTATGTTAAAACTAACTACGACAACTTATACAATATCAAAAATCAATATATAAAATTGGTTGTTTTAACATTGCTTTAATAAAAAATATGCAAAGTCTATTACAACCAGTAGTAGACTTTTTTATAAAAAACTATGATATAGGACACGATTATTAATTAATTATTTTAAAGAGAGTTATCATATGGTGGAAGATAATAAATAATATTAATAATTACTACCTATTAGTCGCACAGGAAACTGATTGCCCGATAATATCGGTTATTAAAATTAAGAAAAATAGAGGATGGTACCGTCTTATTGACTCCTTAGGTATCATTCTCTTTTTGTATAAAGGAGATGATTACATGACGGAAGATACGATTAATCCCTTTTAAAAGCATAGAAAGAAGGAATAAATATGAATAAAAAATGTTGTGAATTATTAAAAGAAGTAATTAAAAATAATTACAAAAATATAAGACTAGATAATATGTCTTATAATGATGATGAATTCTATTATGAATTTAAATCAGATGATCAAGTAAGTGAAAAAGACTTTGAAAAATTAGAGAGTGTAATAAAACAAAACAATGTATATGTAAAATTATTAAAAATAAGCGGTGTATATTATAATGGAGATTCATCTAAAGAAATGATTCAAAGAATAGTAGGAAAAGCATTTAATAATGAAGAAGAACTAAAAGAATACAATAATTTCTTAAATGAAGCTTTACTAAGAGACCATAGAAAAATAGGGCAAGACTTAGACTTATTCTGTTTCTCTGACTATGTAGGGCCAGGATTACCACTATATACTCCAAGAGGAACTATTGTAAAAGATGAACTACAAAAAGAAATAGAGCACATTTGTAGAAAATATGGATTCCAAAAAGTAAGCTGTCCATCTTTAGCTAATATTTCTTTATTTGAAACTTCAGGACACGCTAAAAAATTCAATGATGAACTATTTAGAGTAAACTCACCAAAAGGACATGAATTTGTACTAAAACCAGTTCAATGTCCGCATCATACTCAAATATATGCATCAAAACTAAGAAGTTATAAAGACTTACCAATTAGATATATGGAATCAGATAAACAATATAGAGCAGAACTACAAGGAGCAGTAAGTGGACTATCAAGAGTATACGCAATTACTGTAGAAGATGGACATGTATTCTGTAGAAGAGACCAAGTAAAAGATGAAATAATAAGTATTGTTAACCTAATAAAAGACTTCTATTCAAGAATGGGACTATGGGATAATAATTGGGTATCACTATCAGTAAGAGACTATGAACATCCAGAAAAATATATAGGAGATATAAATGACTGGGATTTATGTGAAAACCTACTACAAGAAATATCAGATGAATTAGGACTAAATGCTAAAAAATGTGAAGGAGAAGCAGCCCTATATGGACCAAAACTAGACTTCATGTTTAAAGACTCACTAGGTAGAGAAATACAAATACCAACAGTTCAAGTAGACTTCGCAACTCCAAAAAGATTTGGACTATTCTACATAGATGAAAATGGTGAAAAACAAACTCCA
>CAKJXT010000072.1 GCA_918219625.1 Bacilli bacterium
TAATAATAGCTAAACTATTAACATTCCCTGCAAATAGTATAATAGAAAAATTAACAGACTTACCAGATGTTGCTAAGCTTAATCCAAAACATGCAATAATATTACTTATAATAAGCATCCTTTTAACAGTAATAGGTGGATTCATACCTGCTAAACTAGCTGCTAAAAAAGATCCAGTAGAAGCACTTAGAAGTGAATAATGCCAACATTAACATTTAATAATCTTCCAGAAGAAAAGAAAAATATAATAATAGAAGCATCACTAAAAGAATTCAAAAGAGCTCTTTTAACAGATGCTTCTATTAATAAAATAATAAAGGATGCAAATATATCAAGAGGAAGCTTCTATACATACTTCAAAGATATAAACGATTTATATGACTACTCGCTAAATAATTATAAAGAAAAAATAATAAAAATAATAAAACAGGCAATAAAAGAAACAAATGGGGACTTATTTGAAACAACAAAGAAATCATACAATAAAATATTAAATCTATGCTCAAAAGACAAACAACTATTTAAAAATATATGTTTAAATTTCAATTATAATGTATCAATTAGAAATAAAATGTATGAAGAAAATATAGAAAGTAAATACAAAACAATTGAACTTATATCAAAAATAAATAAAGAAAATCTAAATATTAAAACAGAAGAAGAACTTTTTTATATAATAGATATTATAATAGGGCTTATAATGCGTGGATTAATAGATTTATACATGGATAAAGAAAAAGAAGAAACTATAAAAGAAAAATTAGATAAACAATTAGAAATACTAAAACGTGGAATATATAAGGAGGACTAAAATGAAAAAAATACTAAAACATTTAAATCAACATAAAATATCAATAATATTAGTTCTTATATCCTTATTTATAGGCGCAATGTGTGATCTGTCTCTTCCTGACTATACAGCAAAAATTGTAGACGTAGGAATTAGACAAAACGGAATAGAAGACAATGTATTCGAAAAAATAAGTGAAGAAGACTTAAATAAAATAGAACTTTTCTTAACAAAAGAAGAAAAAGAAATAATCAAAGAAAACTATGAATTAAATGAAACATACAATCTAAAAAAAATAAACAAAGAAAAAAGGAAAGAACTATCAAATATATTAATGCTTCCAGAAAATATAATTCAAATGATTGAAGGAGAAAATGGTGAATTATTATTAAAAGCCATGAATCTAGAAACAAAAGAAGACTTCTACAAATTAGTAAAACACACTGATTCAGAAGAATTAAGAAAACAATTTGAAGAAAAATTCAAAGATATGGATGAAGCATTAAAGAAGCCAATAGGAATAGAATATGTAAAAACAATATACAGTAATCTTAATATAGATATGACAAAATCACAAAACAATTATATTAAAACAGCAGGAATAAAAATGTTAGCAATCTCACTATTAAGTGCTGTAACAATAATAATAGTATCTTATCTATCAAGTAAGGTATCAGCATACTTTGGCGCATCAGTAAGAAAAGAAGTAGTAGAAAAAGTAATGAGTTTCGGAAACAAAGAAATGAAAGAAATTGGTACTGCTTCATTAATAACAAGAAGTACAAACGATATTAATAGAATACAAATGACAATCACTATGTTTTTAAGAATAGCAGCGTTCGCACCAATAATGGGAATAGGAGCACTCTTAAAAGTAATACATAATCCACTTAGATTTATATTAGTAATAGGAATATCACTAATACTAATACTTGTAATAATACTATTTACAGTAGTAATACCAAAATTCAAATTACTACAAAACTTAATAGACAAAGTAAACCTAGTATTTAGAGAAATATTAAGTGGACTACCAGTAATAAGAGCATTCGCAAATGAAAAACACGAAGAAGAAAGATTTGATGAAGCAAATAAAACTCTTAAGAAAACAAACTTATTTGTAAATAGAATAATGTCAGTAATGATGCCAACAATGAACTTTATAATGAACTTCATATGTATATTAATAGTATATGTAGGAGCAAAAAAAATAGATTTAGGAACAGTTCAAATTGGAACACTTATGGCATTCATACAATACACTATGCAAATAATTATTTCGTTCTTAATGATATCAATGATGTCGATAATGATACCAAGAGCAATCGTTTCACTTAAAAGAATTGCTGAAGTATTAGATAAAGATCCAATGATAAAAGAACCAGAAGTAATAGATGATATCGGAGAAAAATTTAAAGGAAATATTGAATTTAAAGATGTATACTTTAGATATCATGATGCAGACGAAGACATATTAGAAAATATATCATTCAAGGCAAAACCAGGAACAACAACTGCAATAATAGGTGGAACAGGATCAGGAAAATCTACATTGATAAACCTAATACCAAGATTCTTTGACGTAACAGGCGGAGAAATACTAATAGATGGAATTAATGTAAAAAAACTAGACTTGTACACTCTAAGAGAAAACATTGGATATGTACCACAAAAAGGAATACTATTTAAAGGCACAATAAAAGAAAATATTGCCTTCGGTAAAAAGAAAATAGACAAAAAGAAAGTAGAAGAAGCGGCAAGAATATCACAATCAGAAGAATTCATAAATGAAAAAACACATAAATACGAAGAAATTATATCTCAAGGTGGTACAAACGTATCAGGAGGTCAAAAGCAAAGACTATCTATAGCTAGAGCAATCTATAAAAACCCAAGCATATACATATTTGATGACTCATTCTCAGCGCTTGACTTTAAAACAGATAAAAATCTAAGACATGAATTAAAAAGTGTTACAAAAAACAGTACGGTATTAATAGTTGCTCAAAGAATAAGCACAGTACTAAACGCTGACCAAATAATAGTTCTAGATGAAGGAAAAATAGTTGGAATAGGAAAGCACGAAGAATTAATGAAAAACTGCGAAATATATAAAGAAATTGCGCTTTCACAAGTAACAGAGGAGGAACTAAATGGCAAATAATAGAAGAAGAGGTCCAGGAATGCAAATAGAAAAAGCAAAGGACTTTAAAGGTACACTAAAAAAACTCCTATACTACATGAGTGACTATAAAATAGGTCTTACTGTAGTAGCGCTTTTCGCAGTAGCGTCAACTATATTCTCAATAGTAGGGCCTAAAATACTAGGAAACACAATAACAGAACTATCTGAAGGATTTGTAAAAAAGATTACAGGCTTTGGTGGAATTAATTTCGATAAAATAGAAAAAATGTTATTAGGATTATTAATGCTTTATATAATAAGTGCAATATTTACATACATACAAGGTTTTGTAATGGCTGGAATATCACAAAAAGTAACATATAAACTAAGAAAAGAAATAACAGAAAAAGTAAATAGACTACCAATGTCATACTTTGATAAAAAAACAAACGGTGAAACACTATCACTCGTAACAAACGACGTAGATACATTAAGTCAAAGCTTAGACCAAAGTGCTACACAATTAATAACAAACTTAATAACAATAGTAGGAATACTAATAATGATGCTAAGCATAGATCCATTAATGACACTAATCGCATTAGTTATAATACCAATATCATTAATATTTGTAGGAACAGTAATTAAAAAATCACAAAAACACTTTAAAAATCAACAAGACTATCTTGCAGATATAAATGGTACAGTAGAAGAAATGTATGGTGGACATAATATAATTACATCATTCAACGCTGAAGAAAAATTAATGGAAAAATTCAATAAACAAAATGAAAAACTAAGTGAAGCATCATGGAAAAGTCAATTCCTATCAGGACTAATGCATCCAATAATGGTATTTATAGGAAACATTGGATATGTTGTAATATCAATAATAGGTGGATACTTCACGATTAAAGGAAGAATAAAAATAGGAGATATTCAATCATTTATTACATACAATAAAAACTTTACTCATCCAATAACACAAATAGCGCAAATTCTAAATATGATTCAATCAATGATAGCGGCCTCTGAAAGAATATTTGAATTTCTAGAAGAAAGAGAAGAAGACAATAGCTACAAAGAACATATAGAAAATATTGAAGGAAGCGTAGAATTCAAACACGTTAAATTTGGATACGATGAAAATATAATAATAAATGACTTTAACGCAAAAATAAAACCTGGACAAAAAATCGCAATAGTAGGACCAACAGGAGCAGGAAAAACAACAATAGTAAAACTATTAATGAGATTCTATAATCTAAACGATGGGGAAATATTAATAGATGGAAAAAACATCAATGAACTAAATAAAAAAGACTTTAGAAAAGCCTTTGGAATGGTACTACAAGACTCATGGGTATTCTCAGGAACAGTAATGGATAACATTAGATATGGAAATCTAAAAGCTACAGATAATGAAGTAAAAGAGGCAGCTAAAACAGCATACGCAGATCATTTTATAAAAACATTACCAGATGGATATAACATGGAATTAAATGAAGACACAAATAATATTAGCGGAGGACAAAAACAATTATTAACAATCGCAAGAGCTATTTTAGCAAACCCAAAAGTACTAATATTAGATGAAGCAACAAGTAGTGTAGATACAAGAACAGAAGCATTAATACAAAAAGCAATGGATAAACTAATGAAAGGAAGAACATCTTTCATAATTGCCCATAGACTATCAACAATAAAAAATGCAGACATGATACTAGTTATGAAAGACGGAGATATTATAGAATCAGGTTCACATAAAGAACTAATGAAAAAAGACACTTTCTATAAAAATCTATATAACTCCCAATTTGAAGAATGATAAACTATCAATTAGAACTAGAAAAAGAACTAAAAAAAATAGAAGGAACAAAACCCAAATTACTTTTACACGTTTGCTGCGCCCCATGTTCAAGTTATGTACTTACATATCTATGCGACTACTTTGATATAACAATCTTGTATTATAATCCAAATATATCCCCAATAGAAGAATATGAAAAAAGACTTAATGAAGCAAAAAGATTAATAAAAGAATTAAATAAAGACAATATTCATATTATGGAATGTGATTATGATAATGTTGAATTCGAGAAGATCGCAAAAGGACTAGAAGATGCACCTGAAGGCGGAATAAGATGTAGAAAATGTTACAAACTAAGAATTGAAAAAGCCGCTAAATATGCAAAAGAAAATAACTTTGACTACTTCACAACAACACTTACAATTAGTCCATTAAAAAATTCACAAGTCTTAAATCAAATAGGAAAAGAATTAGAAGAAAAATACAATGTTAAATACTTATATTCAGACTTCAAGAAAAAAGAAGGATATAAAACAAGCATAATTCTTTCAAAAAAATATAACCTATATAGACAAAACTATTGTGGATGTATATACTCAAAACCAAAAGTTACAGAAGAAATTTTGTAACTTTTTTCATTTGTATTGAAAAAACTATTATTAAAATGTTATACTTAAATCATAGAAGGAAGGTAGTAAATAAATGAAGTTAAATGGACCATTCTCACAAATATTATTTGGATTTCAAGAACTTGGAGAAATGCAAAATGGATTACAAAAGATTCCAAATACAAGTATATGTATCGGGCCAGGATATGGCAAGGGACCAGTAAATTCAACACAAGAAAGAGCAATTTATACAAGGACAGATTTTAAAACAGAAAAAAGCGACATAAGAAAATATGCGGAACAGATCGTTAGATTGATAGAAGAAACAGATGATACAGAAAAAAAATTCATATTTGATTTTTTAGTAGCAGCACCAGATAAAAAAATATTCGAAGGAATAAATGACATGGAAAATGGAAGAATTAAATGGTTATATTCAGGATTCATGGAAGAAACAAAAAAACGATGCAAAGGAGATTTGAATATACTAAAAAGAATGAAATTGCCTGTTCTTGAAGGATTTGTCAGAGTTGATTTAATAGGATTTAAAGCTAAATGTATTTCAACAAGTAATACAGATGCAGATAAAGCTGTCTATGAACATTACAGAATTAATCAAGATATAGAAATATATAATGGCGCAATTGTCGATGCTGACATATTCTTTGAAGAAATGGAAAAACTAGGTTACAAATTAACAATATGTGGACAAAAATTGACATTTCAAAACTATTTACTCTATACGTTATCAGGAAGAAAAGCTGATGGTGTAATAAAAATACCAGTAACAGAAAAAGAAGAAGAACAACCTACAATGACTTTAACAAAAAGAATACCAATACCAGGTAGCAGACCAAGTATAGAAAAAGTTGTATAACAAAATAAAAATTACAGAAAAACTGTAATTTTTTTTAATTTACAACTGAAACTGCTAAAAATATGCTATAATAAAGGCAAAAAGGAGGAATACTATGAGCCGAATAATTATGACACAAGAATCATATGATAAATACATAAATAGAACACTATATGAGGCATTACGCCAAAGAACTGAAAGTACACCACATGCCACAGCGATAAATTATATGGTTAGCAAAATATCATATAAGAAATTACTTCAAATAATAAAACAACAAGCACAAAGTCTTGATACACTAGGAGTAGGAAATGATTCACCAGTACTAACCATGCTTCCCAATCAACCTGAAAACTGGGAATTAATGTATGCAACAAACATGTTGGGAGGAGCAAATGTACCACTACTTCCAACACTCGCTCCTAAAACTTTAGAAAAAATAATATCAGATTTAGAAATTAAAAATATATTTATTTATAAAGATTTTTATGAAAAATTCAAAGAAACTATTAAAAATAGTTCGATAGAAAATGTAATATTAATGGATGGATCAGAAGCAATACCAACTTTATTGCTAAAACTTGATGAACTAAAGAAAAAATTAAAAAAAGAGACACCTGAAACAATTAAACTAAGAGAACAAATAGAATTATTAAGAAAACAACAAATTCATGCAGAAAGAAAACTATCCTTATATAAAGAATTTATGAATGCAGGAAAAGGCAGAATAGTAACACCTGTACCATTTGAAAAAAATAAAACAGCACTATATATAACAACAAGCGGAACAACAGGAACACCTAAATTAGTAGAACAAACAAATGAAGCGGCAAATGCTTTAGCACTTAAACACTTATTATCAGTAAATCATCAAGCAGGAGACAAAAACCTAAGTATAATGCCTCCATCAATTGCTTATGGAGCAGGAGCAGCACATTATTCACTAACACTTGGATTTCAAAATATATTAGTACCATATCTTGTAACAAATTCGGAATCATTTGAAAAATTATGGTTAAAATACAAACCTGATCAATTTATAGGTGGACCAATACATGCAGAATTAATGTTAAAAACACTAGAAGCAACAAATGGTGTTGAACGAGAAAATTTATTAAAATTATACAGAAATGCAAAAAATGTGGTATCAGGTGGAGCGCCTCTAAAAAAAGAAACAGAAAAGAATTTAAGAGAATATGGAATTAAAATTTCACAAGGATATGGTGATACAGAAACATTTGGAGGAACACTTTATAATATTCCAGAAACATATGAACCTTTTAGTGCAGGAATTCCATTTCCGTTTGTACAAGTAAAAGTATGTGACCCAAAAACAGGAAAAGAAGTACCAGACGGGACACCAGGAGAACTACATGTTATAACATCAACATTGATGAAAGAGTATCACAATAATCCAGAAGCAACAGCTGAAGCAATATTTATAAATGAAAGAGGAGAAAGAGAACACAAAACTGGTGATATTGTGATAAAAAACGGAAAACATATATTCTTTGTTGAAAGAATGACAGATATGTTTCAAAGAATGGGATTTAATGTTCACCCATCAAAAATAAAAGAATTGATTGATAAATACCTAGAAGTGGGTGAAGAATGTGCGGTAATAAAAGTGGAACACCCAGATGAACAATTTGTTCCAGTTGCATTCATATCAATAAACGAAGGTAGAAATTTCGAAGGATTAAAGCAAATAATACTCGAAAATTTAAAACAAAACATGGATGAATTAGCCGTACCATATGATATTGTCCAGGTAGATAAAATACCTCACAATGCAGGTGGAAAAGTAGATCAGAAGGCACTTCTAGAAAAAACAGGTATCAGTTACTGTAATCAAAAGAAGATTCAAAGATAGAAAAAATTCTATCTTTTTCTTTTATTTTTTTAAAAAACAATGTATAATTTTATATAGTAGAGGAGGAGTATTATGAGTAGTGTTTCATTTTCTGTGTGTAGCTTAATTTATATAATTATTTTCAATGTAGTTTACTTTGGTAAAAAAAGAATTAATTCGCTAGAAAATAGAATATATTCTGCACTTTTAATAACAACAACAGCTGGATTAATAATAGATGTTATAGGATTCATTTCATTGCAAACAGGCGATTCAGCATCACTAACTAACATCTTAATTGCAAAAATATACTTGATATATTATTTTACATGGGCATTTGTCTTAACAGTATATACATTACAAGTATCATTCAAAGACAAATATAACGAAAAAAATGTAAAAAATGCAAAAATGATGTATCTAATATTTGATATTATAATATTATTAATGCCTGTATATATAAAAAGTGGTATAGATACACCATACAGTTTTGGTATGGCAGTAAATTTTGTATACTTTCTATCAGCAATTTGTATAGGGATAATGATAGTATGCTTGATTTTAAATAGAAAAAATATAAAACAAAGAAAATATATACCACTATTAGTATTAATAGTAGGTGGAAGTATCGTAGTAACGATACAAAAGTATAATCCAAACTTATTACTACTAACAACAACAGAATCTATAATAACAGCATTAATGTACTTTACAATTGAAAACCCTGATATGCAAATGGTAGAAGAACTAAGTGAAAATAAAAAACTAACAGAACAAAACTATGAAGAAAAAACAAAATTTATTTTTAAAATATCACAAGATTTAAAAAAACCACTACAAGATATAACAAAGATCAGCAATGAATTAATAGAAAATCCAAAAGACATAGAAGAAAAAATAAAACAGATAAATATTAATTCAAAACAATTATATACATACGTAAATAACGCACTAGATGTATCTAAAATGGATATTACTAATCTAAAAATAGTAGAAACTACATATAATACAAAAAATTTCTTTGAAGAACTAAAACTAAGAATAAAATCAGAAATAAAGGCCTCAAATAAAAACATAGAATTTAGATATGATATTTCAGAAAATATTCCAGAATACCTACAAGGAGATAAAACTAAACTAAAACAAATAATATTATCAGTTGTATTTGATTCAATTAAATATACAGAAGAAGGATTTATAGAATTAAGCATAAATACGATAGTAAAATATGGAATATGTAGGTTAATGATTGATATATCAGACTCGGGAAAGGGAATGAGTATCCATAAAATTAATACAATTTTAAATGTATCAGAAACAATAGAAGCAAAAGAACAAGAAAGAATAGATAAATTAGATATATCATTACCTCTTGCTCATAAAATTATTAAATCATTAAATGGTAGTTTTATAATAAAAAGCGAAGAAAAAAAAGGTTCTAACTTTCTGATAATACTTGATCAACAAATAAAAGAAGATAAAAAGGTAAAAAAGCAATTAGAAAAATATTCAAAGAAAATATTAAATGAAAAAAAGATTTTAATAATAAGCGTTGACAATGACATTGTAGATAAAATACAAGAACACTACGGACAATATGAAATTATAAATTCATTATATGGAAAAGACGCATTAGAAAGATTAAAAAGAGAACGATTTGAGTTTATACTAATAGATGATGAACTAAAAAGTGAAAGTGGATTACAAGTTTTGAATCAAATTAAAGACATAACTAAAGAGCCAATCTATATAATGTTAAATAAAAATAAAGAATTTATTAGTGAACATTACATAGAAGATGGTTTTGCTGACTTTATCATAAAAGAAAACTTAGATGATGAACTAAAAAAAATAAAATAATGGTACTGTAAAACAGTACCATTTTAATAGGAGAATATATGAAAAAAATATTAATTCCAATAATACCAATACTACTAACTGGATGTCTTGGCGAAGCTGGTAAAGGATATATTACAAAAACTTGTAAGAAAAATGAAATGATAAATGGGAATATTGTAGAAACAACTGTCAAAATAAAGTCAAAACAGGGAAATGTTGAAACAATAACAATAATGGAAACATATGATAAAAACATGGACTTAGAAAGCATAACTGACAGTAAGAAATCAGAACAAAATTTATTTAAACAAACATCTGGTGCTACATTAGAAATAAATGAAAATACATTTACATATGAAATAAATAAAAATGATGCATCAGAATTAATAATAAAAAGATACAATATAATAGATAAACAACATGAACAAATTAAATACTATGAAAATAATGGATATACATGTAAGTAAAATTGTGATAGAATAACAAAAGGGTGAAATTATGAAAAAAGTAAAAAACTATCTATTATCATTTATAATACCGATAATAGTAATGATTATACTATATATAATAGTAGGAGTAATTGGCGGAAATAAAAATATATTAACAGTTGATTTGGCTAACCAATATATTGAATTTTTTAGTGCATTTAAAAATGTATTGAACGGAGCAATAAGCCCATTTTATTCATTTAGTAAAACACTAGGAGGAAACTTGTTTGGACTTATGACTTATTACTTAATGAGTCCGTTTAATCTATTAATAATATTTTTTAATAGATTAGATTTACCAAAATTTGTATTAGTAATAAATATATTAAAAATTGGTTCGGCAGGAATAACAAGTTATATATATTTTAACAAAACATTCAAAAGGGAAAGAACATCATTAGCTTTCTCAATAACATATTCATTAATGGCATATAATATAGTATACAGTCAAAATCTGTTATGGCTAGATGGTGTAATAATGTTACCATTGATATTCATAGGAATAGATAGATTAATAGAAAAAAAACCATTATTATTTTATGTAACACTAACTCTTTCAATAATATTTAATTATTACATAGGATACATGTCATGTATCGCATCATTAATATACTTTATATACCAAAGTTATTTAAAAGAAAATAAAATAAATATTAAAGAAATAATATATTGCATTAAATATATATTAATATCGGTATTAACATCAGGAATAATATTAATACCATCAATATTTGTTCTAATGCAAGGTAAAGCAAACGGAATGTTAGGGGAATTTGTTCCTAATCAAAGATTCGCATTGTTAGATTTAATAACTAGATTCTATATAGGTACATTTAAAAACAGTGATATATTAGGAACTCTTCCAAACATATACATATCGGTAATGATGACCTTCTTAACGATTTATTATTTCTTTAATAAAAATATAAACAAAAAAGAAAAACAAGCATCATTAGTGCTAATAGGAGTATTTACGCTAGGATTTGTATTCTCACCAATAAATACAATATGGCATACATTTAAAAATCCTGTTGGATTTCCATTTAGATATTCATTTATGTTTGATTTTATACTACTTATAATCGCATATAAGAGTTTAATAAATTTAAAAGAAATAGATAAAGAGTTTATAAAAAAATTCTTATTATACGCATTATTATTTACCCTTTTAATAGATAAACTATTATATACAAGAACGATGTATTACAAAATAATTGGCACATTAGCACTAATGACGCTATACATAATTTATCTGAACAAAAATAAAAATAAGGAATTTAGTAAATTAATAATATTATCAATAATAATGGAAATGGCTATAAACGGTGGAATAACTGTACACAATATAAAATATCAAAATAAAGATAAATATGAAAAATTTGTAACAGAAACAGGAAAAATAATAGATGATATAAATCAAAAAGAAAATACACTATTTAGATTGGAAAAAGACTATTTCTATTCATCAAATGATCAATTACTGTTGAATTATAATGGAATTTCTCATTTTAGCAGTACATACGAAGGAAATACAAATGATTTCTTAGGTAAATATTTAGGAATGTTTAATAGATTTTATGTAACAAACTACTATGGCTCAACACTTGTTACAAACTCACTATTTAATATAAAATATTTATTATCGGAAAGAGATTTAGAATATTATAAAAGATTAGCTACTAATTATAATATAAATACATATGAAAATATTTATAACTTACCAATAGGGTTTATGGTCGATAATAATATTAAAAACCTAGAACTAGAAGAATATAATCCATTTGAAAATCAGAATAAAATACTTAGAAATATGAATATAAATATAGAAAATGTATTTATAAAAAACAATTATAAAGTGGAACTAAAAAATTTAATGTTAGATGAAAACGAACAAACAACAACATATAAAAAAATAAATTCAAACGAAAGAGCATCTATAAAATTAAACATGGCAACGGAACAAGCAGGAATATTATATGGATATATGTCATGCGAAAAATTTAAAAAAGTAGATGTACTATTAAATGGTAAAAGTATAATAGACCCAATCGGAGAAAATGGATATCAATGTAATATTTTAGAACTTGGAAACTATCAACAAAACGAAGAAGTGGAACTAGAATTTGTACTATTAGAAAATGAAATTAAACCAAAAGAATTTATGATTTACACTTTGGATTTAAACAAATTTAATAACGCAATTAATATTCTAAAAGGACATGATGAACTAAAAATAGTTGAATACAATAAAGATTACATAAAAACTAATGTAAATGTACAAAAACAAAATCAAATTCTATATGCATCGATTCCATATGATAAAGGAATGACTGTATTGGTAGATGGTAAAAAAGTAAAACCTTTAAAAATTTTTGATGTACTAACAGGAATAGAACTATCCAAAGGAAATCATGTAATAGAATTTGAATATGTACCAAGAGGACTTAAATCAGGTGTGATAATGAGTATAATAGGTGTAATATTATTTACAGTAAGTGGAGCAATCGATGAAAAAAGAAGAAATTGTGGTAAAATGCAAAATAGAAAAAGCAAAAATTAAAAAAACAAAAGAAGAAGAAAGACTGAGGCAAACAATTAAGAAACATCAAATTGACCAACAGCAAATAATAAAATCTCAAAAGAAAAAAACAGTTAAAATGAATACAAAAAGCTTACCTAAAAAGAAATTAGAATTGATAAGAAAAAGAGAAATTTTAAAAAAGTATGAATTGATTGAAAAATAAAACAAGACATCAAATTAGATGTCTTGTTTGCATATATAACAATCATTAATAATAATTAAATCATACTTTAAAAGTTCATTTTTCATAAAAATTAAATTATCCAAATCAATTTTAAAAGTATAAATTACCTTGTTATCATATTTTTTGTCAATAATATGAGCTTTAGAAAGCAATGAATCAATAACTTTGGTGTCATCATAATTAAAAGAAATACTACAAGTATTACCAACCACTAACTCGACAATAGAAGAACAAGAAATAGCATCGCTGCAACTATTAGAATAAGCTCTAACTAAACCATTTGCGCCTAACTTAATTCCTCCAAAATATCTAACAACACAACATAAAATATGATCAAGATTTTTATTTTCTAAAACTCCTAAAATAGGCATTCCAGCAGTACCACCAGGCTCACCATTATCACTAAATCTTTTATTATTATCGATAATATAAGCATAACAAATGTGAGTAGCATCCTTATATTTATTACCTAAAAAATTTAAATATCCATTAACACTTTCTATATCATCGACACGATATAAAAATGTAATAAACTTAGATTTTTTAATAATAACTTCATTAACAGTATTATCTTTTATTGATAACATTTAACCAAATCTTTCTAATCAAACTAACAGATAGGGTAGATAGAGTAAAACCAATAACAGGAACTAACGAAGATAAAAATATATTATTTGATTTATTAACAAAATAAGAAAATAATAAAACAACAATATAAGTTAAAATACAAATAGAAATTCTTCTTGTAAAACTGGTTTCCCATCTTTTATCAAGTTCAACTCTTTTATTTCTGGCCTCAATCTCACTAACTCTTTTCTCTAAATCCATAATTATTTACCAACCTTTAACTTCTTAATATTACCAACGCTTCCACTAGGAAACTCATAAGTGGAATATACACCTTTCTTAGGAAAAATAATCTTCCAAGGCTTAACATCTTTAAAAATAAAAAGTACGTTATCATCCTTATCAGTCATTACAACATCAATATTAGTTTTCATAAAAAATGTATGAATGCTGTTGCACTTTTTAAACCTCAAACAATAATCAAAATCCTTAACAAACATGAGCCCCATAAATCTAGATTGAAAAGACTCACAATCTGTTAAATCAAACTTTTTTTTACCAACAATTACATGCATAAAACCACCAAAAATACTATAACACAAAAATCAGTAATTGACAAACAAAAATAAAAATAGTATACTAAAAGTAACTATAGAATAGAGGGAATGCAATGAAGGATAATAAAGGACAAGCACTTGTAGAATATTTATTAATAATAGCTGTAATAAGCATAGTAGTTGTAAGCGTAGTGAAATTGTTGGGTGGATATCTACAAGATTCTATCACTAAATCATCTTGCAATCTCGTAGACAAAGTGTATGTTGAAGGAAATAAACCAGGAGAAGGAACGTGCCAATAATATAACAAAATGAGTATTTACTCTTTTTTTTTATTGATAATTTCAAATTTTATTGATATAATAATTGACCAGTTAGGAGATGTTAATATGCCAACAAATCTAAAACCAGTTAATAGAAATCCAGCACTTTGTTGGGATGATTGCTTAAATGGAGGCAACACAAAAGAGGAACAATACGAAGCATTCAAAACTGATATTATGAATCGTAAGTTTGTTCCTATTTTAATCGATGGTGAAGTAAGATTATATAGATTTAATTTAAGTGAAACTTCAATAGGATTACTTAAAAAATTGGTGGAAATTCAAATGATTACTGAACATACGACTCTACAAAGTCACACTCATCAAAAATGTAAACCTCTTATAATTGCTTCTGCTAAGGGTAGATTGAAAGTAGAAGACTTTAGAGAAATAGTAACTAAAGACGTTTTGTTAAGAAATAATTATAATGTACGTAATATACCAGCAGAAATGGCATTTGATGCGTGCAAACAATATTTAGTTGCAGTACACCACGAAGCAAGAAAAGAAGAAATTGAATCAAAACTATCAAAAACACTACACCATTTTTGTGAATACAGTGATTTAGACTTTCTAGCAAACATTTTAAATGAATATTTATATGATAAAAGAGAAAGTTTTTATGAAGGATTACATAATCTTCATGATTCTCAACGGGAAATTAATGAGGAAAATTTTAATGAAACTGAAAAACAGGCTGTAGAAAAAGAATCCATGGTTTGCGAAATATTAAAATCAATGAATATTGAACTGTTGAAATCTATAAATGTAGATGAGACAAATGATTTCGAACTAGAATGCTTCTTTCACCCTAGAGATAAAGATATAACTGAAGGTATAACAATAGAACCTGAAACATTAAGGGAATTTGTAGAACAATATGCAAGACATAATGCAGATATATTATTTGGATCTGAATTATTAAATGTTTTTGCAAGCCTACAATTACCAAGTGAAGTCTCTAAGAAACAAGATAAAACACTAGTACATACAACTGAATATAAGAAATGAGTTTTTTGCTCATTTTTTTGTTTTCAAATGACTAAAATTTTTTTGACTTTTAACCCATACTTTGATATAATTTTATATATGATAGGATAGTGATAATATGAAAAATAATAAGGGCCAAGCCTTAATAGAATTTGCTATGATATTACCAGTAATCCTACTAATTTTAATGTATATAATAGAATTCGGAAGGATAACATTAAAAAAACACGAACTAGAATCAAACATGGATTTGATAATAGACTTGTACAAAGAAAATAAACAAGAACTAAATACATATTTAGATAGCAACAATATAACAATAAATTATAGAAAACAAAACGAACTAACAACAATAGAAATATCAAAAAATATTAAATCTAATGTACCACTAATAAATAAAATAATTGGAAATAATATAACAACAAAAAGGACAATATATGAAAAAGAATAGTGGTCAGGTACTTGTAATATTTGTAATACTCCTTCCTATAATCTTACTCTTATTATTAGTAACAATAGAAGTTGGGAATATATACATTGAAAAATCAAAAACAAAAAGTACAATAAGAGAAATAATAACAAATGGATTAAACAATAATTTATCAAACGATACAATAAATACACTTGTAGATATGAATATAAAAGACATAAAAGAAAAAACAATATATACAAGTGAAACAGAAATAGATATAAATATAAAACAAAATAAAAAACTATTTGGAAGAAACATAGAAATTAAATATAAGTATAAAGGAATAAAAGAAGATAAGATAACAATAAGCGAGGGATAATTATGCCAATAAAAGAAGCAAAATTAATAACAATAGCGTCAGTAAGAGGGGGAACAGGAAAAACAACAACTGCCCTAAATTTAGCAGCAACGTATAGTCTTATGGATAAAAAGGTGCTGATACTTGACTATGACTTATATAGTGGTGGAATAGCGCTCTCACTAAATGTAGAGATAAATTCAGACTTATATAAACTAGCGTATGACATGAGTACAAATGAATATAAAAACATAGATGACTATATTCTAAAATACAACGACAACATAGATATCATTCCAGCGCCTAAAGATCCAAGATACGCTAGTAAAATAGAAACAAAATATATAAGCTCAATAATAAAGAAGGTAAGACCAAAATATGACGTAATAATCGCAGACACTAATCACTACTTAGACGCAACAAACTTAATATTATTTGATAAAAGTGACACAATAGTATACATATTTAATAATAATCCAATAGATATAAAAAATCTAAAATCGATGATTGCGATACATAAAGACATGGAAAAAGAAAACTATATAACAGTACTTAACGAATCAAATACAAAACTAAATGATATGTTTAATAACTATGATATAAAGAACATAATAAAAAGCGATATAAACTACATAATTCCAAGATCATTCTACAACAAAAACATAAATAGATACGTTCTAAACGGAAAAATAATGTTACTAGATCAAGGAATAAGGACATTCAATAAAAGAACAATAAAAATGTTTAATAAAATGGCAATAGACTTATTAGAAAGGTGATAACATGGGAAAGAGAAAATTCACAGAAGAATTTGGAATTAATTTAGATCAAGAACCAGAAGAACTAACAGACTATGAGACATTCCCTAATAAGGTGTTGTTAGATGAACTAAGAAATAAAATAATACAAAACTTAATAGACAATGACATTGGTGAATTCCAAAATATGGAAGACTTTATAAAATATGAAATAAACAAAACAATAGAAGGATATGATTTAACCAATGTAGAGATAAGTTACTTACACAACTTAATAGACAACGAAATAAATGGATATGGTCCAATAACAGAATTACTAGACGATAAAAACATAACAGAAATAATGGTAAATGGGACAAATGAAATATACGTAGAACTAGATGGAAAAGTAATAAAGGAAAATAGCGTTTCATTTATAAATGACGATCATATTTTAAGAACAATAGGAAGAATAATTCAACCATTAGGAAGAACAATAGATATATCAAACCCAATGGTAGACGCAAGACTAGAAGACGGTTCTAGACTAAACGCAATAATTCCGCCATTATCACTAAAAGGACCAGTTCTAACAATAAGGAAATTTAAAGAAGAACTAGCTAACATTGATGACTTCTTAAGAACAGGGGCACTCACTCCATACATGGCAAGATTCTTAGAAGCAAGTGTAAAAGCAAAACTAAACATAATAATATGTGGAGGAACAGGTGCAGGAAAAACAACACTTCTAAATGTATTATCATCATTTATAGGAAACGATGAAAGAATAATAACAATAGAAGATGCAGCTGAATTAAAACTAAAACAAAACCATGTTATTTCACTAGAAACAAGACTAACAAACTATGAAGGAACAGGAGAAATAACAATAAGAGATTTAGTTAGAAACTCACTACGTATGAGACCAGATAGAATAATAGTTGGAGAAGTAAGAGGAAAAGAAGCATTTGACATGCTTCAAGCTATGAATACAGGACACAATGGATCTCTTACAACAATGCACGCAAATGGCCCAATAGACGCATTAAATAGACTAGAAACAATGATACTAATGGCAGGAATGGAAATTCCAATACCAGCAATCAGAGAATATATAGAAAACGCTATAGATATTGTAATTCAAATAACAAGACTATCAGACGGTAGAAGAAAAATAACAAGTATATGTGAAGTTACAGGTTTTGAAAAAGGAAATATAAAACTAAAAGAAATATTTAGTTTTAATCAAACAGGAATAACAAAAAATGGAGAAGTAATAGGAGAATTTGTAAAGCATAAATATAAACCAAAAGTATATGACAAATTAAAATCAAGAGGTATAAACGACTTAAAAGATATATTTGAATAGGAGGGATAAGTATGGAATTAAATGGATTTAGTATATATGAACAAACAGAACCAGTAAACCACGATATAACTATATCATTTAATCCAGAAAATACTTACTCCTCATATATACTTCAAATAAAAAAGGATGGAAATCTATATAAGGAAATAAGAAAAATAAATATAGTTCCAACAGAATTTACACTATCAGAAACAGGAACATACCAAATAGATGTTAAATACTACGACATAAATCAAACTGAATATCAAACAAATAGCGGAATTTACATAATAGATAAAGAAGCACCAATATTAAAGATTGGAAAAAAATCATACGATGTATTCCTAGGAAAAAATATAAACATAATGGAAAATGTAAGCGCAACAGATAATGTTGATGGTAACATAACAGATAGGATAACAACAAATAAAAATGAGATAAACTTTAATACAAAGGGAACAAAAAAATTAATATACAATGTATCAGATCAAGCGGGTAATCAAGCACAAAAGGAAGTAATAATAAACATAACAAACTCCGCAACAAGCATAATGATATTTCAAATGATTTTTACAATTATACTTTTACTATCAATACTTGCAATCGCAATATATACAAAAAGTATAAGATTAGAAAGAAGAATAAGTAAATTTAGTATAAATCCATTAAGGGATACAACTCTATCGCTATTTGATAATATAACACTTAAACTATCAAATATAGTTAATAGAATAAATAGGATACTATATAAATCAGAAATAATAAAAAAATATAGTAAAAAATATACAAAATACTTAAGAACAACAAATGAAATAACAAAAACAAGCATGGACTTTATTTCGATAAAATTTATATCTTCATTAACATGTATAATAATTGCGATATTCGCAAAAACAATAAACTTCAAAATATTTAACATATATGATATATATTTGCCAATGATATTTGGATTTTTTCTACCGGATTTTGTGTACTATTTTAAATATAGAAACTATAGAAAAAAACTAGAAAATGATTTGTTGCAGGCAATAATAATAATGAATAATGCATTTAAATCTGGAAGAAGTATAACACAAGCAATAAAACTTGTATCAAAAGAATTAAAAGGACCAATAGCAGAAGAATTTAAAAAAATGAATTTAGAACTATCGTTTGGACTAGGATTAGATGTAGTATTTCAAAGACTATACGAAAGAATTAAAATAGAAGAAATATCATACTTAACTGCTTCACTAACAATTTTAAATCAAACAGGTGGAAATATAGTTGAAGTATTTTCTTCAATTGAAAAATCATTATTCAATAAGAAAAAACTAAGACTAGAATTAAAAAGTATGACAGGCGGCTCAAGAATGATTGTAAATATATTAACAATCGTTCCAATTGCTTTTATATTAATGATATGGGTAGTAAATCCAACATACTTCTTACCACTTCTAACAAATAAATTAGGGTTAATAATAATAGGAATAATACTAATTTACTATATAGCATATATCATAGTAATTAGAAAACTATTGAAGGTGAAAATATAATGAATAACAAATTTGTAAAAAAAATATACAGAGAACATGAAATAAACAGAATTAATTCAAAAATTACTACCCTAAAAGACTATCCATTTGATGAAATAGGCTTTCTAAACTTAAGACTAATAACGACCCTAATAATATTCTTTATAACATTATTAATATTTAGAGCTGGATATATTACTTCGCCTATAATTGCTTTAGTATACTACTATCTATTTGAATATCTTTTTTTAGATACATTAGTAATAAAAAGATCAAATAAACTAGATAGAGAAGCACTTACATTTTTTGAAGTATTAACTCTATCTCTAGAATCAGGAAGGAATTTAGAAAAAGCATTAGAAATAACTGTAAAAAATGTCAATTCTGAACTATCAGATGAATTTAAAAAAACACTATTTGAAGTGAAATTCGGTAAATCATTATTAGAAGCATTAAATGATACAAAAAAAAGAATTCCTTCAGAAACAATAAATAATATAATTCTAAATATAACTCAAACAAATATATTTGGAAATAGTATAATAGATACAATGTATTCACAAATAGAATTCCTAAGAGAAAAACAAGTTCTATCAGTAAGAGAACAAATAAATAAGCTTCCAAACAAAATATCAATTATATCAGTACTATTTATAGTGCCAATAATACTATTAATAGTACTTGGACCATTTATAATATCATTTATAGGGGGTTAAATATGAAAAAAGGATTTACATTAGTTGAACTTCTAGCAGTAATTATAATATTAGGAGTATTATCACTTTTAATAGTTCCAAAAGTAATAAACACACTAAATGATTCCGAAGAAAAAACAAATATGGCGAGTGCAGAAGGACTATTAAAAGCAGCAGAATATAAATATCAAGACAATGAACTAAAAGGAATAAATGAACAAATAATTGTTAACTATACAACAAATACAAATGTTGATAAATTGGACTATTCTGGTGCAAAGCCTGAAAAAGGTGAAGTTAAAATAATGAAAAATGGTAAAATAGCGATGGCTGTAAAAATAGGAAATAATTGTTACGCCAAAAATTTAATAGACAAGGAAATAGATGTAAAACCTTACAATCAACATACATGCATAATTAAAGCTGTTAAACTTATAAGTGATGCCGATAATAATGGAGTGCCATCTATAGGAGATGAATATGCAATAGGAAATGAACACTTCTACTTATTACGAATTATTGAAGAATATGAAGAATACGGAGAAGGAGATGCAATAACAATCATGCCGAGTAAAGCCGTATTATTATCAAAATATAATCTACTAGCTGGAAATAAAGTGTGGGATGACAATTCAGTAACAGAAATTTCAAGTACAACTCAAGGTTATGGTAAACAAGATGCAAGTTCAAGAGGATGGGAAGCCAACGAAGAAATATATATAGGTACAACTAAATTTTCAAACAATGTTTATTGGTACAATTATGATAAAGAAACATTATTGCCAGAGTATGACAATGATTACCCAGCGTATGTATATAATTTATCAAGTAGTTTATCACCTTATATAAAAAATTACATTGATTATTTAAAAGAACAAGATGCACCAAATGCAATAATTGGAAGACTAATAAATCTAGGAGATTTGTCATCAGTAAGTTGTGATGTCACAACTGGATGTAATTCAAACACACCTGCGTGGTTTTATTCGACATCATATTGGACAGGAATTACTGTAGTTCAAAATAATGTTATAGGGGTTAGAAATGAAGCAAACATAAAGAAACTAAGAGAGGCAGACCCAATAGAAGATAATTTGTATTATGGAATTCGTCCAGTAATAGAAATAGATCCATCTGAA
>CAKJXT010000073.1 GCA_918219625.1 Bacilli bacterium
ACACAACCAGATTAAAGTCAAAAACTAAGAAAAAGAGAAAAACTTACACAAAAAGAGAAAAATAATTTTTTCTCTTTTTAATCTACTGCTTTTTTATTGATGTCTCCTAAACAGGGTTCACATCATATTCTATGCTTTTTTTAATATAAAGTATCTACAATCATATGCACAATGATTTTTTATATAGTCATCTATTGTGTCCTTATCATTTATTTTTTTATAGTTTTTGTTTTCTTTGTTGTTAAATCCTTTTAGTCTTAGTTTACCATATGCCCAGTCTCCTAGTATATAGTCATATTCTATAAAGAAGTCTGTTAATTTTTCTCCTACTTCTTGGTTGTCAAATCCACCTTTATAATCTTTTATTAGTTCATATTCTATATCATTATATATATATTTTTTCATATTCTACTCCTTGTATTCCTTATTAAATGCCTCACTTAGTGATTTATATTTTAACAAACTTGAGCCTGAATTCCAAGTGATAAATCCATTTTTTATATTTGAATCATAAAGTGCTTTTATTTGATCACTTACTTTACTACTATCATATGTTATATATGGTTCATGTATTGTATCATATGTTTGAACCCATGATCTTATTATAGCTGGTGTTGTTGTTTCTTTTTGTCTATCTTGTACATATCCTGCCCATGTTTTTATCAGTTTGTATGGAACTGTCCAAACTGGTTCACTTATACCATATTCGTTTTTTGAGAAGTGATCTGGGTATGGCATTGGACTTACTACGTCTGCTATATTTGAGATTGCTGGTAAGTATTGTCCATATCCTGTTACATATTGATGTGCTGATTCTGCAAATACGTCTATCGATACATATACTTTTAGTTTATGTAGTTCGTCGCATGCATACATTACAAATCCTTGTATTGCTTGTGCTTTTGTTTCATTGTATTTATTTTTAAAGTCTAGGTGTGATTCTATACTACTTGTCCTATCTGGGAATCTTACATAGTCAAATTGTATTTCATTGAATCCCATTTCTGTTACTGCTTCTTTTGCTAGTTCTACATTAAAGTACCAAACGTTTCTACTATATGCGCTAGGCCATAGTGATCCATTATGATTAAATGGTGCATTTGTTCTTGTGTCGTAAATAGTATCTTCATTATTGTCTGATGCGTAATAGTCATCTTTAAATGTTGTTATTCTTCCTATTACATAGAAGTTGTTGTCTTTTATTTTTTTTATTTGATTTTTATATTCTTCGATAGTCATGTCTGCATGTTCATAGTTTGTTGGAGATAGTTTTTCCATTACTTTTGATTTATATGCTGGTGATGCATTATCTTTTATATCTACTACGAATGCATTTATTTTTGTTTGTTTAGCGAGTTCTATATATTCATCTATATTTTTTATTGTTTCTCTATTTATGTATAAACTTTTTACTTCTTCTGGCATAATATTATCTTCAAATGTTGGTTTTATGTATGGATAGTAGTCTAGTGTTTCTGCATCTCCTCCACCAAATCTATTTGTTCTTTCTTTATGTTTTTCATAGTACCCGTTATCATAATATTTATTTGCTTCTGTTTCATCTTGGTTTAGATATTTTGCGTATGCATATCCAACTTTTTCTGTTTTAACTTTATACATATTTACATTTCCATCTTTTAAAAAGTCATATCCTATTATTTCAAGTTTTTCTCCTTTTTTTAGATGCGAAATTATTTTACCATCTATTTCATTTTCATATAGAACGCACGGTGTTCTTACATATATCTCTTTTTCTAATACTATTTGTTCATTTATATTTTCTTCTTTTACTAGATATGTATTTTCTTCATACTCTATTTTTTTATAGTTTTTTTCTTCATTTTGAACATCTTCTTTTATAATTACTTTTGTTCCTCTTGGAAGTTCTTTTACTTTATTGAATTCTTCATCGTATAGTTCTACTTGTGGTAGTGTGCTTGCAAGATAGTTTTCAATTATTGGTTTTTCTTTTTTTGGATATTTAATTATGAATATTATTCCTATTGTTATGGCTAATAATATAGGAATTATTATTAAATATTTTTTCATAGTACACCTCTACTTTTAGTATACCATAATAGTTATTTTTATTCTATAGGAATTGAGAATGTTTCTGTTTTATTTATACCATTTGAATAATAGTTTGGGACTGTCCCTTGTATTAGTTTTATCGCGATTGGTGTTGTTTGGGTTACTTCTATTTCTTTTGATGTTATTGGAAGTATTACTTCTTCTTTTATTTTTATTTCTAGTGATACTTCTATTAAAGCACTATTGATACCATAGTTTGTTACTTTTGTTTTTGTTTCCATTTCCATGTCTCCAATTATTTTTAATTTTACTGGTATTTTTGGTCCTCTACTATTTAGTAAGAAGTTATTATATATTTGTCCTAGTGGTATTTCTAATACTACTCCATTTTTATGTTCATTGTATTCATTAATATTTCCTAGTTCTAATTGTTTTAGATTTTCTTCTATATTTATTGTTGCTTCTCTTATTAAATTATTTATTTTTACTGTATCTAAGTCTACTGTTATTATTTCATTATTATTATTTCTATTTATTATAAATATGTCATTTATGTTTAGTTTTTCTAATGCTTCTTTTGTTATTGATTTTGTTATTATTAGATTTGATATTTTTCTTATTTCTAGTTCTGCATAGTTTGTTAGCTTAGGACTTATTTTTTTATTAATATAGTTTAGTATTAGAT
>CAKJXT010000074.1 GCA_918219625.1 Bacilli bacterium
GACTTAGCTCTATTATTTATTCTTCTTAATATTTCTTCTTCATCACAAACCAATTCTACAAAATATAATTTTGCGCCATAATTCTTAAAATTAGTCTCCGCCATCTCCCAAAAAAATTCCATATTCGCATCTATTATATGACTAACTTTATTTTCAAGAAGATAAACTGTTCTATCATTAGCCATCCTCTTTATATCAGATTCATATTCAACATTATTAAACCCTAACTCATCATAAACTCTTCTTATTTTATCATTAGCAGTTATATATAAACCAGTTTTTTTAGAAATCAAATTAGAAACATAACTCTTACCAGTACCAGGTCCAGCAATAAATGTAATACCAAAGACTGAATCACTTCTATTAATTGGAATTTCCTCTTTAATTTTTTCAAAAATCAAATCATAAGAATAATTCTCCATCAAAACACCTCTAAATAAATTATAACATAATTAATAAATAAAATATACACCACTTGAAAAAATAAATAAAATGGAATATTATATTTTTGGTGATCTTATGAATGAAGAAAATCTTATAAAATATTATAATAAATTTAATGAAGATAAAAGACTAACAAGAAGACGTGGAGAAATAGAATTTATAACATCAATGAAATATATCCATGAATATCTAAAAAAAGGAGATAAAATAATAGATATTGGTGCAGGAACAGGTAGATACTCTATTCCACTATCTGAAGAAGGATATGATGTTACAGCAGTAGAACTAGTAAAACATAATATTAAACAAATAGAACAAAAAAATAAAAATATAAAAACAATACTAGGTAACGCAAAAGACCTATCTATGATAGAAGATAATACTTATGATTTAACACTTCTATTTGGACCAATGTATCATCTAATTTCTGAAGAAGAAAAACTACAAGCTTTAAAAGAAGCAAAAAGAATAACAAAAAAAGATGGAATTATAATGATTGCCTATTGTATGAATGACTACGCAATAATAACACATGGTTTTATAAATAATTGTATAAAAGAAGCACTAAATAAAAAAGAAATAAATGAATCATTCCATGTAACACCTAAACCAACTGATTTATATAGCAGATTAACACTAGATGAAATAAACAATTTAAATAAAAAAGCAAATCTAAAAAGAATAAAAATTATATCTCCAGATGGACCAGCAAACTACATAAGAAAAGAACTAAACAAAATGGATGAAGAAACATATGACTTATTTATAAAATATCACCTATCAACTTGTGAAAGAATGGACTTAATAGGCGCAGCAGCACACACATTAGACATAATAAAAAACGACTAAGTCGTTTTTATTTTCTTTCTAAATATTTTTTTATTGAAGATAATACCTCATCATGAACAACACCATTACTAATTACTGCACCATCAATATCTCTATCATATCTTTGATCTTCTCCCCAAAAATTAGTAACTTTTCCACCAGCCTCTTCAACAATTACCTTAACAGCAGCTATATCATAATTTTTACCAACAGTAGCAGGAAAAATCGCAAGAACAAAATCACCTGTTGCAACACACATACTAGCTCTTATAATAGTTCCAAGACTAACAAAATAAGTCCTTTTACCTAATTCTTCATAAATTTTCCAAACATCTGGATAAGGAACTGTTTGCCATACATCAAAATGAGATACAGATCTAACATCATCTAAAGCAAAATCATTTACAGTAATCTTTTCACCATTTCTATAAGCACCTTCACCCTTTATAGCTGTATACATATTATCAGTAAAAGGATCATAAACAACTCCAACAACAGATACTCCATCAATAACTAACGCTAAAGAAAATACAGCAATCGGAATATGTCTTGCATACATTGCAGTACCATCTACTGGATCACATACCCAAA
>CAKJXT010000075.1 GCA_918219625.1 Bacilli bacterium
AATCCACAAACACATCAGATTTTACTTACAAGCATACCAAGAGATTACTATGTACAACTTGCAGATACAGAAGGATCATATAAAGATAAATTAACACATGCAGGAATATATGGAATAGACAAATCAGTAAAAACAATAGAAAACCTTTTAGATACCGATATAAATTATTATATTAAAGTAAATTTCTCATCAGTTGAAAAAATAATAGATGTACTAGGTGGGGTTGATGTATACTCCGAATATACATTTATAGGATACGAAAACTCAACATTTAAAAAAGGATTTAATAGAGTAAACGGTAAACAAGGATTGGAATTCGCTCGAACTAGAAAAACAGTTCAAGGTGGAGATAGAACAAGAGGAGAAAATCAAGAAGCACTAATTCAAGCAATGCTAAATAAAGCAACATCAAAAGAAATAATAACAAGATACACAAGCATACTAAACAGTTTAAACGGTTCATTTCAAACCAATATGCCCATGGATAAAATAACAGATTTAATAAAAAAACAAATAAATGATATGCCAAAATGGATTGTAACATCAATAAGTTTGGATGGATACGATGCAAGAAGATATACTTATTCCGGTGGTGGATCACAGTTATATGTAATGATACCAAATGAAGAATCCATTGAAGAAGCAAAACAAAAAATAAACGATGTACTAGAAGGTACCATATTAGAAAGCTCATATACAGAAAATACAACAGGTCAAATTAATATACCTAAAACAATAGCGGTTGCAGAACCACCAGTAGTTGAACAAGTACAAGAAGAAAAACCTCAAGAAACCCCAGAAGAACCAGCAGAACCTATAATTATAGAAGATCCAGTTCAACCAGAAGAACCAGACACTCCAGAAAATCCTGAGGAACCTGAACAACCAGAACAACCAGAAGAACCAAGCATACCAGAAAATCCTGAGGAGCCTGAAAAACCTCAAGAAATAGAAGAAACAGAAGAAAATAATGAAAGTGAATAAAAAATAAAAAAAAGTGCTCAAAGTACTTTTTTTTGTGTTTTAGAATTGCTATAATGATAATAGGGTGATAATATGGATAAAAGATTACTAGAATCATTAAACAAAGAATTAGAAAGGCAAAATAACAATATTGAATTAATTGCCTCAGAAAATTTCGTTTCAAACGATATCTTAAAAATACAAGGAAGCATACTAACAAATAAATATGCAGAAGGATATCCAGGAAAAAGATATTATGGAGGATGTAAATTCATTGATGAAGTTGAATCATTAGCAATTGAATACGTTACAAAGCTATTTGATTGTAAATACGCAAACGTTCAACCACACTCAGGATCTAGTGCAAACATGGCAGTATATAGAGCACTTCTAAACCATGGTGATAAAGTAATGGGTATGAATTTAAGTCATGGTGGACACTTAACACATGGTCATAGTATTAGTTTCAGTGGAATTGATTACGAAATAATCTCATATAACGTAGATGAAAAAACAGAAACAATAAACTACGATGAATTAATTGAAACAGCAAGACGTGAAAAACCAAAAATGATTATAGCAGGAGCAAGTGCATATTCAAGAATTATTGACTTTAAAAAATTTAGAGAAGCAGCTGACGCAGCAGGAGCATACCTAATGGTAGATATGGCACATATCGCAGGATTAGTTGCAGCAGGACTTCATCCATCTCCAATACCATATGCAGACGTTGTAACATCAACAACACATAAAACACTAAGAGGTCCAAGAGGTGGAATAATACTAACAAACAATGAAGAAATAATCAAAAAAATAAACAAAACAATATTCCCAGGAATTCAAGGAGGACCACTTATGCATGTAATAGGAGCAAAAGCACAATGTTTCTATGAAGCACTACAACCAGAATTTAAGGAATATCAAGAACAGGTATTAAAAAATATAAAAGCACTTTCAAATGTACTTACAAAAAATGGATTCAGAATTATTTCAGGTGGAACTGACAATCATCTAATACTAGTTGATACAATGTCATTAGGAATAACAGGATTAGACGCAGAAACAATACTAGACAAAATAAACATTACATGTAATAAAAATACAATACCTTATGATAAACAATCTCCAAAAGTAACAAGTGGAATTAGAATTGGTTCTCCAGCAATGACAACAAGAGGATTAAAAGAAAAAGAATTTGAAGAAATTGGAGAAATAATAGTGGAAGCACTAAAAGATAGTAGTGAAGAAAATCTAAACAAACTAAAAGAAAGAGTATTAAAAATCACAAAGCAATACCCATTAAATATAAGAGGTAAATATGAGTAAAATAATAGATGGAAAAAAAATAAGAGACGAGATTTTAGAAGATTTAAAAAAACAAGTCAAACAATACATGATAAAACCATGTCTTGCAGTAATTCAAATTGGAGATGACGAAGCAAGCAATACATACATCAAAGCAAAAGAAAAAGCTTGTAATAATATAGGAATATATTTCAAACACATTAAATTTTCTGAAACAGTAAAAGAAATAGAAGTAATAAATAAAATATTAGAGTTAAATAATGATGAATACGTTCATGGAATATTACTTCAATTACCACTTCCAGAAGGATTCAATCAAGATAAATTAATTAACTACATCGCAAGAAATAAAGATGTAGATGGTTTAACTGATATAAATATAGGAAAAATATTTAATAATAAACCAGGATTAGTATCATGCACACCTCAAGGCATAATGAGACTATTAGAAGAAGAAAAAGTAGATGTTGAAGGTAAAAATGTAGTAATAGTAGGAAGAAGTAATCTAGTTGGAAAGCCATTATTAGGATTAATGTTAAATAAGAACGCTACAGTAACTATCTGTCATTCAAAAACAGAAAATCTAAAAAAACATACAAAGAATGCAGATATATTAGTTGTAGCTGTAGGAAAGCCAGGATTCATAACTGAAGATATGGTAAAAGAAGACGCTATAGTAATAGATGTAGGAATAAATAGAGTAGATAAAAAATTATATGGTGATGTCGACTACGATAAAGTTAAAGCAAAAGTAAAAAAAATCACACCAGTTCCAGGAGGAGTTGGTCCGATGACAGTCGCAATGCTTATGTCAAATGTAATTTCAGCATATGAAAAATGGAATCAAAAATAAAGAGGGATAGAATGAAAAAGGGATTTACTTTAATTGAGTTACTAGCAGTAATAATAATATTAGGCGTACTATCTGTAATTATTGTACCAAAAATACAAAAATCAATAAAAGATTCAAAAAAAAGTACATACGAAGCATCCGCATATGCACTAGATAGAGAAGCAGACGTTTTCTATGCAAATACAAAAATGAATCTAGAACAATTCAACGGCTGTGAATATAATTTTGGAACAAATAATAATACATGTAATGGATTTGAATTCAAGGGACAAAAGCCAGATGCAGGCACACTAAAAATATCAGATAAAGGTGCTACATCATTTGCACTACAATTTGATGAATATTGTTATATAAAGGATTTGGACTCAGATGAGGTAATTATACAACAATATGATTCACAAACATGCAAAGCAGGTGGAGTTAGATTAGTAAATGATGCTGATGGAAGTGGCGGAATAACAAGCGGTGATGAAGTAAAACTAGGAGCAGAACACTTCTATATATTAAATGTAGGCAATTCAGAAGTAACAATGTTAGCTAAATATAACTTAAACATAGGTTATGAATGGCAATGTGATAACAATTATCATTGCACAATGATAAATGAAGTATCAAGTTCAACTTCAGGATACGGAACACAAGATGCAAATTCAAAAGGTTGGTCTCAAGAAGAACGCCTAAATTATAAAGGAACTATTGCATTTTTAGAATCTGCATTAGAAACCGGAATATATTATTGGATTGAATCAGACACGTTAAAATCAGCTTACGGAAATAGCTATCCAGCATATGTATATGACTCAAATAGTGACCCATACAATTATGTGGAAAATTATATAGACTATTTAAAAGAACAAGGTGCTCCAAGCTCAATAGCAGGTAGACTTCCATCACTTGACGATTTAAG
>CAKJXT010000076.1 GCA_918219625.1 Bacilli bacterium
GAAATATAGGAATATGTGATTCTTCATCTGATTTATTCGAATCACTACATCAATGCGATCAAATAGAAGAGTTCAATAATAAATCAAAAGAAATCGCTTATATAGGAAACAATTATGAATACCTAAAAGAATTATTAAAAACACCATACGAAGAAAAAGAATTACAATATACAAAATAAAGTTAGGAAACTAACTTTTTTTTCTTAATAAAAAATACAATGAAAACGCATATAAATCAAGAAGAGACTATCACTAGATAGTTTTTTCTTTATATTTATAAAAATTTATGTTATACTTAAATAGTAGGATAATTAGGAGGATAAATATGAAGTTTGTTTATTCATTTAATGAAGGAAATAAGGATATGAGAGAACTTCTAGGAGGAAAAGGAGCTAACTTAGCAGAAATGACTAATATTGGTTTGCCAGTACCTAGAGGATTTACAGTTACAACAGAAGCATGTAATAATTATTATAAAAATAATGAAACTATAGATAATGAAACTATAAACCAAATAATGGAGTACATAGAAAAATTAGAAGTAACAACAAATAAAAAATTTGGAGACCCATCAAATCCATTATTAGTATCAGTAAGAAGTGGATCACGTGCATCAATGCCAGGAATGATGGACACAATACTAAACTTAGGTATTAATGATAATGTAGCTTCAGGACTTATGAAACTAACAAATGATCCAAGATTTGTATGTGACTCATATAGAAGATTTATAGGAATGTATGCTGATGTTGTAGACGAATTAGATAGAAATAAATTTGAGGATATACTAACTAAAGTAAAAGAATCAAAAGGTGTAAAATTAGATAATGAATTAGACGCAAATGGGATGTTCGAAGTAGTAATGAGATTCAAAAATCTATATAAAGAACTAAAAGGAGTAGACTTTCCACAAGACCCTAAAGTACAATTACTAGAAGCAGTAAAAGCAGTATTTAGATCTTGGAATAACGAAAGAGCAGAAGTATATAGAAGAATGAATGATATACCACATGATTGGGGTACAGCAGTAAATGTACAAGAGATGGTATATGGTAATAGAGGAAACACTTCAGGAACAGGAGTAGCATTTACAAGAAATCCAGCAACAGGAGAAAACAAATTATATGGAGAATTTTTAATAAATGCTCAAGGAGAAGACGTTGTTGCAGGTATAAGAACACCTCAATCAATAGATTCTCTAAAAGAAATAATGCCAGATGTATATGAAGAATTTAAGAAAAATTCAAAACTATTAGAACAACACTATAAAGACATGCAAGACATGGAATTTACAATTGAAAATGGACACTTATTCATGCTTCAAACAAGAAATGGTAAAAGAACAGCTCATGCAGCACTTAAAATAGCAGTTGATATGGTAAATGAAGGACTATTAACAAAAGAAGAAGCACTTCTAAAAGTAGACCCAACGACACTAGATCAACTACTACACGATACCTTTGATGAAGAAGACTTAAAAAACAATATCCCAGTAACAACAGGTCTAGCAGCATCTCCTGGAGCAGGAACTGGAAAGATATACTTTAATGCTAAAGATGTATCAGAAGCAAAAGAAAGAAAAGAAGAAACAATACTAGTTAGAAAAGAAACATCACCAGAAGACATAACTGGAATGAAAAACGCAAATGGAATACTAACAATTCATGGCGGAATGACATCACACGCAGCAGTAGTTGCTAGAGGAATGGGAAAATGTTGTGTATCTGGATGTACTGATTTAGTAGTAAATGAAGAAGCAAAAACATTAACACTTCCAAATGGAAAAGTTCTAAAAGAAGGAGACTATATCTCAATAGATGGTACAACAGGTAATGTATATGACGTTGAATTAAAAACAAAAGAAGCAACAGTATCAGGTGACTTTGAAACATTCATGAACTGGGCTGATAGTGTTAAAAGACTAGATATAAGAACAAATGCAGACACTCCAAAAGACGCAGAAACAGCAAAGAAATTTGGAGCACAAGGAATTGGTTTATGTAGAACAGAACACATGTTCTTTGATGAAGAAAGAATATTCAACTTTAGAATGATGATAGCAGCCCCTGACTTAGAAAAGAGAAAATTCGCACTAAGTAAAATACTTCCATATCAAAGAAATGACTTCGAAAAACTATTCGAAACAATGGATGGACTACCAGTAGTAATAAGATATCTAGACCCACCACTACATGAATTCTTACCTAAAAAAGATGAAGAAATAAAAGAACTAGCTCATAGTCTTAATATGGACTACAATGAACTAAAAGAAAGAATCGATTCATTAAAAGAATTCAATCCAATGATGGGACACCGTGGATGTAGACTATCAATTACATATCCAGAAATCGCAGTAATGCAAACAACTGCAGTAATAACAGCAGCTATAAATGTTACTCAAAAAGGAATAAAAGTAAAACCAGAAATAATGATTCCATTAATTGGTGATACAAATGAATTAAAATACGTAAAAAATATAGTAACACATACTGCAGATCAAATAATAAAACAAACTGGAGTTAATATAGACTACATGGTAGGAACAATGATAGAAATACCAAGAGCAACCTTAATAGCAGATGAACTAGCTAAAATAACAGACTTCTTCAGTTTTGGAACAAATGATTTAACTCAAATGACATATGGATTCTCAAGAGACGATGCAGGAAAATTCTTAAATGACTACTATGACAAGAGAATATTCGAAAAAGATCCATTTAAATCAATTGACCAAATTGGTGTAGGAAAATTAGTAGACTTAGCAGCTAACTTAGGAAGAAAAGCAAACCCTAATATAGAACTCGGAATATGTGGAGAACACGCAGGAGATCCTGATAGTATAGAATTCTGCAACAAAATAGGACTTAACTATGTATCATGTTCACCATATAGAGTTCCAACTGCTAGATTAGCCGCTGCACAAGC
>CAKJXT010000077.1 GCA_918219625.1 Bacilli bacterium
ACTTTCTATCTCTGTTACTCTACCTTCAATATATGAATACATATCATCACCATTATAATTATATAAAAACATTTGTTTGTTTGTCAAGAAATTTATACAAACTATACATTAACTAACATATAAGTCGTATCATAAATTCTAAAATCACTACAATATTCCATAATAAATTTATTTTCTCTTTTGCACACTATTATCCCTATTGTATCATTTTGATCAACTCTTTTTATATTTTTGTTTATATAATTCATATAGACTTGAGTTTGACCTATGTATTCTTTCTTTAATTCAGTAACTTTTAATTCAACAACAACATAACAATTATATATAATATTATAAAGAAGCAAATCAATATAATTATAACTATCGCCTATTTTTATTTTATATTGATGTTTAATATAACAAAATCCATCACCTAATTCTGTTAAAAAACTATCCATATCATTCAATATTAATTGTTCCAATAACTCCTCTGTTATATCATCAATATCCATATTATTTTTTATAAGAATCGGATGCTTTATAAAATCTTGTACCTCATTTTCTTCTTTTGATACTAATTTTAGTTTTGTATTTTCATCTAACCTTTCATACTCTTTTTCTTTTATTCTCTGTCTTAAATGTCTTACTCCTAAATTTTGCTTCTCCACAATTTTTATATAATAATTTATTTTATTAATATCATCCAAATTTAAGAGTTCAATATAATGTGACCAGCTTAATTGGGCAGACAGTGTCTGCCCTTTTTGAAATAAATAAAATTTTCTCATCAATTTCAAATTACGTGTAGAATAACCTTTTCCTAATTCATCAGTCAATTTTTTTGAGTACTCCTTAATTAATCCATCACCATATTTGGCCCTTTCTTCACCACCTTGAGCCTCAATTAATAATTTTCCAACATTATAATATGTCATTAAATCATTTCTATTTTTATAATAATCCTTAACACTCTTATAAATTTCATTACTTATAAACTGACTTTTTATTTTATTGTAATAATCCATAAATTTACCACCTAATATAATTATTCAACAAAAAAAATAAAAATCCTTAAAAAAACAAAAAAAATATCCGAAGATATTTATTTTTTATGCATAAATGTTCTGATTGCGTAGAACTCAACCACAATCATAACAACTACATAAGCCCATATAAAAACAGCAGTAAAAACATTTATTTAACATGATTAGAGGCAACTGCTTCTTTATTATTAGAATTCTTTTGAAGAAAAATATTATACTTTTTAATAACTTCTTGTTTAACAGCATCTGAAACCTTTAATCTTCTATGATTAATAAAAGAATCTAATTTTGTTAGCCTATTGTTATTTATTAATCCATTATTCTCTAATCCGGTTCTAATATATCTACAATACATTAATAATAAGTGCTCACAAATTTTTTCATAAATCTCTTTATATTCATCACTAGCATATAAATCTTTTTGAAAACCTTTATAAAAAACTTCCATTTTTGAAACAAAATCACTTAAATCATCCAAAGAAGCATAATCTTTTAATTTTTGAACTAAACCTAACAAATCATTATTGAAATAAAAATTTTCCACTTGATCTACACCAATCATTTCTGATAAAAATCCAAGAACAAAAGCCTTATTAAAAACATCGTCATAATATCCAGTTTCTTTAAGAAAAATCAACCAAGTAGAACAATCTATATAATCCAAATCAAAAACAACACTATAACACAGATATTTACATATAGTTCTAATCACTTCATCAGAATAATCACCATAATAAAAACAATCTCCTAAAAAGTTCTCATAATAATTACATAAATCTTTACTTGTTACTTCTCTGTTATCAAATTTACTTTTACTATTTTTATAATATATTTGGAATATAAAGTCATTAACATTTCGCTTCTTCTGATGAACATTACCTATTTTATCACTAATAAAAGAATCTTCTTTATCATGTTTACGCCATTCTAAATCAGTAAATAAATCTTTCATATCAGAAACAAAAGAATTCACTTCATCTAAAGATGCATACTTTCTCAACTCATCCATTAAACCCGACAAATCATCATTAAAATAAAAATCCTTTAGTTTTTCTTTATCTACTATTTTTGATAATTTATTAAGTATAGATACTTCATAAGAAAAACCAAAAAAATCTTCTAAAATATCATCATTCACACTCTTTAGTCCCACACAAAATCTATGATAAACAAAACACTTTTTAATCTTTTTTTTCACTTCATCAGAAATTTTAAAATAATCTTTATAAAAACAAATACCAGTGAATATACCAATTAATTGGTCACAAAAATCTTCTCTTTTTATTTTTCCATTATTAAGTTTAGAATTAAGATTTCTATAATATATCATAAATAGAAAATCATTAACATTTTTTAAACTACTATCAACCATATAAGAATAAGCCTTTTGGGATAAAATCTTTTCTTCATACAAATGTTCAACTAAAAAATCCATTCCTGAAACAAAACTCATTATCTCCTCATCAGAAGCATATTTTTTTAGTTCATTCAATAATCCCGGCAAATCACTAGAAAAATAAAGTTTTTCCATTTTGTCTTTACCTATTATTCCTTCTATTTTGCCCATTATAGAAGTACAATATATATAAGATCTATACATTATACCATCTATATGACCAAAATATCTCTCTGTCAATAACTGAGTGTATCCCTCATTTATTCCCTTACCAATAAATACAAATTGTCCTCTTTGTTTTCCGTGTTGGCTAAAACCAGAATAAACATATCCATTTTTATAAACAGAACTTGCCATATGAAACAATTCATGGTATATTGAAATACATTCATTAGAATCTAAAGTAATAGAATTTTTTTTCGCTAGATAATATCCTGAACAATCAGAATGCTCAAGATCCTTAGTTTTAATATTAACACTATTTATATTATTATAAAAATTAATCAAATAATCTTTTGAAAACTTAGTAGATAACAGTTGTATAAACTCAGCAAGAGCATCATAAAAACACTTTGAAGCATATTTTTGAACATCAACATTTGAATACTTTTGTTTTAACTCAGGTGGCAAAACAGCTTTACTAATATCTTTAGGTTTGAAATCCTCACGTAATTTATATTCATAAGTAGATCTTGCAATTATTTTACCAGCAATTTTTTTATCAATAGTTTCACCAGTTAAAAATAAAATAATAGGATTATTAATAATTTTTTTATCAACAAATTGAACAACTTTACTCCTATCCACTATATCACTTCCTACCCTTATATAAAGTTCTTCTTAAAATCTTATCAATTTCTCTCCACTCCTCTTCAGACTCAATAAACTCAATTCTACTATCATCATCTGGATAATAAATTGCTGCATATATATTCAATTTACCATCATCACCATGAGTATTATCAGTATATACTACATAATTCTTACCAGTTTTAGTCCATTTAAATGCAATTAGTATTTCATATTCTTTTTCAACACCATTTTCATCAACTAATTTTAAAAACTTTTTTTCATCCATATTTAACACCCTCTAAAAAACAGCCTACTACTATAACAAGTATATAAAACTAAGCTCTTTTTTGTCAAGAATAACAAAAAAATATCCGAAGATATTTATTTTTTATGCATAAATGTTCTAATTGCGTAAAATTCAAACACAATCATAATGATTACATAAGCCCATATAAGAACAATACTAAACTCATAATTTGTATACTTCTCTATTACAGTAGGAATATTACTAGGAATATTCTTATCAATAAAAGAATATAAAGAACCACTAGTAAGTTTAATCTTTAAATAAGTAACTATTCTAAAGAATATATCAGTAACAGCTACAGCATATACAAAAGAAGAAAAAGTTCTCTTAAATAAAAACACAAATAAAACTATAACAGCTATTAAAATTATTACATCCATTATAAATCCTCCACACTATCAATATTATTTATATTACTATAATCAATAACTACTTTATCATAAAAATCAGATTGTTGCAATTGAGTAAAATCAAATTCAACACTATTTACACCATTATTACCACTAAACTTTACACTTATATATTTATCAGTAGAAAGACTTATAAAAAAGTCACCACCTAATACGCTATATAAAGTAGAATAGCTTCCATCCTTATAAACAGTAAAATAATCTTCTTCAACATTTTTAATTAAACTATAAATATTATTAATATTAAAACTTGATAATCTATTTAAATCTATATCATCAGATACAGTTTTAACACCATTTATAATAGAATAAACATTATCATCATAATAATATTTATTACCATCAAAATTAATAATACACTTATTCTTACAAGTAACTAAATAAGTATTAACCATATCCCCTTTATATAACTTAACATTAGCTTGATAACTCTCTATACTAGAAAAATACTCTTTAACACCACTACTAGTATTACTAAACTTAACCTCTTTTATAGGTTCAATATAATCCTTTTTGCCACCTAAATTAACCATTAAAGAAATAGTAAGAATTACAACAAACCATATTCCTAACTTAATACCAGCACTAGCTCGAGGGCTTAAATTATCATAAGATGCCTTATACTCTTTCAATTTTTGAATCCCTTTATTATCCCTTAATTTATCTTTTAATTTCATTCAAAAATCTTCCCTACAAAATTACCTTTATTTACCATTCCTCTAGCATAATCACAAGCACTCATACGTGTCTTACCTTCAGGTTGAACAGTCAAGAATACAATCTCACCATCACTAACCTTAATACCAAATCCATCTGAATAAACTGCAGTAACCTCACCATCTAACTTATCAGAAAATACATTATCCGAAATACGACTTTCCCATACTTTTAAGATGGTACCATCAACTAATGTATAAGCACCAGGCCATGAATTAAGACCACGAATCTTATTATAAACCTCTCTCTTAGACTTAGAAAAATCTAATTTCTCATCCTCTCTTTTAATAACATAACCATAAGTAGCTAAACTATCATCTTGTTTTACACGACTATTAGTACCATTTATAATAGAAGGTAATGTATCAAGAAGTAAATCTCTACCAAGTACACTTAACTTATCATGTAATGTTTCAGCAGTATCTAATAAATCAATAGGAATTTCTCTTTGACTTATAATATCTCCTTCATCCATACCCTTACTCATATACATAATAGTAATACCTGTCTTACTATAACCATTAATAATAGCTCTATGAATTGGAGCTCCACCTCTTAACTTAGGAAGTAAAGAAGCATGAACATTAATACAACCAAGTCTAGGTAACTCTAAAACCTCAGGAGGAAGAATTTTTCCATAAGCACATGTAATAATTAAATCAAGTTCCATATCTTTTAAATCATCATAAATATCCATTAAATGATCAGGTTGTAAAACTAAAATAGTATTATCCATACCTATCTGTTTAACAGGAGAATATAAAATCTTACCCTCTCTACCAACCTTCTTGTCAGGTTGAGTAACAATCGCACGAATCTTATAATTACTAACTAACCCCTTTAATACAGTTGCACTAAACTCAGGTGTTCCCATATAAAGTATCTTTAATTCTTTTTCAACATTAACATCTTCTAGATTCATTATAATCACCACTATCATTATACATTATTTTAAAAAATAATACCATAAAAAAAGCTTAGATTAATCTAAACTTTTCTTTTACCAGATTTACCAAACCCATCATCAGAATAAGTTATCGGTAAATCATAAGAATCCTGCCTATTTAACCTTTCTTTTTCCTGTTGTAAAATAATTAATTCTTTTGGATCCATTTCCGCACCATTGAAATAAAATTTACCAGACACTTCAGGCAATATCAACCCCTGAATACTAGCTAAACTACATCCTAAATAAAAATCACCATGGATTTTCGTTGGTAAAACTAAGCCATTATAAATCTTTAAATCACTCAAATCCAAATTTCCATTAATTTCATCGGGTAACTGTAAACCCTCAGCATATTCTAATTTTTTCAAATAAAGAGAACCATTTAATTTTTTAGGCAATCTCAAATCAGAACATCTAATTAATCCATTCAACTCTACATTTCCAGATAGACTATTTGGAAATTCTAAACCTTCTACAGACTTTAAACCATTCAAACTAATATGTCCGTTCATAATTAAATCAGACAAATCTAAACCCAATATACTCTCCAACCCATTTAAATTAAGATTACCATTAATTGTTGTTGGTAATATCAAACCTTCTGCACTTTTTAAACCACTTAAATCAACACTACCGTTCAACTTAATTGGAAAACCAACATTTTTAGCATTTTTTAATTTAGGTAAACCAATAGAACCATTAAACTCTTTTGGAAAAGTTAATCCTTCTGCAGACTCCAAACAACAAAATTTTATTGAGCCGTTCATTTTAGAAGGAATCTTAAAATTCTTTATATCCCTCAACCCTAAAATAAGATCTCCAGATAATGTTTCAGGAAATTCAATCCCTTCAGCACTTTCTAAATTTATTATATTTATATCGCCTGTCATTTTTGTTGGAAATTTTAAAGATTTACATTTTTTTAACCCTTCAAGACGAATAGTACCAACCATCTCAGAAGGAAAATTTATTTTATCAATAGATGATATTGAGGATAACCATATCATACCTTTAATTGATTCTGGTAAAATTAAATCATCAATTTTTTCCAATTTATCCAACAAAATATTACCATTAACATGTTTTGGGAATATTAAACGCTTAGCACTTTTTAGACTACATAAATTAATAGTTCGTCCTACTGACTCTATTATTAAATTATCAGCAGTTTCAACACCGTCTAAAACTAAATCACCGCCTACTATATTAGGTAAATTCAATCCTTTTATCTTTTTTAGACCTCTTAAATAAAGACTTCCACCTATCTCATCAGGTAAATTTAATCCTTTAGTACTCGTTAATCCATTTAAATAAAGATCATAACCAATTTTACTTGGCAAATTTAAACCTTTTGCACTTGTAAGTCCATTTAATTCAAGATTTTCACCTATTTCAATTGGAAAATTCAATCCTTTAGCGCTCTTCAATTCTTTTAAATAAAGGCTTTTTCCAATCTTATTAGGTAAAATTAAATTTTTAGGACTAATAATTGAATTCAAATAAAGAGACCCACCAATTTCTTTAGGAAATATTAAATCTTTTGCATCTAATAAACTATCTAATTCTAAATTACCATCTATTTTTTCTGGTAAAGAAAGTTTATTAAATGACTTTAAATTACTTAAATCAAGACTTCCCTTTACAATTTTAGGAAGTTTCAATTCATCAATATTTTTAACTCCACGCAAAATAAGATTTCCTTGTACTTCTTCGGGCAATACTAAACCTTTTGTGCTTTTTAAACCGCTTAAATCCAAATTACCTTTTATTATTTTTGGCAATTTCAAACCATCTGGATTATCGAGTCCACTCAAATCAAGATCACCATTCATCGAAATGCCTGACAAATCCAATCCTATAGCACTTTTTAAACTCCTTAAACTAAGGTTACCATTCATTATCTCCGGTAAATTTAGACCTATTGAACTAACCACACCATTCAACAAAAGATTTCCATTCATTGTCTTAGGAAACAATACATTTTCAACACTTTTCAAACTGGACAATCTTAAATTTCCACTCATCTCTATAGGGAAAATCATTTTTTCAACATTTGATAATTTGCTTAAATCTAAAATACCATTAATTTTCTCTGGAAATCTTATCTCTTTTGCACTTTCAAGTCCGCTTAAATCAATTTCATAATTCATATTTTGAGGAAATATCAATTCTTCGATACTTTTAATATCCCACGAATGATAAACTTTTCCTATAATAGTCTCTGGCAAAATCAATTTTTTTGCCTTATACACCATAGCAAATCCAACACCTTTATTTACTATCTTTGGTAATATTATATCAGCGCCTTTTTCAAACACATCACAAACATTAATAAAACCATAATGAAAAACTTTATCACCTTTTAAAACATCATCATCAGTTAATGATATTTGATTTTCATCACAACCTAAAGCAAAAGATAAATCTTTTCGTATATTTCTCGTTCTTATTATTTGTTCAATTCTAGGATCTACATCATGTGAAAAATTTAAAATTTTTCTATCCACCTCATATAAAAATTTTATTTCTTCCTTACTTAAATCAACACTTTTATTATTTTCCCATTTAGCATAAATATAATTTAAAAATTCAACATCCTTAACAATATTTGCGTAATCTCCACCATTAGAAAAAGTATCAAACTTTTTAGACAAAACTTTTAACAAGCTAGGTTCCATTTTATCACTAAAATCCACCGAAACAATACTATTATCCAATACACAAACTGACACACAACAATGAGAATAAGTACCATCTTCGCCTAAAACATAATAATCATCATAAACAGCGCCTCGCATATACTCAGGCCATGAAACAATACCATCTCGTCTTTTCCATTCACCTTTATCATAAGAATAAATATGTTTCTTTTCATCATCTTTTTCAAAAAAACTACAATAGATTCTAGAAAAAATATCACTTTCAAGTAACTGATTTAATTTATCATCATCTATATTTTTATCGCCCAATTCTCTTAATAAAATATCATATGTTTTTAAAATTTTATCAACATCAACCTTAATAAATGGTTTAACAGAAAATTCAGTTCTTTTTACAGCTCTATCATTTTCAATTTCTAAAGAAAGTAAACTTTGAACGCCTAATTCTTTAAACCATAAAGGATATTTTTCAGCATTAGAATCAGAAAAAAAATCAATCAATAAATCCAAAGAAGTCTTCTGAGTATTGATAATTCTATCAATCTCTTTCAATTTCATTTTCTCACTATAATTAACACCTAAAACAGTTTGAAAATAAGAATCAGAAATATTTTCTGCTCTAACTACATATTTATCATAATATGATTGTTTTAAAAGTTTTAACAACAAATCACTGTCTACATATCTACCCATATATTACACCTATCCTACAATAATTATAAATTATTTAAATAAAAAAATAAATAGAAATAAATCTATTTAAAAATAAAATAAGAAATAACAATAGCTGATATTATTCCAAATAAATCAGAGAGCAGTCCCACCTTTAAAGCATACCTTCCTTTCTTAATACCAACACTACCAAAATATAAAGTTAAAATATATAAAGTTGTATCAGTAGAACCCTGTATAATAGAAGCCATCTTACCAATTATACTATCAACACCATATAAAGAAAAAATATTATTAAGTAAAGCAATACCAGAAGAACCAGAAATAGGTCTCATTAAGCAAAGTGGAACTAAATCTATAAATACACCAAAAATAGGTTTCAAAAAACCCAAAGTAAAATTTAAAAACCCACTTTTAATAAAAATATTAATACCAAGTATCATTCCAAGTAAATTAGGGAATAACTTAAATACCATATCAAAACTCTCTTTAGCGCCATCTACAAAACTATCATAAATATCAACCTTCTTAAAGCCATAAAAAACAACAAATAAAACAATAATAGGTAAAATAAAATTAGACATATCTTTTCCTATAAAATCTATCGATAATAAGACCAAATATAGTAGATGATAAAGACGCAATTAAACATGGAACAATAATACCACTAGGATTACTACTACCATGCATCATTCTTAAAGAAATAATTGTTGTAGGAATAATAGTAAAACCAGTTGTATTTAAAACTAAAAATGTAATCATTGAACCACTCGCTACATCACTACAAGACAAATCCTTTAAACTCTTCATAGTCTTTAAACCAATTGGAGTTGATGCATTACCAAGACCAAACATATTAAAAACAAAACTAGAAGTAATCAAACTAATAACATCACTATCCTTTGGAATATCAGGAAAAATAAATCTAGTAATAGGATATAAAATAATAGACATTTTTTTTAATAATCCAGAAACTTCAGCTATCTTCATAATACCAAGCCATAAAGCCATAATAGGAAATAACTTCATAACCATGTTCAAAACTGTCTCGCCACAAGATAATATTTCACTATTAATAGAACCAATATTACCAGTAAAAAAACTAAACAAGACACCTATTATAATTAATACTCCCCATATTTTATTCATCATGAATTAGCCATCCCTTTAACTTATCAATAAAACTTTTTTTAACAATCTTCTCTTTATCCCTAATTAAAATAGGTTCAGTATGAATTAACTTATCACCCAAATAAACATCTATAACTCCACCACCACTTTTATCAATCTTATACTTTAAAAAAATACTATCAATTTCTTCTTCAAGTAAAGGATATGTATAACTATTATCAATATACATTTCTTTATCACTAGAAGTATCATCAGGAATATTAACTACCCCACTAGATAAAATTTGATAACTAGTATAATTACTAAAACCATACTCAAACAAATTCATATGATCAAAAAAATCATTCCCATCATTTAAAGTGACAACAGCTAAATTTAAACCATCACGACTAGCAGTAGTAACTAAAGTACGACGAGCCTTCATAGTAAAACCAGTTTTACCACCCGTACAATACTTATAAGAAAACAATAACTTATTCTTATTAGTCCAAGAATAATCATTCATATCAGTATGAACAACATGTTTTTTAGTAGAAACAATATCCTTAAAATCACTATTATGAATCGCATACTTAATTAATAAAGACATATCATAAGCAGTAGAAATATTACCATCATCCTCTTCATCCAATCCGCTTGGATTATTAAAAATACTATTCTTCATTCCTAATTCCTTAGCCTTATCATTCATCATATTAACAAAATTAGAAACATCTCCACCAACATAATTAGCAATAGCAAGAGCTGCATCATTACCACTTCTAAGCATTAATCCATAAACTAAATCACGTAACTTCATGTGTTCATTCTCTTTAATATAAATACCAGATCCATATGCATCTTCTATTTCAAAACCAATTGTAACCTCATCATCCAGCTTACCTGACTCAATAGCAACAATAGCAGTCATAATCTTAGAAATAGAAGCAACACTTCTCTTATTATGAATATCCTTAGAATATAAAATTCTTCCACTATCAGTATCAATCAAAATCGCACTAGTAGCGCTTGTATCAATAGAAAACACCCTAATAGGAATAAATAATAATAAAAACAGCAACAATTTCTTCATAAACTCACCTAAATGAATATATGAAAAAAAGGACTAAATTAGTCCTAAAAAACAATTAACAATAAATTTATAAATAAATTGACTATAAATATAAAATGTGCTAAAATGTATTTAGTGAAGCAATACTTCATATAATAAAAAAAGGGATACTTAACTCTCCAATGTTGAGTACCCACCAAATATTTTTAGTGTTTGTACTTAATCTATTGTAGATTGAGTACTATTTTTTTATTGTTAAAATCATCACTGATATAATCAATAAAATGATAATTAATATTAGAAAAGTAATTAACAAATCTTTTTTCTTCATAAATATCAAGCCTCCCCTCATTAGAAGTTCGGCAAGTACCCAACTGTTAAGTTTCCCTATAATCATTATAACTTATAATTAACTGCAAATCAATAATAATATTTAATTTTATGTTAATTTATTAATTTCTGTATTGTATAATTTTTTATACTCTTTACAATTCTTAAGTAAATAATCATGACTACCTTCCATAAGAACCTTACCATCACTTATATAAAATATCTTATCCGCACTCTTAATAGTAGATAATCTATGAGCAATAATCATAATAGTATATTCACCCTTCATATTACGAATAGCAGAACTGATCTTTTCTTGAGTAACATTATCTAAAGCACTTGTAGCCTCATCGAAAAGAATTATTTCAGTCTTTTGAACTAAAGCACGAGCAATCGCAAGCCTTTGCTTTTGTCCACCAGATAAATTAAGCCCACCTTCCCCTATAATAGTGTCATATTTATCTGGTAAAGATTCAATAAAATCATCTAAGCACGCAACTTGACAAGCTTTAATCATATCATCATCAGTTAAATCACTTTTAACTAATCTTAAATTATTCTTAATACTCATATTAAAAATATATGGATTTTGAGAAATAATTGTAATATTACCTCTAATAGATTCCTTATCTAAAAGATTAACATCAATACCATCAATCAATATTCTACCACTATCAACATCATACATTTTGCACAATAAATTAAATATAGTAGTCTTTCCAACACCACTCTTACCAACAAAAGCAACCGTACTATTAGCCTTAACCTTAAAACTTAAATCATCTAAAACTTTATTCTCATCATAAGAAAAAGAAACATGTTCAAAACTAAAATCACCTTTAATCTTATCAATATGCTTTTTGCCAAACTTCTCCTTCTTAAACTTCTTTCCATCCATAACTTCAATAATTCTTTCACAAGATAAATTAAAATCTCTAATACACTCAAATAAAGAATTAATAGTATTAGTCGCATATCCTAATCTATTAGAATAATTATAAACAACTAAA
>CAKJXT010000078.1 GCA_918219625.1 Bacilli bacterium
GATGAGGCTTTATCTCTTGTTAGTGAGGCTATTATTCGTGCTCGTGCTGGTATTAAGGATCCTAATCGTCCAATTGGTTCATTTATATTTTTAGGGCCTACTGGTGTTGGTAAGACTGAAGTAGCTAAGAGTTTGGCATCTGAATTATTTGATGATGAACGTCATATGGTTAGAATTGATATGAGTGAGTATATGGAAGCATTTTCTGTTTCTAGATTAGTTGGTGCTCCTCCAGGATATGTTGGATATGATGAGGGTGGACAATTAACTGAGGCAGTAAGACGTAATCCTTATAGTATAGTTTTATTTGATGAGATTGAGAAAGCTCATAGAGATGTATTTAATATTTTATTACAAATATTGGATGATGGTCGTATTACTGATTCTCAAGGTAGAACTGTTGATTTTAAGAATACTATTATTATCATGACTTCTAATTTAGGTAGTGAACATATTATGGAAGGTAATAAGGATCTTGTTATGGATGAACTTAAGTCAACATTTAGACCTGAGTTTATAAATCGTATTGATGAGATTGTTATATTTAATTCATTATCTAAGGCTGTTGTTTATGATATTATTGGTAAGATTGTTAAAGAGATTGAGTATAGATTAAGAGATAAAAAGATTTCTTTATTAATCACTGATAAGGCTAAGGAATTTATTGTTGAGTCTGCTTATAATGAACAGTATGGAGCTAGACCTATAAAGAGATTTATTAGTAAGAATGTTGAAAACTTACTTGCTAGAAAGATTATTGAAGGTGAAGTTAAGTTTGGAAGCATTATTACTATTGATGTATTAGATAATAATATAATATTAAAGTAGAGTTTTTGGACTCTACTTTCTTTATTGAGAATTAATTTTATGTTGACTTTGCGGTTAATTATAAGTTATAATCATATATAGGATATGTTTGAAAAATCAGATGTTTTCCTCCAATTTTGCTTAGAATCATCGAGTGAGTAAAAGGAGGATGATATTATGACAAAAAAAGATACAAGTAAACTTATATCAAAACTTTTTGTTATAATTTTTATATTACTTGTACTAGTAGTAATACTTGGTACAAAAGTAATTACTGGCATATAAAACAAAAGACATCTGATTTCAACTACTGTTGTTATCAGATGTAACCCATTTGAGGAATACATCTGAATGCGGTTCAGACATATCCTTTTTTATTATATGAAGTGTTGCTTCACTACATACATAATAACATATTTTGTATAAATAATCAATATGTTAATTTGACTTTCTTTCTTTATTTTGATAGAATATGTCCAGGTATTTTGAGTTAAGAAAGGCGGTTGGTATTATGAAGAAGCCAGTTGTTGCTTTAGTTGGTAGACCTAATGTAGGTAAATCTACTTTATTTAATAAATTAGTTGGTAAAAAGGTTTCTATTATAGAGGATACTCCAGGTATTACTCGTGATAGAATTTATGGTAATGTTAGTTATGATGGTTATAATTTCCATTTAATTGATACTGGTGGTATTGATTTAAGTGATATGGATTTTAACGAAGAGATTAAGGTTCAAGCAGAGTTAGCGATAGATGAGGCTGATGTTGTTTTATTTGTTGTTGATGGTAAAGAAGGTTTAACTAGTAATGATTATACTGTAAAGGACATGTTATGTAAGTGTAATAAAAAGGTTATTGTTGTTGTTAATAAGGTTGATAGTAAGTTAGCTAGTGATAATCAATATTCTTTTTATGAACTTGGTTTTGATAATTATGCTTTTGTCAGTGGTGAACAAAATATTGGTATTAGCGACTTAATGGATATGGTTGTTAGTGATTTCCCTGTTTATGAGGAAGAGTATAAGTCTAGTATTAAGTTTTGTTTGATTGGTAGACCTAATGTTGGTAAGAGTAGTTTAGCTAATGCATTATTAAATGAGGATAGAATTATTGTTTCAGATGTAGCTGGTACTACAAGAGACGCTATTGACACACCTTTTACTTATTATGGTGAAGAATTTGTTGTAATTGATACTGCTGGTATGAGAAAAAAGGGTAAGGTATATGAAAGTGTTGAGAAGTATAGTTTACTTAGATCTTTAAAGGCAATTGATAGATCTGATGTGTGTGTTATTGTTATTAATGCTGAAGAGGGTATTATTGAACATGATAAACATATTGCAGGTTATGCGATAGAAGCTGGTAAAGCAGTTGTAATTGTTGTTAATAAGTGGGATGTTATTGAGGATAAAGATGAAAAGATGAAGGAGTTTACTCGTAATATTAGAAATAATTTTCAGTTTATGACTTATGCTCCAATTGTATTTTTATCTGCTAAAACTCATAAGCGTATTCATACTTTGATTCCTGAGATTAAAAAGGTTTATGAAAATAGCAAGAAAGAGATTAAAACTAATTTAATTAATGATGTTATAATGGATGCTTATAGTTTAAATTTACCTCCTTCTTATAAGGGTAAGAGACTTAAGATTTATTTTAGTACTCAAGTTTCTAATTGCCCTCCAACTTTTGATATTCAAGTTAATAGTAAAGGTCTTGTTCATTTTTCTTATGAAAGATATTTAGAGAATAAGATTCGTGAGTCTTTTGATTTTGAAGGTACTCCAATAGTTATTAATTTTAAAAATAAAGGTGAAGAAAAGATTTAACCATTTTAAATCTTCTACATATATTAGTGTAGGAGGTTTTTTTATGAGTTTTTCTGATGGATTTTTTAAGCGTGTTGAAAAGAAGACTAATGTTAATAAGGATACTATTTTAGGGCTTGCTAAGAAGTTACAGGAGAATGATTTAAAGAATGAGAATACTTTAAGAGAGGTTATACAGGAGCTTAGTCAAATGACTGGTAGAGAGGTTTCTAAGGATAAAGAGGATAAGATTGTTAATGCTGTTGTCAATGACAATGTTCCTAAAGATATAGATAAAATGTTTTAGAATCATTACTTTTTAATGATTTTTTCTTGTTTTTATGGATTGAGGTGTGCTAAAATGTATAATAGGTGGTAACATGGACATAGGATATAGAAAGTATGTAACTGAATATGTTGATTTTATTGAGAATATTTCTAATATCATTGATGTAGCTTTATATAATAATATGGATAAGTGTATAGATGATTTACTTAATGAAGTATTACTTTATGTTCATGATAATTTTCCTTCTATATTAATATCTCATGATGAGTTTGTAGGAAAGATAAAAGATATATTTATACAAAAAACTGGTGCTTTTAAGAAAGATGTAGATTTTAGGTGTGCTGGTATTAAGTATGATTTAAATGGATGCTTTAGTTTACCTAAGATAAGGGAATATATGGAAAAGGATAATAAAGATTTATCTATTTTATTTAGAAGCATTACTTATGGTACTAATGTTTCTTATTGTGATACTGTTGTTAATATTTCTGGTGAGATTTTTGGTACTATTCAAAGAAGTTCTAATAATAATTTAATGTTTGCTAAAAAGACTAAGGAAACTCAAGATTATATAAGTGAATTAGTTTTAAAACATTATAGAAATTTTATGAAGAGTTATGGTGAGGAGCTTTTAAAGAAGGGTATTAATCCTTTAGAAATTTTATTTGAAAGCATTAAAAATTATGTTGAAGTAAATAATAAAGATATAATTGCTGATTATAATAATGAAACTGTTACAGTATAAACTACTTTTTAGTAGTTTTTTTGTTATAATTTTTTTATTTGCTCATAAACTTTAATGAATGAAAGTAGAGGGTTAATATGGAAAAAATTGATATTATAAAAAGTATTACAGAACGTACTGGCGGTGATTTATATTTGGGTGTCGTCGGAGCAGTTAGAACTGGTAAGAGTACTTTTATTAAAAAAGTTATAGAAAATTTGGTTGTTCCTAATATTCCTGATGAGTATGAAAGGAAAAGAGCTTTAGATGAAATTCCTCAGAGTGCTCAGGGTAAAACTATTATGACTACTGAACCAAAATTTGTTCCTAGTAATGCTGCTAATATTACTATTGATGAGTTTAGTGCTAGTGTAAGGTTAGTTGATTGTGTTGGATATGTTATTCCGGGTGCTAAGGGTTATGAAGATGAGAATGGTCCTCGTATGGTTAAGACTCCTTGGTATGATGAAGAGATTCCTTTTGTAGAGGCTGCAGAGATTGGTACTGGCAAGGTTATTAAGGATCATTCTAGTATTGGTATTTTAGTTACTACAGATGGTTCTATTGGTGAGATTGAAAGGGAAAATTATGTTGAAGCTGAACAACGTATTGTTAGTGAATTAAAGGAAATTGGCAAACCTTTTATTGTTGTTTTAAATTCTACTCATCCAATGTTGCCAGAGACTGAGAGACTTGCTTCTAGATTAAATGATGAATATGATGTTCCTGTTTTACCTATTAGTGTAGAGAGTATGACTGATAAGGAAATTTATAATATTTTAAAAGAGGCTTTGTATGAGTTTCCTGTTTTAGAGGTAAATGTTAATATGCCTGAGTGGATTGCTTGTTTAACTAGTGATAATTGGCTTAAAAAGGTTTATATTGATAGAATTCGTGATAGTGTTGTTGATGTTGATAAGGTTCGTGATATAGATAGTATTATTTCTCATTTTACTGATTGTGAGTATATAAGTAAGTCTTATATTTCTGATGTTGATACTTCAACTGGTATTGTTACTATTAATTTGGATGCTCCTAGTGATTTATATAATACTGTTTTAAAGGATATTATTGGCATTGATATTACGAGTAAGTCTCAATTGTTATCTTTATTTCAAGAGTATAATGAGGCAAAGCACGAGTATGACCAGATTAAATCTGCTTTAAAGATGGTTAAGACTACCGGATATGGTGTTGCTTCTCCAGGACTTTCTGATATGAAGTTAGATACTCCTGAAATTATTAAACAAGGAAGTAGGTATGGTGTTAAACTTAAGGCTGTTGCGCCTTCTATTCATATGATTCGTGTTGATGTTGAGTCTACTTTTGAACCTATTATTGGTTCTGAGATTCAAAGTAAGGAGTTAATTGATTATTTGATGCGGGATTATGATAAGGAACCTGGTAATATTTGGAAGAGTGAGATTTTTGGAAGGAGTTTAGATGTTATTGTTAAGGAAGGTATTCAAGCTAAGTTATCTTTAATGCCTGATAATGCTCGTGGTAAGTTACAGCAAACTTTAACTAAACTTGTTAATAAAGGTAGTGGCAATTTATTTGCGATTGTTTTATAGGATGATTTTTATCATCTTTTTTCTATAAATATAAAAAAATTGTGTAATTATATTGATTTTATATGAAAAACATGGTATTCTTAGAATGTAAGCAAAATAGAGCTTAACAATAGGAGGTATTTTTAATGACAAAAGCAGAATTAGTAAGTTTTATTGCAGAAAAAACTGGATTAACTAAGGCAGATTCAGCTCGTGCTGTAGATGCTTTCCAAGAAGGAGTTATAAAAGGATTAAAGAAAGAAGGTAAAGTGACTTTAACAGGATTTGCTACTTTCGAAAAAGTTCATAAGAAAGCTACTACTGCAAGAAATCCAAGAACTGGAAAAGAAGTACCAGTTGCTGCTAAGAATGTTGCTAAAATTAAAGCTGGATCTAAATTAAAAGAAGCTTTAAACTAATTTAGTAATGAAGGCTATTAAGCCTTTTTCTTTTTGAGGTGTTGTATGGATAGATATAGTGTTGCGTTAGAAATTTTAAATAAATTGAATGAGAAAGGCTATTTATCATATATAGTTGGCGGATTTCCTAGGGACTATTATCTAGGTATGGTATCTGATGATATAGATATATGTACAAGCGCTAATTATGATGATTTGTGTAGTGTTTTTTCTGATGTTAAAAATAGAAAACATGGTTCATATTTTTTGAATTATAAGGATTATGAATTTGAAGTTACTACGTTTAGGCGTGATGGAAGATATATTAAAAGTAGACATCCAAAAAGAGTTAGGTTTGTTAATGATTTAAAATCTGATTTAAGAAGAAGAGATTTTACTGTAAATACTTTATGTATTGATTCTAATGGAGAATTTGTTGATTTAATGAATGCTAGAATTGATATTAATCATAGAGTTATTAAGTTAATTGGTTCTAAAAAAAGAATTTTTGAAGATTCTCTTAGAATATTACGAGCTATAAGATTAGCTACTATTTTGAATTTTTCTATTGATTCTAAGTTGGCTAAAGCGATTAATTATTATAAGTCTAGTTTAGTTAATTTATCATTTGATAGAAAAAGAAGTGAGCTTGATAAGATTTTTTCTAGTAATAACGCTAAATATGGAATTGATTTAATCAGAAAGTTTGGTCTTGATAAGTTTTTGAACATAGATATTAGTGATGTTGTTATTGTTGATGATTTGTGTGGTATGTGGGCTCAAGTTGTCATTGATGATTCATATAATTTTTCTAAGTCTATGCGTTATAAAATCATGAAGATAAAAGATTTAATAAATGTTCCTTTTGAGCTATATGATTTATATTTGTATGGATTGGATATATTTAGTGCTGTTTCTAAGATTAAAGGTGATAATTTAGATATTGTTTCTATGTATAAGTCTCTTCCTATAAAGGATAGGGATGAAATTGATGTTGATTTTTTTGATATATGTGATAAAATTAATGTCAATAATTATATGATTGGTAATATTTATTCTGATATTGAGAAGAGAATTGTATATGGGAAACTTAATAATAATAAGGATGAAATTTTAGATTATATTGTTAAAACTTATAAGTGTCAGTAATGATGCTTTTTTTCTTGTTTTTAATTTAATGTTCTTGTATAATAATTTATGGTGGTTACTATGACTGATAAATTAAAAGAGGTTCTTATTAATCGTGATATTTTAGTTCCTAGATTATTATTGTTTAATTATAGGAAAATTGGGTTGAATTCTGATGAGTTTGTGCTTTTAATTTATCTTATTAATAATGATTCTATTTTTAATCCTAAGAAGATATGCGATGATATAGGTATGACACTTGCTGAGGTTATGGAATGTATTGAATCGCTTAGTTCTAAAGGTGTTATTAAGGTTTCTATTAGGAAGAATGGTAATGTAAGAAATGAATGTATTGATTTATCGGGTTTATATGATAAGCTTTCTTATTTGTTGATTGATCATGAGGAAGAAAAGTCTACTAATATTTATGATGTTTTTGAGTCTGAATTTGGTAGAACTATTTCTCCTATGGAGTATCAAATTATTGGTGCATGGTTAGATAGTGGTACTAGTGAAGAGACTATCTTACTTGCTTTAAAGGAAGCTACTTATAATGGTGTTAGTAATTTAAGATATATTGATAAAATACTTAGTGAGTGGGCTAAAAAGGGTATTAAAACTGCTAATGATGTTGAAAAATCTAGAGTTAATTTTAAGAAGAAAAAAGAAGTTGCTTCTAATGATATTCTTAATTATGATTGGTTAAACGATGAATGATATTATTAATTATTTAGATGAATTAATTCCTAATCCTAAGTGTGAGCTTAATTATAATAAGGATTATGAGTTGTTGATTGCGACTATGCTTAGCGCTCAAACTACTGATAAACGTGTTAATAGTGTTACTAATATTTTATTTAGTAAGTATCCGACTCTAAATGATTTAGCTAATGCTTCTTTTTCTGATGTTTGTTCTATTATTAGACCTATTGGTACTTTTAATAAGAAGGCCCATAATGTTATTCTTATTTCTAAGAAGTTATTAGATATTGGTTATGTTCCTAATGATAGAAAGTTTTTGGAGTCTTTACCTGGAGTAGGGAGGAAGACTACTAATGTTGTTTTAAGTAATATTTATGATGAACCTTTAATTGCGGTTGATACTCATGTATCTCGTGTTAGTGTAAGATTGGGTTTGGCTAAAAAAAATGATGATGTTTTAACTATTGAGAAGAAGTTAAATCGTAAGTTTCCTAAAGATAAGTTATGTAGACTTCATCATCAATTGGTTTTATTTGGAAGATATTATTGTAAGGCGATTAATCCTAGTTGTGATAGTTGTGGTTTAAAAGACAGATGTCGTTATAAGAAATGACATCTTTTTAGCACTCTTTATTGACAAGTGCTAAAATATGAGTATAATTATATTGTGGAGGGTAAATTATGAAGAAAAAATTTAAAGCAGAGTCTAAGAAATTATTAGACATGATGATTAATTCAATTTATACAAATAGGGAGATATTTTTAAGAGAACTTATTTCCAATTCTAGTGATGCACTTGATAAGTTATATTATAAGTCTCTTACTGATTCTAGTATTAAGGTTAATAAGAAGGATTTAAATATTAGAATTTCTGTTGATAAGGATTTAAGAACTATATCTATTATTGATAATGGTTGTGGTATGAGTGATAAGGATTTGGAAGATTATTTAGGTGTTATTGCTCAAAGTGATTCATATTCTTTTAAACAGGAGAATAGTGACCAAAATGATGTTAATTTAATTGGACAGTTTGGTGTTGGTTTTTATTCAGCATTTATGGTTAGTAAAAGTGTAGAGGTTTTATCTAAGCCATACGGTAGTGATAGAGCTTATTTGTGGAAGTCTGATGGTGTTGATGGTTATACTATTGAGAATTCTTCTATGGATGGATATGGCACTTGTATTACTCTTTATTTAAAGGATGATACTGAGGATGTTAAGTATAGTGATTTTTTAGAGGAATATACTATTAGATCTATTATTAAGAAGTATTCTGATTATATTGCTTATCCTATTATTATGCAGGTTAATAATCGTGTTTTAAAAGAGGGTAGTGATGATGAATATGTTGATTCTGTAGAGGATGAAACTTTAAATAGTATGATTCCTTTATGGAAGAAGAATAAGAAAGATATAAGTGAAGAGGAGTATAATAATTTTTATTCTGATAAGTTTTTAGATTATGAAAAGCCTTTGAAAGTGATTCATACTTCTGTTGAAGGACAATGTAGTTATAATGCAATATTGTTTATACCAAGTCATGCTCCATATGATTTTTATACTAAAGAGTATGAGAAGGGTTTACAGCTTTATTCTAATGGTGTTTTAATTATGGATAAGTGCAGTGAACTTCTTCCTGATTATTTTAGTTTTGTTAGAGGTGTTGTTGATACCTTAGATTTATCTTTAAATATTTCTCGTGAGACTTTACAAGAGGATAGAAATATTAAGATTATCGCTAAAAGTATTGAGAATAAGATTAAAAATGAATTGTCTGATATGTTAAAGAATGATTTTGAAGAGTATAAAAAGTTCTTTAAGATATTTGGAATGCAGATTAAATTTGGTGCTTATAATAATTATGGCATGGATAAAGATAAATTGAAGGATTTAATTTTATTTTATTCATCTAATAAAGAAGATTATATAACTCTTAAGGATTATGTTTCTTCCATGAAAGATGATCAAAAAGAGATTTATTATGCTTCTGGAGAAAGTATTTCTAAGGTTGATTCTTTACCTCAGGTTGAACTAGTTAAGAGTAAGGGTTATGATATATTATATTTAACTGAGTATGTTGATGAATTTGTTGTTCAAGTTTTAATGGAGTATGAAGGTAAGAAGTTTATGAATGTTTCTTCTAATGAGCTTGATTTAGATAGCGAGGATGAGAAGAGGAAAGTAGAGGAGAAGAATAGTCTTTATAAAGATATATTTGATTGCATGAAGTCTTCTTTAGATAGTCAGGTAAGTGAGATTAAATTTACTTCTAGACTTAAGTCACATCCGGTTTGTTTAACTTCTAAGGGTGGCATTTCTACTGAAATGGAAAAGGTCATTAACGCAATGCCTACTGATGAGAAGGTTCAAGCTGATTTGGTTTTAGAGATAAATGAAAATCATGAGATTGCTGATAAGATTAAAGAGTTATATGATACTGATAAAGATATGTTAGTCAAGTATACTAAGATTCTTTATTCTCAAGCTAGATTAATTGAAGGATTGTCTATTGATAATCCTACTGAAATAAGTAATTTGATATGTGAGATAATATCAAAAAAATAGAGATATTTGCTAATCTCTATTTTTTTTTAAGGATTTGTACTATTGTTTCCATTTGGTTCAGTTGGGTTAGTTTCTGTGTTTGTTCCGGGATTGGTTCCTGGATTTTCTGGAGTTGTAGGAGTTGTTGGTGTTGTAGGTATTGCTGGTGTTGTTGGTTTTGGCATTGTTGCTTTTATTTCAACTCCATTTGAATCCCATTTTTGTTCATTTACAAAACCTGCTTTTATTATAAGTGTTATTTCTTTTGCGTCTTTTGTTCCTGCAGGTAGTTTTTTTAGATCATTTTCATCTATTGTAATATTTGTTTCTTTTGCTTCTTTTATGTATGTTTCTGTTCCATTTGGATTTTTGTAATAAATTTTATATAAACGTGCTCCTAATAGACCGCTGTCAGTATTATAAACGTTTTCTACGCAATCATCAATACTTTTGCATGTGTCTTTATATAAATCTCTTAGATAATCTCTATTTAGAGCATTCATTGTATCAGGTTCGTTCCATGAAAGTGTTATTACATTTCCTTTTGTTTCTGCTTTTTGATTTTTAACTTCTGCAGATCTTTCAAATTTTGTTGATACAGTTGTTGGTTCTGTTCCTGCTTTATATAATTCTGTCACTGTGTAGTCTTTTGGTGTATATGCACTAGGTAGTTGACCGTTTCCAGGAGATTTTGTTTCTACTGTTACATTTACAACACTACTTGGTCTTGTAAAATTTGGTGTTCCAGTGTATATTCCTTTAATTAATTCACTATATAAATTTATATTTCCACGTCCGCCAGTATTGTCAGTTATTTCATCATAACCATACCATATTGCTGTTGAATAATCCCTACAAATACCTGCAACCCATAAGTCGTTTGCTGCATTACTATGAAGTCCTTTTGCTTTTATTACTTCAGCAGGATAGTTTGATGTTCCAGTTTTACTTCCATAAGTAATTCCATTTATGCTTGTTCTATTTGTTGTAACCCATGTAGAACCTGTTACTAACATATCAGCAACTATATATGCTGTTGCATCACTCATTGCTTTAATTCTTTCTGGTTTATGGATATATTCTTCATCACTATTTCTATATACTATTTTTGTAAATGTATATGGCTCAGTATAGTATCCACCATTAGCAAATGCTGCGTATGCTGCTGCAATAGAAAGTGGACTTTCTCCTGTTGTTTGACCATCTCCATAAGCTCCAATCGCATGTGCTTCGTGAATAAATTCTTCATCTGTTTCAGGATGTAATCCTAATTTTGTTACAAAATCATATATGTTTTTGTTTTCATTTTGTTGAAATGCTTTAAGAGCAGGTATATTTCTTGATATTCTAAGTGCTTCTCTTGCTGATATAAAGCCTTTAAATTCACCATCGTGATTTTTAATATTTGTTCCATTTGAATAAGTATATCTTTCGTCATAGAAGAGATGATAAGGAGATGCATCTTTATATTCAATTAATGGACCATAGTCATAAAGTGGTTTTGCAGTTGATCCAATTTGTCTTTTGTTCATTGTTGCATAATTCCATCCTACTTGATTTTCCCTGTTTCTTCCTGCTCCGATAGCTACTACTGCTCCTGTGTTTGTATCTATTACAGCAATACCTGCTTGAACTTTATCGTTTTCCCAGTTAAAGTTTTTCATTAAGTTTGTTACATACTCTTGTTTTTCATTATCTATTGTTGTGTATATTAACATTGATGTTGTATATGGGTTATATCCTGTTTTTTCTTTTACATCTTCTACAACTGTATCAATAAAATCTTTGTATCTTGGATCTACTTGATCGTCTCCATCTGTATTTTTTGGATGAAGTATTTTTTCAACAGTTAGTTTTTCCGCTATCTCTTTTTCTTCTTTTGTAATATAACCATGTCTAAGCATTAAGTTTAATACGGTTTTTCTTCTTGCTTCTGTGTTTTCTGGATTGATTGTAGGATCATATTTTCCAGGTGCTTGATATATACCTGCAATCATTGCTGCTTCTGCAAGGTTGATATTATTTACTGATTTGTTGAAGTAGTTTTGACATGCTTGTTCAACACCATAAGCACCGCCACCCATGTAGTATGAGTTTACATAGAATTCCATTATTTCTTCTTTTGTATATGTTTTTTCAATTTTTTCTGTTGCTAAATATATATCTGTAAATTTTCTTTTTATTCCTTCAAATCCATTTGCTACATTAGATGTATATGCATTTTTTGATACTTGCATTGTTAGGGTAGAGGCACCACCACCACCACCACCTAGTACTTGGCTAAATGATGCTTTTAAGAATCTGGCTGCATTAAACCCGTTATGTTGGAAGAATGTTGAGTCTTCTGTTGCGACTATTGCATCTATTAATATTTGTGGCATATCGTTGTATTCTATTTTTTCTCTTTTTTCTGTACCTAGTTTAGCAATTTGATTTCCATTTGTATCATATACTATTGATGATTCTTGTGTAAATAAATTTTTGGGATTAAATTCTGGTGCATCTTTTATTATAATCATCATAAATAATGCAACTGCTATAATCCCTAAAAGCATACATCCTAGTATTGCTAATAATATTATTTGTAGAATCTTTTGTTTATTGAGTTTTCTTTTTTTCTTTTTTTCTTTTATATCTGCTTTTTTGTGTATATTCTTTTGTTGTTGAACTTTTTTTTGCTCCACATTTTTTGTATTATTTTGTGTAGACTTTTTAGTCATATTTTTTTTCTTTGTATTGTTGTTTTTCTTTTTTTCTTTTGAGTCTTTCATAGTACCTCCTTATATAAATCATCAATTATTTTTATATAATCAACTCTTGGATTATATTTATCTGGAATTACATATCCTTTTTGTTCAAAGTACTCAATTGGTATTGATTTTCTATCATTGTCTTTTAAAAAAGATATTAATTCTTTTGCATCTAAATAATATGTTTTATTATATGTTATGAATCTTACTATTAAAAATGCAATGCCACCGTGTTTAATTATGCTTTTTAAGTGGTTTATTTGATGTTTATGTATGTTTGATAGTGGAAAGCTTGTTTTATTTTTTGTCTCTTTTGCTTCAAAATCTATATATTTTCCTTTATATATTCCATTATAGTCTGTAGTTGATGGAATTTTAAATCTAGCTTCTCTTATTACTGCATCATTTCTACTTTTATAATCAACTCTATTAATTGTAATAGGTGTTGGTTTTTTATGGACGACTGCAATATCATGTATGAGATAGAAGTTATTTGTTTCGTTTAAATCATTTTCTAGTGTCATACCTCTGTTTCCATAGTAAACATCTTTTTTTTGTGTTATTTTTACTCCTGTTGGATAATGCATAATCTCACCAATAATAATTATACTAGATGTATTGTTTTTTTTCAAGAAATAAATATTTGGTTCTAATATTTTCTAGTTTTGTCGATTTTGTAGAATTGTTTTTCTTTAAATGATATTCTATTTTCAGAGGTGATATGATGGATAGACATCACATGGAAAGTATTTTTAATGATATGATTAATGATATTACTTATATTAAAATGGAGACTTTAATTAATAGATTTAGAAATGAAAGAAAAAGAAAAAAAACTAGGAATTGAATTATTCTTAGTTTTTTGTTAGTCTATAAAGATTTACAGATGGCTTGTTAAATAGTCTATATTTAAATTTTGTTGTTCCTATTCCGCTTGATATATACATATCTGTGTTGTTTATTAAGTAATGATTTTTATAGTATTTTTTAGAGCCTTTTTGTAGTAATAATTGTTTTATTAGTGGTATATTTATTTGACCGTTTAATGAGTGACCTGCTAGTATTAAGTCATATTTGTTTTGTAAATCAACTACTTTATCAGGTTCATGCATTATATATATTGAGTATATATCTTCATTATTTGTGTCTGCATTAGTGATTCTTATTTTTGAATTTCTTTTATAGTATATAAATTTTTCTTTATTGTTTATGTTAATGAAGTTACTTTGTTCAGTTATTTCTTTCCATAATTTTTCATCGTAGTCTTTATCACCCATTATTGCGTATTTATCTATTGTAACTTTTGTTTCCTTTAGTGTATTTATTATTTCTGCTTTTTCTTCTTCATTTATTTCTTTATCTAACAGGTCACCTGTTAGTACTAGTATGTCAGGTTTTGTTTTATTTATTTCTTGTACTATGTATTTTAATTCTTTTATATTTGTTGTGTTTCCAAAGTGTATATCTGATATTTGTAATAGTTTTATCCCATGAAATTCTTCCGGTATTTTATTATTTGTAATTTTATACTCATTGATTTTTAATCCAGTGGTTGCTTTAAATCTTGCATATACAATTAGTAGTACAATTCCTAAAATAATTATTGATATTATTTTTATAATTTTCCATATATTTTTTGATTGTTCTTCATCTTTTTCATTTTTAATTTCTATATCCATGTTACACTCTCCATTATAATAATAGCATAAATTAAAATTAAAAGCCAACTATTTTATAATTGGCTTGTTTTTGTATTCACTTTCAATTATTTCTTTTGAGTTTTTAAATATAAGTGAGTATACGCGTGTAGATCTATATTCTATATCTAACATTAAATTATTTTTTTCAAATTTACTTATTATTGGTATTGTTGTTTGTTTTTTGATTTTATTTAGGTATTCTTTTCCAATTTTGTTAAATCCTAATATTCTTATATATTCTATATTTTCGCATTTTTTATTTTCTTCTTTTGTAAAGTCGCATAGTATGTGCAAAAGCATTCTTTTTATTCTGTTGTATGTATATCTTTTTGTTTTTACTTTATTTATTAATTCTTCTAAATTATTTGATTCGTTTATATATTTTTCTATTCTATATTTTATATTATCTACAGTTTCATATTTTTCTAAATCATCTGTAGTCATTATTTTGTATTTTAGGTAATTGAAATAATTATCTATAAAAGCATTTTCATTTATGTATTTTTTTGATGTTTCTGGAATATAGTCTTTCATGTCAATATTCTTTTTTATTGCTTCTCTTATTGCGGTTGCGCTTGATATTTGTTTTAATTCTTTTTCATGATAGTTATTTGTTCTTTTTATTGTTATTGGTTCAATTGAGGTTTTTTGTTTTATTATTTCTTTTATATAGCATAATCCTAAAATGTCATTTGGTGATTTTATTTCTTTTTTTCCTAATTGTTTTAAGGCAAGTGATGTAGCTGTAGGGTAGTTTATTCCTTCATTTGTATATTCCTTTACAAGTTTGTCATAGTTTTCTTGAAGTTGTATTTTTGATAGTTTCGTTAATTCTTTTATGTCATTGCATTCACTACCAAATATTAATTTATCAACTTTCAAATTATTTAATATTTGAATTGCTCCTCTTGCGAATACATCTGCTCCTTGTGTTGCGAATACAAATGGAAGTTCTATTACTATGTCTATATTGTTTTCAAGTGCTATTTTTGTTTTGTCCCATTTATTGATTAGACTTACATCTCCTCTTTGAGTAAAGTTTCCACTCATTACTAGTATTATTATTGAATCTTTATACATTTCTTTAATTTTTTTTATATGATATACATGTCCATTATGGAATGGATTGTATTCGCAGATTATTCCTATTGTAGTCATGTTTTCACCTCATGTAATATAATAACATATTTTTGCTTGATTTTATTAAAAAAATTTTGTATAATTGTTACTGCTTGGTGGTGAAATATGAATATTGATTTATTAAGACTAAAAAATAATGTTGATAAGATTATTGAAATTGATGAAGATATTTCTTTTAAAGATTATGATTTTTCAGGAACTGATTTAATTGATTTAAAGGATGTTCATGTCAGTGGTAATCTTACGAAAGATAGTATGGATGATATTTGTTTGTATCTATCTGTTAGTGGTATTATGATTCTTCCATGTGCGATTACTTTAGAAGATGTGACTTACAATTTTAGTTTTAATATTGATGATAAGCTTGAAAACATATTAAAAGAGCTAGAAATTGATAAAAAAATAGAAAATACTATTGATATTTTACCAATAATATGGGAAAATATATTAATGGAAATTCCCATGAGAGTTGTTAGTCCGAATGCTAAATTAGACAGTCTTAAAGGAGATGGATGGCGTTTTGTGACTGATGAGGTCAAAAGTGTAAATCCAGAATTAGAAAAATTAAAAGATTTATTATAAGAAAGAGGTGTTAATATGGCTGTACCTTTTAGAAAAGTTAGTAAAACAAGAGGTAGAAAAAGAAGAACTCATTATAAAATTAGTGAAAATGCTACTGTAAATTGCCCAAAATGTGGATCTCCAGTTAGACCACATAGAGTATGTTCTGAATGTGGAACTTACAAAGGTAAAGAAGTAGTAAAAAAAGAAACAACTGAAGAGTAGTTGTTTTTTTTTTGTTTTTTTTTTATAATATTTATAGAAAGTAGATGACTATATGAATAAGAAGGGTTTTACTTTACTTGAGTTGTTGTGTGTTGTTACATTGATTGTACTTATTTCTCTTATTGTTATGCCTAATATTTTATCTGGTATTAATAAGAAAAAAGGTGAGATTAGTAGCGCTAATATGCAGTTGTTAGCTGGAGCTGCTGATGTTTATATTGAAAATCATCCTGAGAAGTATGTTAATAGTTTTGAAGCCAATGGCAGTATTTATTGTATTCCTCTTGAAAATATAATAATTGATGGTATATTGGAAACTCCTTTTAAGGATGTAAATGGTAATGAGGTTGATTATACAGATGTAGTTAAAGCTACCTATAATGCACAATATAATGGATTTCAGTATGAGTTTATCAAAAAAAATGCGTGTACAGAGGTTATTCAAAATGTTAGTAGTCCTGACCTTGCAGATAACATGATTCCTGTTATTTATGAGGATGGTCTTTGGAAAAAAGCTGATGTGGGTTCTAAATGGTATAATTATTCTGAGAAAAAATGGGCAAATGCAGTATTAGTTCGTGAGTGGAAAGGTATAGAGTCTGGTTCTAAAAGCCGATATGATTATTTAGAGTCTTCTGCTGGAACTCCTATATTAGAATCTGATATTTTGGCTTATTTTGTGTGGATACCAAGGTTTAGATATAAGGTGTTTGGTTCTGTTGATCCTATTTCTATAGATATTGTTTTTGAAGGGATAGGTACGAGAAAGTCCTCAGATACAAGTGTAGGTAGATGGCTTACTCATCCAGCTTTTACATACAATAATAATGAATTGTCTGGAATATGGGTTGGTAAATACGAGCCTAGCAATGTTAATGATAATATTGTTGTGAAGTCTGGTTTGATACCTTGGACAAATATAGAATATAATGATGCATTTAATTTATCGATTTCTATGTCTAATGAATCAAATATTTATGGGTTAAGAAATGTTTCTACTCATATGATCAAAAATAATGAGTGGAGTGCTGTTGCTTATTTAACACAGTCGATTTATGGATTAAATGATAAGGTTGATGTGAATTCTTCTTCTATTACTGGTGGAACTAAATCTACAACTGGTAATGTATATGGAATATATGATATGGCTGGTTTGTCTTCTGAATTTGTTAGTGTTGGTGATGAAAATGAAAATTCTATTGGATATTCTTTAATTGAAACAAATAGTTGGTATTATGATTTTAATAGTTTTATTGATTCTACAAATATATATTTATTAAGAGGTGAAGAATCTATATTTAATTATATAAGTACTGATTCCTTTGGTAACAATATTTCATTTAGAACTGCATTGACTGTTAATGATTATTAAAAAAACAAATAATTTGAACTGCACCCCTTAGAGTAGACAATAATAAAAAAGCAGTTTGATAAAAGTGTTATAATACACTTCCGAAAGGAGGTGTATTTTATTATGGCTTCAAAAGGACAAAAATTTAATAAATATACAGAAGAAATTATTAA
>CAKJXT010000079.1 GCA_918219625.1 Bacilli bacterium
AATAAATGCAAAAGTAAAATGGGAAGTATGGGAAGTGTATCATATAACTATGATAACTTATGTATAATTGGATTCAAAGGATTATCTGCAGACGATACATTAGAACTTTTAATTGAAAATGGAATCGATGCAGAAGACATAGAAGAAGATGAAGATTTAGTAATAGTATATGGTGATCCACAAGACTCATATAAAATTAAAGAAGCAATTCAATCTAAATTAAATGATGTAAACTTTGAAATAGATGAAATAAGCATGCTACCAAAAGATAAAGTAACTCTACAAGGAGAAGACTTAGAAATATTCAATAGATTATTAAATATGCTTGACGACGTTGAAGACGTTAATAAAGTTTATCATAATGTTGAATTATAGAAAGTATCATACTTTCTTTTTTTATATAATTAACCACTTTTATTGAATATAAAAATCATAAATGTTATAATTATATAGGTGATAAAATATGACATATTTAGACTATAGCGCAACAACTCCAGTAAGTGAAGAAGTACTAGAAAGTTTTTGCGAAGTATCAAGAAAATATATAGGAAATCCTAATTCACTACATAGATTAGGTACAGAAGCAAATGAAATGATAAATAAAGCTACGAATCAAATTGCTAAACTATTAAATGTTAAACCATCAGAAATAATATATACAAGCGGATCAAGCGAATCAAACAATTTAGCAATCAAAGGAATAGCACAAAAATATAAAAATAGAGGAAACCATATAATAACAACACCATTTGAACACTCATCAATTAATGGACCATTAAACTATTTATCAGACAATGGATTCGAAGTAGATATAGTAAAACTAGATGAAAACGGACTAGTAGATATAGAAAATCTAAAAAGTTTAATAAAAGACACAACAATACTTGTTAGTATTAACTCAGTAAATAGTGAAATTGGACTAAGACAACCAATAGAAGAAATAGGCGAGATCCTAAAAAAATATCCAAAACTATTCTTCCATGTAGATATGACTCAATCAATTGGAAAAATAAATATACCTTTAGATAATGTTGACTTAATGAGTTTTTCAGCACACAAAATATATGGATTAAAAGGAATAGGATGTCTAATAAAAAAAGAAGGAATAAATCTAGAACCATTAATCCATGGTGGAAAATCAACTACAATATATAGAAGTGGTACACCAGCTATAGGACTTATCTGTTCAATATCAAAAGCTTTAAGATTAGCTTTAAATAATTTAGATGAAAAATATAATCATGTATTAGAAATAAATAAATACTTAAAAGAAAATCTAAAAAAATACGAAAATGTATATATAAATAGTAATGACTATTCAATACCATTTATGTTAAATATAAGCGTTATAGGAATTAAACCAGAAACACTTTTACATGCATTAGAACAAGACGATATATTTATATCAACGCAAAGTGCTTGTTCATCAAATACAACACTATCAAAAGCAGTTTTAAGTTTAACAAATGATAAAAAAAGAGCAGAATCAAGTGTAAGAATAAGTTTAAGTGCATCAACTACAAAAGAAGAAATAGATACATTCCTAAAAAGCTTTGATAAAATATATGAAAATTTAGTAAGAGGTTTAAAATGAAAATATTAAAATTTAATGCAGTATGGTGTAGTGGATGCCTAGTAATGAAAAAAACAATTAAAGAAATAGAAGAACTATATCCAAATATTGAAATAGAATCATACGACTATGATATGGATCAAGAACAAGTAGAAAAGTGGAATGTAGGAGAAATTATACCAGTATTAGTATTCACCGACGAAAACTACAATGAAATATCAAGACTTATAGGAGAAAAAACTAAAAAAGAAATCATAAAGGAGATAGAACGAATATCATGAAAAAACTAAAAATATTACTATTTTCATTATTAATATTATTACCAATAAGCGTAAGCGCAAAAGAAAAAGTAAATCTATACTTATTTCACTCTGAAACATGTGTTCACTGCCAAGCAGAAATAAAATATCTAAAAGAATTAGAAAAGAAATATGATAACTTAAAAATACATCTATACGAAGTAGATAGACATAAAGATAATGCAGAAATAATGAGCAATGTAAAAAAGCAACTAAAAATAGACTCACCAAATGTACCATTCACTGTAATAAGTAATTACTATTACATAGGATTTAGTGATGGAATAGGTGATGGAATAGAAGAACTAGTTGAAAAATTCTCAAATGAATCAGAAACTGATATGGTAAAACCAATTTTAGAAGGAAAAGAAATCCCTAAACTAAAAATGGTAAATGGAGATATAGATACAATAAATGTAGCAGGAAAAGAAATAAATCCTAAAGAACTATCACTACCAGTATTATCAGTAGTATTAGGCGCAATAGACGGATTTAATCCATGTGCAATGTGGGTATTAATATTTCTAATATCAATGCTATTCAACATGAAAGACAGAAAAAAAATGTGGTTCTTAGGAATAACATTCTTAACAACATCAGCAATCATTTATATGATATTCATGTTTGCTTGGTTAGGAATCGCAACAACACTAATAACAAAAGTAACATGGTTTAGATACTTAATTGCAGCAGTCGCACTAGTAGGAGCATTCTTAAATCTAAAAGGATTTTATAAAAGTATTAAAGAAGGAACTGGTTGTGAAGTTGTAGATAAAAATAAAAGAAAAAACATAATGGAAAAAATTAAAAAGATAACATCAGAAAAAAGCTTTATACTAGCAACACTAGGAGTAATAGTACTAGCAGCAAGCGTAAACGCAATAGAACTAGCATGTTCAGCAGGAATACCAGTACTATTTACAAATGTTCTAGCTATGAACAATACAACGACACTACAAACTATAATATATGTAGCAATATACATACTATTCTTCTTAATAGATGACATAATAGTATTTGTAATCGCAATGCTAACACTAAATATAAAAGCAATATCAACAAGATATACAAAATACTCACATCTAATAGGCGGAATATTAATGTTAATAATAGGGCTATTAATGATACTTAAACCAGAATGGTTAATGTTTAACTTTTAGGAAGTCAAAAAAGACTTCTTTTATTATTGAAAAATAAAGGAAAATAATATATAATAAACATAAAATTTAAGGAGGAATAATATGGATTTTAGTAGTGTTGATTTACCATATGATAAAGATACTTTTGGAAAGTGTATTAGACAACAAAGAGAAGAAAAAGGAATGACAGTAACAAAACTAGCAGAAGCTATTGGCATTTCTAAAATATATATGAGTGATATTGAACGTGGAAAAAGACCAGCGCCTGGAAGAAATAAAAATAATGAAATAATTGATAGGATTATAAGTGCATTAAGTATTCCAAGCGAACAAAGAGGTTTCGTTATAGAAATGGCTAAATGTACACGTGAATATTTAAAAACAGTTTCAGAATATTTACCAGAAAGTCAAACAGGAAGAGAATTTATAAGAGAAGCACTTGCAGCAGATTTAACAGAAGATGACTGGAAAGATTTACAACAAGTATTACAAGAAATAATAAATAAAAAAAGATTATAAAATATACTTAGGAAGTCAAAAAAGACTTCTTTTTTATTGTTATAAAAAATCAAATATGTTATAATTATATTGTGTTCCCGTAGCTCAGTAGGATAGAGCAATCGCCTCCTAAGCGATAGGTCGTTGGTTCGATTCCAATCGGGAACGCCATTTTTTTATATTCAAAATTATTTAGGGGTGACAATATGAATAGAAGAATAAAAAAATTAAAAGATAAATATATAGAGGTTTTTTATAAAGGCTTAACTGAAAAAGATAAAGAGAAAATACATCTTAATGATTATTTATGGCATGCATACTCATATGAAGTTATTCCGTGCATTGAAGGAGTAGATGCTGTAAAAGAATTTAAAAAAAGAGAAAAAAATGATGTATATGTATTTTGCCTATACAATGGATACGTAGAGGAAATAAAAGATCTAACATATGAAAAACTACTAAACATGATATATTGGGATAAAATCTATAGCGATTGTTATGTGGTAGATAAGGACTTTAAGTGGACATTTGTTTATACACACGAGACAGCAGATGTTGACGAAATAATAAAACATATGAAAAAAACAAAAGACATGTATGACTCATATTATATAGGGCCTTTCTTTAAATCTTTAGACGAAAATGAAGAAAAATAACAGATTACATGTAAGATATGTATCAAATACATATCTTTTTATATTGGAATATGATATAATTATCTAGTATAGAAAGGACAAAATATGGGACTAAAAATTGAAAACGTTTCAAAAACATTTGGAACAAAACTAGTAGTAGATAACATTTCAATTGAACTAGATAAACCAGGTATATTTGGGCTACTTGGAACAAATGGAGCTGGTAAATCAACAACAATAAGA
>CAKJXT010000080.1 GCA_918219625.1 Bacilli bacterium
TCTTATTCCAAGAAATACTACTATTCCAACAAGTAAGTCTCAAGTATTCTCAACTGCTGCTGATAATCAACCTGCTGTAGATATTCATGTATTACAAGGTGAAAGAAGTATGGCTGCTGATAATAAGACTCTTGGTAATTTTCAACTTACAAATATTCCAGCTGCTCCAAGAGGTGTACCTCAAATTGAAGTTACATTTGATATAGATGCAAATGGTATTGTTAATGTTAAGGCTAAAGATTTAGGTACTAAGAAGGAACAATCTATTACAATTACTTCTTCAACTAATTTATCTGATGATGAAATTGATAAGATGGTTAAAGAGGCTGAAGCAAATAGAGCTGCTGATGAAAAGAGAAAAGAAGAAGCTGATTTAAAGAATGAGGCTGAACAATTAGTTTTCCAAACTGAAAGATCTATTAAAGATTTAGGTGATAAGATTGATTCTAAGGATAAAGAAAAAGCTGAAGCTGAAATTAAAGATTTAAAAGAAGCAATCGAAAAAAATGACTTAGATGATATTAAGGCTAAGAAAGAAAAATTACAAGAAACAGCTATGGCATTTGCTACTAAGGTTTATGAAGAAGCTGCTAAAGCTAATCAAGCAAATAGTGAAGCTAGTGATAGTTCATCTGATAAAAAAGATGATGGTGTTGAAGAAGCTGAATTTGAAGAAAAATAATTTAAAGGGGTCTATTTTGGACCCCCTTATTATAGATTAGGAGAAAAAATGGAGAATAAAAAAAGAGATGAAATATTAGAACAAGATAAATGGGATTTATCTAAGATTTTTGAAAGTGAACAAGAATTTTTAGCTGCAAAAGAAGAAGTTAAGAATTTACTAGATAAAGTAGTTAGTTATAAGGGTAGAATATTAGATAGTAGTGATAGTTTATATGAGTTTTATAAGGCTGATGAAGCATTGTCTCGTCTTAGTGAAAAAGTATATATGTATGCTAAATTGCTTTCTGATAGTGATACTAAGAATATTGATAATAAGGCTTTAAGTATGCAAGTTGATAAAATGTATGAAGATATTTTGGCAAAAACTTCATTTGTTAAAACTGAATTTTTATCAAAAGATTATGATTTGGTACTTAAATATATAACTGAAAATGAAAAATTAAAAGAGTATACATATAATTTGGAGAAGATATATAGATATAAAGATCATACTTTAAGTGAAGATGAGGAAAGAATTATTACTCTTGCTTCTAATGCTTTTGGAACAGGACATGATGTTTTTTATAATTTTGATAATGCTGATATTAGTTTGGGTAATATTTATGATGAAGAAGGAAATGAAGTTGAACTTACTAATAGTAATTATATAAAGTATATGAATAGTAGGAATCGTGATGTTCGTATTGATGCATTTAATCATATGTATGATTATTTTAAGAAGTTTAAGAATACTTTGGCTGCTAGTTATAATGGTCAAGTTAAAGAAAATTTTTTTATGAGTGATGTTAAAAAGTATGAAAGTCCACTTGTAGAGAGTTTATATGCTGATGCGATTGATAAAAAAGTATATGAAAATTTAATTAATACAATTCATAGTAAAATGAATGTTATGTATGATTATATGGATTTAAGAAAAAAAGCATTGGGATACGATGAATTACATATGTATGATATATATGTTGATATTATAGATGCACCAGAGAAAAATATTCCTTTTGAAGAAGGTAAAAAGATTGTATTTGAAGCTTTAAAACCACTAGGTGAAGAGTATTTAAATGATTTAAAGAAGGCTTTTGAAGAAAGGTGGATAGATAAGTATCCTAGCGTTGGTAAGAAGTCTGGGGCATATAGTTGGGGAGTTTATGATACTTATCCATATTTGCTTTTAAATTATGATGATACAGTTGATTCTGTATCGACAATGGCTCATGAACTTGGTCATTCTATGCATAGTTATTATTCAATTAAGAATCAGAATTATTATAATCATTCTTATCCTATATTTTTAGCTGAAATCGCATCAACTGTTAATGAAGTATTATTAAATGATTATTTATATAGGAATGCTAAAACTAAGGAAGAGAAGATTTTATATCTTGTTGAGTTCTTAGATAAAGTTAGAACTACAATTTATAGACAAACAATGTTTGCTGAATTTGAGATGATTGTTCATGATAAGTATAAAGAAGGTGTTTCTCTTACTTCTGATATGTTATGTAATACTTATTATGATTTGAATAAATTATATTATGGTCCAAATGTTGTAAGTGATGATTTGATAAGATATGAATGGTCTAGAATCCCACATTTTTATTCTTCATTTTATGTTTATAAATATGCGACTGGCCTTTCTGCAGCTATTTCAATTGCTTCTGATATATTGAGTGGAAAAGAAGGAGCACGAGAAGCATATTTGGAATTTTTATCTAGTGGTGGTTCTGATTATCCACTTAATATTTTAAAGAAGGTTGATGTTGATATGACTGATGAAAAACCAATATTAAAAGCAATTAAAATGTTTGAGGATAAGTTGTCAGAACTTAAAGAACTTATTGATTAAAGGAAGTGAGTATTTTGGAGAAACGTGATTATTATGAGGTTTTGGGTGTATCTAAGGACGCATCTGAAGCTGAAATAAAAAGTGCTTTTAGAAAACTTGCTAAGAAGTATCATCCTGATGTTTCTAAGGAACCTGATGCTGCTGAAAAGTTTAAGGAAGCACAAGAGGCATATGCAGTTTTATCTGATGAGTCTAAGCGTCGTCAATATGATCAATATGGTCATGCCGCATTTGATCAGATGAATGGTGGAGCTGGATTTGATTTTTCTGGTTTTGATTTTTCTGATATTTTTGGAGATCTATTTGGCGAAGGTGGATTTAATTTTGGCTTTGGCGGTAGAGGTAGATCTAATCGTGCTACTAAGGGGCGTGATAGATTAGTTAGAGTTGATCTTGATTTTGAAGAAGCAGTTTTTGGTTGTAAAAAGACTGTCAATCTAGATGTAAATGAGAATTGTTCAGAATGTGATGGTAAGGGAGGCCATGGTGAGACTAGTTGTTCAAGGTGTCATGGTAGTGGAACTATTACTACTGAACAAAGAACTATGTTTGGTACTTTTATGTCTAGGGCTACATGTCCTGAGTGTAATGGTTTAGGTAAAACTTATAAAGAAAAATGTAGTAAATGTCGTGGAACTGGTAAAGTAAAAGTAAATAAGGATTTAGAGGTTAAGATTCCTGCTGGAGTTGATACTGGTAATCAATTGAGGCTTTCTGGTAAAGGTGAAGCTGGAACTAATGGCGGCCCTAATGGTGATGTTTATTTAGAGTTTAATGTTCGTAAGCATGAGATTTTTGAAAGAGATGGAAATGATATTTATTTAGAGTTACCTATTACTATTACTGATGCAGTTTTAGGATGTAAAAGAGATGTACCTACTATTAGTGGTAGTGTTAGACTTACTATTAAGGAAGGCGCCGAAACAGGAGATAAGTATCGATTAAAGGGTAAAGGTATTGAGGATGTTCATTCATATCGTAAGGGTGATATGTATGTTATTATTAAAGTGGTTACTCCTAAGAAGTTATCTCGTGATCAAAAGAAATTATTTGATTCTTTATCTAAAACTGATTTAGAGGATGATTCATTTAATAAGATTAAAAAGTATGTTTAAAACTATAGTTTTGAACATAAATAAATTTATATTTTAAAGTTATGCACACTATTAAGTGTGTTTTTTTACGTTTATTTACATTTGTACAATTTTACATTTTTATTAATATTGTTTTATTTAAATTTCTATGTTATTATTATTTTGATTATACTAGTGCAACCTTTTTGATGTTTTATGCATATTAATAGTGTAATACATTTAAATGTATTGAAGGAGGAAATATGGAAAAAGAATATTTAAGTGAGGAAAAATACAATAAAATTAAGAAAGTATTGAAAACTATAGGCTTTATATCTCTTAGTATTGCGATTGTTTTATTTATTGTATCGCTTTTCATAAAAGTTCCAGCAATTGATGAACCGGGACATTTTGAGGCAGAAACTTTAAAAATTAATTTAAGAGTTTTTTCATTTATTTTAGGTTTAATGATACCAATGTTTGTTTTTCCAATTGCTTATGGAAGAGAAATAAGAGCTTTTCAAACACAACAAGGTATGCCAGTTGCTAAAGAAGGAATTGAGAAGATGGCTCCTACAGCTGGTGTTGTTGCAAAAGAAATTACTAAGGGTGTTAAGGAAGGCTTAAAGGAGGAAAATAGTGATGAAGAAAAGTAAATTAATATTATTTTCAATTATTAGTATTTTGTTTTTAAGTGGATGTGGAAGTGTGAAAATTGATAAAGCGCTAGAGAATATGAAGTCTGCTAAGAGTTATACAATGAATGTAGAACTTTCAGGTAGTGTTTCTAAATCTAAAATAGAACAAGATAATGTTAATAGCATTACTAGGCAGACATCTAGTGTTGTTACAAATGGTGTTTCTAAAGAAATGATTGTGTATAGTCAAATTAGTGATAATAAACTTATTTCATATACAAAAGGTATGTTTGGTGATAATTGGATTTATAATGAAATGGATATATCTTCTGTCGATTTAGGTGATGAAAGTAAAGCTCTTGATTTAGATTCTTCTAAATTTACTAAAGTTAAATCTAATGAGAAGGGTATCTATAAATATAAAGCTGATTTATCAGATACACAAGATGGTGAAGGTGTTCAATGTTATGTATATACTGACGGAAAATATGTTACTAAGATTGAAATGTTATCTGATGATTTTAATGAGGTAATTACTTTTAGTAATATAAATAGTACTTTTGTTACTATTCCTGATGATGTTAAGGAAAATGCTAAAAAAATAGGTGAAATTGATTTTTCAGATATAGATTTATCACAATATAATGATATTGATATATCTGATATAGATAATGATGCGATTAAAGAACAAATTGAAAAGGCAAAAGAATATATGAATTCAGATGAGTTTAAAAATCAAATGCAAAAAGCACAAGATTATATGAATTCTGAAGAATACCAAAGACAGATGCAGGAAGCTCAGGAAAGAGCAAGAGCGTTTTTAAATCGTTAGTTAGAAAATTATTTAAAGAGATTACACACTGATGTGTGTTTTTCTTTATTATTAGTTTAATTTGTGTTATACTTTTTATGGAGGATGATTTATGGAAAAATTAAAGTGTTCATCTTGTGGTGGAGAAATTACTGTTGATGCTGATAAAGAATATGGAACATGTCCATATTGTGGTACCAAATATAAACTAAAGAATGATATTAATTTTAATATTAAACTTGATGATAATATGAAGGAAGTATTGAATACAGGTTTAAATACAGCTAAACATTTTTCAAAATTTATGATTATTCCTATTATTATATTTTTTGCTGCATTTATTACAATAATTTGTATTATTATTAAAGGCGGAGGTAGTTTTAATAAGAGCTCTTTTAATAGTCAATTTTTTAATGCTAGCGGTACGCAAAATTCTTTCTTTTTAAAGAATACTTTAGATGATATTATTGAAAGTAATAAGACTCATAAAAGACAGATTTCTCTTGAATATGGTGGTGTTGATACTACTGATGAAAAGACAATAATCGATATTAAACATTCACTTAGTGGAAGTTATGAAGTGTCTTTTAATTATGATAAAAAAGGTTTTATTAATAAAATAATAATTGAAAAGATTCATTAAACGCATTTTTGCGTTTTTTTTTAGTTGTTTTAATTGCTTGTACATTTTTATTTTTCATATCTTATAGTGGATAGAAGGTGTTTTTATGATTAGTTTATTAAAGTTTAATAATATTATCTTCTATTTACTTGTTATTTCAATATTATTAGATGTTTTTTTAGGGAGTATTCGCGCTATTAAGGATAAGTCTTGGAATAGTACTGTTGGTATTAATGGTATTTTACGTAAAACTGCTATGATAGGCAGTAGTGTGTTTTTAATTGTTGTTGATTCTATTTTAAATATTGATTTATTGTTTTTTATTCCTGATGAAATATTGAAATTTTTACATATTAATTCTGTTGGTATTTTTGAATTGTTTGGTATTATGTTTATTTTATATGAAAGCTCTAGTGTTTTAAAAAATATGGTTTTATGTGGATTACCTATTCCTTTAAAGATTAAGAATGTTATTGAAAAGTTTTTATCGGATATGACAAGTGAAGGAGGTGGTAAAGGTGAATAGTCCATATTATATGAAGTTTAGGGTTACTCAAACATATAAAAAGGGTGTTCATGATGGACTTGATTTAGTTGGCATTGATTCTAAAGATATTCATTCTACAGTAAGAGGAAGAGTAATATTTACAGGTTGGGAGAATGTTAATAATCCTAAGCAGGGTTTTGGAAAGTATATAAAGATAAAAAAGGATAATAGTGACGATGTTTATTATTTTGGACATTTAAGTGAGATATATGTTAATGTAGGTGATAGAGTATATATTACTCAGGTTATTGGTAAAGAGGGTTCTACTGGTAATTCTACTGGATCTCATTGTCATTATTGTATAAGAAAAGATGGCATTAGAGGTAATGATTTGGATGTGAGTAAGATTAGTGGTATACCTAATAGATTGGGTACATATGACGATGGTTATAGAGAAGGAAAAGATGGTTATTTAGAAAATTCTTCTTATAAAGGTAATTCTATTGTTGATGCTTTGAAGCAGATTGGTGTTGATTCTAGTTTTTCTAATAGGAAAAAAATAGCTAGTAGAAATAATATTTCTAATTATACTGGAACAGCTACTCAAAATACAAAGTTATTGAATTTATTAAAGAAGGGTAAATTAATAAAATAGGATAGATTAGTCTATCCTATTTTTACATAAAATTAACAAAATATATTGATATTAAGTTAATTATAAGTTATAATTATACATAGGGAACATAAGTCGCCCTGTGTCCACCTCTAATCATTTTAATAATGAGAGGAGGTTGATAAAATGAGGTTAAAAACTTTTATAATAAAACTTCTTGATAGAATTTGCTTTATTTTATTATTAACTATCTTATTACTACAGATAATAAAAAAGTGACACTTAATTTCATGAGAAATTAAATGTCTTACCCAATGATTAGGGGAGACATTCAACTCGCTAAAACTGAATGTTCCCTTTTTATTATATGAAGTTTTGCTTCACTGAATACATTTTAACATTTAATTTAAAAAAAATCAATATTTAACAAAAAATTAATTGTAAAATATATTATTTATATTATTAATTAATTGACTTTTAAATTCATAATTTGTATACTATTTATAGGTGATATGAATGAATGAAATTTTAGAAGAAACTGAGTTAAAAATGGAGTCTTGTATTGAAAATATGGAGAAGAGATTTACTAATGTTAGAGCAGGTAGAGCTAATCCAGCAATTTTAGATGGTGTTATGGTTGCTTATTATGGTGTTCCAACTCCTTTAAAGCAATTAGCGACTATTTCTATTCCTGAGGCTAGACAATTAATGATTAAACCTTTTGATAAGGGATGCTTAGGCGCAATAGAAAAGGGAATATATGAAGCTAATATAGGTCTTACTCCTAATAATAATGGAGAAGTTGTTATTCTTAATATTCCAGCTTTAACTGAAGAAACTAGAAAAGAATATGTTAAGCAAGTTAAAGGTTTAGCTGAAGATTGTAGGATTGCTCTTAGAAATGTAAGACAAGACGCTAATAATGATATTAAGAAGTTAGAAGTTACTGAAGATGAAGTAAAACAAGCTCAAGATGAAGTACAAGAACTTATTAATAAGTATAATAAAATTGTTGATGAAAAGTTAAAAGTAAAAGAACAAGAGTTAATGACTGTTTAGTCATTAATTTTTTAGGGATATTTACGAACATTTGTTTAGGAGGATAAAATGGAGTATGTGATTATAGGATTATTAATTGTTATTTTGATATTAGTTGTTGTTGATTTGATGAAGAGCACTAATGAGTCTAATATTACTGAGAGACTTGGTAAGATGGAATCTAATATGATTAAGGAATTGGGTGAGTTTAAGTCTAATTTGAAGGATGAAATTAATGATAATTTTACTGAGTCTAATGATAGAATTGATTATAGATTAAGATTAATGAATGAGAAAGTTAATGAGAGAATTGATGTTAATTTTGAAAAGACTAATAAGACTTTTACTTCTGTTTTAGAGAGATTATCTAAAATAGATGAGGCTCAAAAGAAGATTGATGATTTATCTAGTGATATTATATCTTTACAGAGTGTTCTTACTGATAAAAAAACTAGAGGTATATTTGGAGAAGTAAATTTAAAACATATTATGTCTAATGTTTTCGGTGAAAAGAATGATAGTGTTTATAGATTACAGTATCAGTTTGATAATACTACTATAGCGGATTGTGTTTTATTTGCGCCAGAACCACTTGGTACTATTGCGATTGATTCTAAGTTTCCTTTAGAGAATTATCAAATTATGGTTGATAAGAGCAACAGTCCTGAAATAAGAAGTAGAGCTGAGAAATTATTTAAGTTAGATGTTAAGAAACATATTGATGCGATTAGTTCTAAATATATTATCCCTGGTGTTACTAGTGATCAAGCAATTTTATTTTTACCGGCAGAAGCTATATTTGCAGAAATTAATGCATATCATACTGATTTAATTGAATATTCTTATAAGAAACATGTTTGGCTTACTAGTCCAACTACTTTAATTAGTACTCTAACTACTATTCAAGTTATTATTAAGAATTTAGAAAGAGATAAATATGCTCATGTTATTCATAATGAATTGAAATTATTGGATTTAGAGTTTAAAAGATATAAGGATAGATGGGATAAATTATATAGAAGTATTGAAACAGTAAGTCGTGATGTTAAGGAAATTCATACTACTACAGATAAGATTACTAAGAGGTTTGATTCTATAAATCAGGTAGAGGTTGATAAAATATCTCATGAAAGTGATGAAGTATTGATGTAAATCAATGCTTTTTTATTGACAAATGTTAATATTTTAAAGAAAACTATTGACGAATTAAAATATTGTGTGGTATAATCTAATCGTTCATTTGACTTGGGGGATTAGCTCAGTTGGCTAGAGCACTTGCCTTGCACGCAAGGGGTCAAGGGTTCGAATCCCTTATCCTCCACCATGTTTGAATGTTAGAATCTAGGTTTTCCTAGATTTTTTTTGTTTGCGTGCTCTAGCATGATCCGCTAATCTTATTATAGATTTGTTAATATATTGAGTTTTTAATTGTTTTATGATACGATTTATATGTATATAGGGGAGATGACATAATGTACGATATTATTATTGTTGGTGCTGGGCCTGCTGGACTTACTGCTGCTATTTATGCATGTAGGGCTAAGAAAAGTGTTTTAGTATTAGAAGCAAATACTTATGGTGGACAAATTATTAGTACACCTGATATTGAAAATTATCCAGTTGAGGAACATATATCTGGATTTGATTTTGCGACTAGATTGTATAATCAAACTAAAAATTTAGGCGCTGAAATAAAATTTGAAAAAGTTATTAATATTGAAGATGGTGAATTAAAAAAGGTAATTACGCCTAA
>CAKJXT010000081.1 GCA_918219625.1 Bacilli bacterium
AATTAAAATATCATCACCATCAAACAAATATTTTTTACCTAACCTTCTAGCATTAAATCTTGCTATATTACCGCAATTACATAAAGACTTAAACTCATTTAATTCATCAGCTAAAGCAAGTAATCTCATACTACCTAAAAACAATTCTGATTTAAAATTAGTTCTAAGGCCATAACAAATAACAGGAACATTTAAGAATTTAGTTATTTTAAATAATTGATTAACATGTTCTTCACTTAAAAACTGTGCTTCATCAACAAAAATACATTTAACCCCTACAACATCATCCTTAAGCATTTCATAAATATCACAAGCATTATCAATTAAATAATCAACTTTTCTATCTAAACCAACACGAGTTACAATCTTATTCCCACCTTTAGTATCAATACTAGGTTTCATAACAATAACCTTTAACCCATTTTCTTCATAATTATAAGCAGTTCTAAGCAAATCCATAGTTTTACCAGAATTCATAGCAGAATAATTAAATATCAACTTAGCCATTATATACCTCCTTATACTTATTGTAAGCATTAATCCACATTTCTTTTAAATTATCAAAAGTTAAAATATCATATACTTTATCAATATCTATCCAAAAAGCATCCTCTACCTCTTCTTCTTGAATATGAATTTCAGAACTTCCTTCTAAAAAACCAATAAAATAAATAACTTCCTTAGGAATATTATTATGAACAAAATAATTAATAGTAAATCTCAAATTAGAATCAATTCTAACTTTAACTCCAACTTCTTCTAAAGTTTCCCTATATGCACATTCCTCTTCAGACTCATTATTTTCAATATGTCCTTTAGGAAAACCATAAAAACCACCAACTTGTTTCTCTATTAAAACTTTACTACCATTTATAACAATACAACCACATGACTTTTCCATACTTCCTCCTACTTTTACATTATATAACAATTATAATTATTAATAAATACAATTACTTGACTTTTGATAAAAAAAAATATATATTGAATATAAGAAATAAGGAGGATTTATGTATATTAATGACAAAATTTTAATTGGAAAAAATGAAAACTATGAAGCATGTCTACTCCCTAAAATGGCAAACAGACATGGACTAATTACAGGAGCATCAGGATCTGGTAAAACAATAACGCTAAAAGTACTTGCAGAAAGTTTTTCAAATGCTGGTGTACCAGTATTCTTAGCAGATGTAAAAGGAGACATTGGCGCAACCGCTCTAGCAGGTGAATCAAGTGAAGCACTAGAAGAAAGACTAAATAAACTAGGAATTGAAAACTTTGAATATAAAAACTTCCCAGTA
>CAKJXT010000082.1 GCA_918219625.1 Bacilli bacterium
GTTCTACTCCTATTCCATCTTCATACATAATTCCTAATTCTTTTAATGCAGATGAATGCCCACTTTTTGCAGCTTGTTTATAATATTCAAGAGCTTTTTTATAGTCTTGTTCTACTCCTTCTCCATTATAATACATATAGCCTAAATTATTTAGCGCAGCAACATTTCCTTTTTTGGCGGCTTGTTCGTAGTATTCAAGAGCTTTTTTATAGTCTTGTTCTACTCCTTCTCCATTATAATACATATAGCCTAAATCTCTTTGCGCTGATGCATAACCTTGATTTGCCGATTTTTCATAGTATTCTAATGCTTTTTCATTAATTCCTTTTTCTTGGAAAATTTTGCCTATGAGATATAATGTCCCGGAACTATAAATATCCACTGAAGGTAGAATTGTGTTACTAATTTTTGGGTTTATTTTAACGAATATTGAGTTTTTTATATTATCCAAAGTTCTCTCTTTCCAATGTTTATTAATATAATCTATATCTTCTGGTGTTAAAAATTCTATACCTTTATTATTTATTTTATAGTTAATTATTTTTACTTCATCCATATATTCACCTACTATACTAATTATAACAATTACTCTTTTTTATGTAAAGTAAAAGGAAACTAATTTGTTTCCTCTCCATAAATATCTCTATATGAGTCTAATACCCATTCATTGTTTTCTTTTATTATTGTTGCGTATCCAGTGAATGTTTCTCTTGGATTTAATGTATTTTCTATTGTTCTATATGTTCCTTCTACTTCTATTTTTTGATTTGTTTGATTGAATTTTGTTATTTCAAAACTATTCTTTTCATATTCTAGTGAGCTTCTTTCTATTGACCAGCAGTATAGTTTATCATTTTTTTCTAGGAAGTTTTTAATAATATTGTCTTCTATGTATTTTTTTGATAGGAATGTTTTAAAGTAGTTATTTGCTTCTTCTTTGGTATTAAATGTTTTTGTTTTGAAATAGTATACTTCAAATACATCACTATAGTCTAATTCTCCACAGTATGTTGATGATAGTTTATCATATACACTTGTGTAGTATTTTTCCATTATTTCTTTTACTCTTTCTTTTGAGTTTGCTTCATTTATATTTATTTCTTCTTTTATTTGTGGTTCGTATTTGTTTTTTATAAGTGCATATGATATGAAGCATATAATTAAAAATACTAGTACTATTAGTTCTATATTTATATCGTTATGTTTACTCATACTACCTCCTTTAGTTTTTCATATATTTTTACCATTGCGTATGTGTCTAATTCACAGTATCTTAGAAGTCTTTCTCTTATATAAGATTGTTCTTCTTTTGATTTATTTATTAAGTCTTGAAATGATGCCATTGCTTCTCCACCATTATGTATTAGGTCTAGGTTTTTATAGTTTAGACTTTCTTCATTTGGAAATAAAGCTGGTAGGACATATTTTATTGAGTATGATCCATGCATGTCTTTTGTGTAGTAGTATCCTTTTTGAAATGGTATCATTAAGTCTTTTATATTATCATGTATGTTCATAAGTTTTTCTTTTAAGTCTGGGTATAATTTAGCTAGTTTTTTTATCACTGTTTTTTCAAATCCCATATTGTATGCGAGTGTGGTTACATCTTTTGGTATATCTTTTATTAGTTGTTCAGCTAGACTTCTTCTTGGATCTATTCCTGATTCAGCTAAAAATTCTTTATGTTTTAGTTCTTTATCTAGAATATGTAGTGAGTATTGAAATGGAATTTGTTCATATGGACTTACATAGTCATATAGTGGGATTGGCATTTGATATGTTTCAAAGTCTAAAAAGTATAAAGGTTCTTTTAGTGTATCTAAGAATTCTTTTATTTTTTCTTTATCTATGTAGTCTGCTTTATTATATAGTTCATATTCTATTGTTCTTTTATAGTTTTCATTTAAATCTTCTTTTAATAGATCTTCGTAACTATATATTCCTTTATTGTATAGTTTTAGTTTTTGTTTTGTCTGCATTCTTTTTATATTAAATACATTTTTTTCTGGTAGATGTTTTGTGCAGTATTTAAAGAATGGACATAGATATGGGCTAAAGCAGTTTTCATCTATTTCTTTTAGTTCTTCTTTATTTTCTACATATTCATTTATTTCTTTAATATTTGTTTTTACTTTTTCTTGTAAATCTATTACTTCTTTTGTTATGTCATTCTTTTTAAATAGTTCGTCTAAGTCTAAGTCTCCTATTCTTACATATTCACTATTTATGTGTACTAAGTATACTTTTTCTACTTTTAGTCCTAAATTTGTTAGTACGTAATACTGATATGATGCATCATTTATATATACATCTTTTAGTTCTGTTGAACTTTTTATTTCATATATTTCATATTTATTGTTTTGTTTTTTTAATATATCTACGCTGCAGAAGTTATTTTTATAATTAAATGATGCTTCTGTTATTATTATATCTTTATAGCTTTCTATCGTGTTTATTGTGTCTTCTATCATTTGGCTTAAGTTTTCAGTATATTCTATATTTATATGGCTTCCAAACATGTATCTAGCTACTTCATGGATATTATTACCTTGTTCTAGGATTCTATCGTTATTTTGTTCTTCCATTTCTTCTGGTTTATGTTTTTCTAGCCATAGCATTTTTTTACATTGTATACCTCTACAGTATGATGATTTTGATAGATTCATATTTACCACCTATTATAATTATATATTTTTATTGAAAAAAACTCAATATATTGAGCCTTTTGTTATTTAGTATTTATATATTTATTTATCCATTTTTCAAATTCATGTACATCTTGATATTTTTGTAAGTCTTGATCTTTATTTGCATTTAAATAACTTATTATCTTTCCTTCTTTTACTATTATTACTGATGGTGCATATTTAACTTTGTTATATAGTTTTGTATTTTTGAATTCTTTAAATGGCATTGATAGAAAGTCAATTTTATATTTTTCCATATATTCTTTAAATATTTTGTCACATGGTATTTCAAATGAACAATAGTTATTATATGTATACAAAATATATGTTTCATTTTCTAGATTTTCTAATGAATTAATTGTTATGAATTTTCCTTCATTATAATATTTTTCTGTTAGTGTTATTTTTTCTTTTTTTTGACATCCTATTAATATTAATAATGGGATTAATAGTATTAGTAGTTTTTTCATTATTTCGCCTCTGTTAAATTCTTAAAGTCTATATCGTGATATGTTACTTTCCAAAAGTCATATTTATTGTTGTTTTTTATTTCTATATTGTTTTTACCATTGTAATACCAATATCCACCAACATTATATATTTTATTTTCATCCCATCCTAGTGATACTAATAGTTGTTTTGTCATTCCTGCGTATCCACCACCACCGCACATTAGGAATATATTTTTGTCTTTTGGGAAAAGGTATTCTAATATTTCTAATGATTCTTTGTAGTTTGCTTTATATGTTCCATCTTCTTTTTGGGTAAATAAAGTTTTTCCTTTATAAGAGTCTCCTACTTCTTTTGGTAATCCTTTTACTTCTGTTAAATATGGATAAGGTACTACTTCAAATCCTTTTACTATTCCTGATAGATATGAGTCTCCACCTATTGCTTCATAGTTTCCTGGGTCTTTTAACATTCTCATATCTCTGTATACAGAGTCTTCTCTACCTAGATAATTATCTATTGTTTCTTCATTTATATTTTTATCTATACCAAGTTGTCCTCTTTGTCCTTCTGTTATAGATGGTTTGGGTAATGTTTTTAGTTTTGTTTTATTTGGAATCATGTATCCTATTATTATTCCCAATAAAAGAGTTATCGTTATTGATATAATTGTTTTAGTTTTCATTTTCTTACCTCCTTATAGTGTAATTATAGCAAAAGAAGTAGACTATTGTCTACCTCTTGTATATACTTTACTTAATTTTGAATTTCTGCTATTGCGTTCTTGCTTTTCTTGTTTTCTTTCATATTTAGGCAAAATTATCCCTTGATTTAATGTTGATAATTGTGTTGGTTTCACTTTCATTTTTAAGTCCAATGGTTCATTTGGATTAAAATGATATTCAAACCCTTTAGGTGCCTTTGTTTGTGCTGGAGATGTTAATATTAATAGATTGTTTTTACTAACTTCTAGGCTATTTAATTTATCCTTTTTCAAGCTTTTTGCGCTCTCTATTTTTCCTGAACGTTCTTTATTTAACTCGTGTGTTATAAATGCTGTTCCTGCTCCTAATGAGATTGGTCCAAGTATAGTTAATCCTTTTAATAAAAGGGAGATTTCTTCAATTGATTTTAACACATAATTTATTCCCAATACATAACTAATTGTCATAACTATAAAACAAATTGCTGCAATAATATATGATTTTTTTATTTTATGTTCATTTGATTCTATTATTTTTTGTTGTTTGTTAATGTACAAATTATCATCTATTATATCTATTAACTTTCTCTTAATATCAGGATTAGTTATTGGTGTTTTGATTTTAAATTTTTTTTGGTATTTTTCCAATTCTTTTATAAATTCTAAGGTATCATATTCATCATTTAATTCACAATTTGTAAATTCTTTTTTGGGTTTGTCACAAGTATCAATAAATTCTCTTACTAAACCTTTTATTTTTCTTATTTGTTCATTATATTTATCTTTTAGCTCTTTTTCTACCTTTGTCAAACCGCTAATGTTTAATGCGATTTCATTAGTTAAAGTTATCATTCTTGTTTTTAATATTCTTTTTTTATTTTCTTTTTTTATCTCATAAACAAACATTTCAACTGTCTTTTTATCATAATTATCTTCTGTAATTTGTGGTAGGCTTATGATTGTTTCTTTATCAATAGTTATATAAGTTCTTTTTTCTTCCATATTATCAGTCCTTTTGTTGTATTATAAAATTATTTTGTTTTTATTTCAATATTTTTGAACACACTTTCCTATTTTTTCTCCAACTTGTACTAATGTTTCTATATTATCATTGCTATTTTTAATAATGTCGTTATCTAGTTCTATATTATTTATAACTATTACTACTGTACTTGCTCCTGGTAGAAAATATCCTTTTTCTTCACCTTTTTTAAATTCTTTTTTATTATGATTAATTATTTTACCTATCATCATAGCGCCTACTTCCATATATATAATTTGTCCAAAGTTTTTTGTTTGTAGTATGCTGTATTCTCTATGATTTTCTTTATATATTTTGTATTTTTTAGAAGTGTCACTTACTGTATGATATTTTCCTTTTATTGTTTTTGTTTTTATAGTTTTACCATCGTCTATATAGTGAAATCTATGATAGTCATCTACTGCAAGTCTAAATATTAATATATATCCATTTTTATATTGTTCTAGATTTTCATTATCGAATAATTCATCTAATGTATATTCTATATTTTTTATGTTTATTTTTAAATTATCTTTTATTTTATATGCTGATAGTTTTGAGTTACATGGACTTATTAGTGTATTATTATCTTTTTCTATTTTTATTTCTTTTAGTTTTCTTATAAAGAATTCATTGAATGTTTTATAGTCTTTTCCTTCATATAGATTCATATCTATATTGTTTTTTATTATGAATTTATTTATTTTTAATTTACTTAGTTTTGTTTTATTGAATATTCCATATATTTTTGATATTGGTTTTGATGTAGCAATTTTTAATAATATTTTATTATTATATATTGTTTTTAATGGTTTTTCTCCTATGTGTTTTATTTCTACTATTTGTTTAGTAGTTCTATTGTATGCTTTTGTCATATAACTAGTATTATTGTTCCTATTATTCCAAGTATTAGTAAGAATATAAGCGCTTTATTTTTAGGTTTAATAACTTTTATGTTCAAAACAAATAGTATAGCAACTATTAAGATAACTAGTGTATATATTGTATTAAATATGTTTGGATTTAGTATTCTTGATAATAAGTAAAATCCAGGAAATATTATTGCAGAGGATGTTACTGGTAGTCCTGTATAGTATTTCTTTGGTGTATTAGTTGCGCTTAGATTGAAATTAGCAAGTCTCGCTACTGCAAACATACCATATATAAAGTATATTATTATGTGGTATATTTCTGTTAATCCCATTCCGTAAAAAATTATTACTGGAAATGCTCCAAAACTATATGTATCTATTAATGAGTCTAGTTGTATTCCAAATTCAATTTCTTCTTCTGTTCTTTTACACTTACGCGCAACTGTTCCATCAAACATATCACATATTCCTGATATTACCAAACAAGCCATTGCATAACTTATTTTATTATTAAATACTAGATAAATTCCTATTGTTGTTGATAGTAATCCTAAGTAGCTTAATATTACTGATTTATTCCATTTTCCTATCATGTGTACCTCCTAATTCTTACAACATATCTATTATATCATTTTTATTTATGTTTTTTAAATATTAATTTTAAAAAAAGGAGATTAATATAATCCCCATTCTGCTAATTTTTCAAATCCGCCTATTTCATTTATGTAGTTTTTTGCTATTTCGACTATTTCACTATATGGTTTTCCGTCTACATATTCATCTCCTATTGCGCAGCTAATGTTTATTTCTTTGTTTTCTTTTTGTGCTTTTAAGAATGCATATATATTTATTGAGACGTCTGCTTTTGATAAATCTTTTCCGTGTAGTCCCCCACCTGTTACTGATTCTGCCATGTCTGATCCTAGTTTTCTATTTACAGCTCCACAGTCTACATTTTGTCCTCCAGTCCATTCTCCCAATGGATTTATTATTGCGTGTGGGTATGTTTTTTTTAGTTCTTTTGTTTTTATATTACTTTGGCATATCACTAATTTATTATTATCTAATATATATTTGCCATCTGATGGAATCATATTGTATATATTTCTAGCTATTTTTGATAATTCTTTATCTTCTTTTCTTAGTGGCATTCCTTTAAATATCCCGTTATCTCCACATCTTATTTTTTCGTTTTGATTATTTGCTAGATGAATGTCTTGTTCAACTGTTTTTAGATTTAGTTCAAGGTTGCCTGCTATTCTTTTTATAATATTATTTATTTCTGTTTTTTTGAATTTTTCACTTGTTTCAATAATAATATTACATTCTCCATGTCCTAATAGTATTTCTACTGCTATTTTAGGGTTTTTATTTTTTTTGTATGCCAAGTCTACTATAGCTCCTGCTATTCTGTCTGCAAGTTTATCTGGATGTGACGGATTAACTTTTTCTATCATATTTACCTTCCTTTCTTAATCCTATAACATCCTATAAAAAAACACCCAAGATAACTCTTGAGTATTAAAAGTTACCTTATAGATCTAGCATTACCACCTAACTTAATAGGTTGGTGCGACTTCATAGGGCTAGTCCCTCCATCGCTCTTTATAAGATGTTATTATTATTATAATATTTTTTGTTTTTTAATTCAACTATATATCTTCTATATTTATCCAATCTTGATTAATATTATATATAGTTTCGCGATCTTCCATTCTTATTAATTTTTTTACTTCTTCAAAGTCTTTTAGGAAGAAATCCACTTCATATATTAATAATTGATCAATATTCTTTATTCCTATATATCTTAGATAGTTGATTATATTTGTTATGTTTTCTTGATTGCATTCGAATGACATACTTATTGATTCACTGTTTGTTTCAATTATTTTATTAATTGTTTCTTGGTTTATTCCCAATTCTATTAAATATTTCATTTTCTTAACTCCTTCGCAACTATTAATTTTTTGATATTTTCAAATTCTTCATGACTCATCATACTATTATAAGTAACTGCGAATAGTAATAGTTTTTTCCTATCTAATTGTGGGTATTCTGCTAATAATATAGGATAAATTTTTCTTACTTTCCTTATTGAAATAATTGTTCCATTGAAATTATATATATTGTCATTCTTTTTGTATTCATTTTCTATTTCTTCTATTTGTTCAAAAGCACTATTGTCACTCTTATAATCTAATTCTCTTAAAGTTTTTTCTAATAATGCTTCTATTTCAGCATCTAACTGCTCATCGAACACTACATGTTTTATACTTTCCTCATCAATATATCTATCAAGTGTTTTGTTATTTTCATCACTTACTATTCCTGTAAGGACTACTTTTTGTCCCCATACTTTTGTTAAATTTGATATTCCATTTCTTTTACCAAAATATAATCTTTTAAAAATGTATGAGTCTTTAGGAAGTCGTAATCTTGACGCGTTATCCTTTACATATTGTAGCTCCCCAAGTTCAATAAAGAGATCTATTATTTCTTGTAGATTCGTTGATTTAAGACCGCTTAGTGTGAATCCAGCAAGTGCTAGATTATTATTTTTTATTATTCCATATTCTTTTAATATTTCTACATTTGTTCTTATTCTCTTATTTGATTGTATGAATAATGATGGTGTTTTTTGCATTGCTTCTGAAATATTATATCCTAATTGTTCTACAAGTTCTATATTACTACAAAAATCTTCAAATACTCCAAATATGCCTCTATCATCGTCATAATTATCTCTTGTGTCTATTCTTTTTACTTCTTGAATACTAACTCTATGCATGAATGCTGCAGGCATATTTTTTAACGTATTTGTAAAGCTAAATCCATATTTTTGACTTAATTCTTTTATTTTTTCTAATATTTCTTTACTTGATTTCATTAATAAATATAGACTGTTCTTATTTGTTTCAATGAATTTGATACCATATGACGGCATACATTGGAATAATTCTTCAATGTTGTTTAAGTTTCCATTAAGAAGTATTCTTTTTTGAAAATCAGATGGAACTTTTCCAAAGTCATAGCCATATTTATTAAATAATTCAGTCAATTGCTCTTCTGTTAAATTTGGTAAAACATGAGGTGTATTTACAATTCTTTTTTGTGAAACCATATTTATATATTTCATTAATTCTTTGAATATTATAATTGACTTTTCATTGGATATTTCATATTTATCAATTATTTCATATAATCTATCTACTGTTGAATCATCTATGATACTTTCTCCAATATTTTCTAATTGTTGTATCAAACTATTTATATCTTTTCCTGGTGTTAGTTCATCTATTTTTTTATCAAGTGCCTTAAGTAATTCTTGATAATCTTCGTGTTCTCTAATTTTTTGTTCTTGTTCTGGTCGAATTTTAAAATATCTATTGCTTTTTAGAGTATTTAGCAAGGTACAAAGATCAGATAATTTCATTTTATTAACTTCTGTTTTAGTAAACAAATGAGCATATTGAGTTAGATTAAATGCGTATTCTCCCATTGATTTTCTTGCATTTTGATAAATCGTTACATTTATGTTTTTTTGTAGTTTAGGTAAGTTTTGTAATACTTCATTTAATATTTTTATTACTTCATCTAAATGATTATTTCTTTGTTCCATGTAGCTCCCCCCTTTCTTTTGTAAGTGCACTTGTTATTTGTTCTTCGATTTCTTTTTGTTTTCTTAAGAATTCTTTTTTTTGTTCTGGTGTTGCATTTAAAAGAGTTTTATAGTTTTTGTTAATAAAATCATCAATTCGTCCTATATTACTAATTGCGTCTTCATATACATCTGATGTATTTGTTTCTTTTTTTCCTATAGAAGTAATTAGATATACTGGTTTTTCTGTTCCTAGTATACTACTTGATAATTGTTGATAAGCTAATCTTATATTACCACCTAGTTTTGCTCTAAATCCAAATGATACATTTGGATATAAATCTGATTTTATAGGTACTGAAATACTTTTTATTTCTTCTGACGTTGCAGTTTTCATATAATCAAGTAGATGCTTAACCTTTTCTAATTCACTTTGTTTATAACTTCCATATACTTTTGAGTCTTCTTTTATTCTTTCTACTGCTTGTATTGTTCCATTTTCTTGTTCAAAGAATACTAGTATATTTTCATCATTGTTAGCGTCATTTTCGACTTGAAGTTCTTCTATTTCTTTTCTTTTTAATTCTTCTTTATATATTCTTTTTGATTCTTGATACTGTTTTAGTAAGTCTGATATTAATTTTATTTTTTCTTCTGCTTGTGGTAAAAAATCCATTGATTTTTCTTCATTTATCATTTCTATGAAAATTTTTGTTTCTGATATTGTGTCCTTTAACATTTTGTATGATTTATATAGTTTCAAAATTGTTATATCAAGATCCAATGCACTCAATGCTGATTCTATTCCTTCTTTATCCTCTTCAGTTATATTTTCAATATCAACTTTAATGTATGCATCTAAGTTTTTGATTTTTTCTTCATCTAGATGATCGAGCATTTCTTCTTCTATTTGACTTTCTGTTTTTGTTATTTCATCATTCATTATAGATATTTTTTTATCAAAAGTTCGTTCAAGATCTTTTTCTGCTTCCAATTTTTTTAAGCACTCATTAAAACATTTAATATAATATATTATTAAGTTAATTGATTTTTCAAGATTTTTTTGTTCTATATTCGACATTTGATAATTTAATCCATGAACTATGAATTTTAATCTACAAGCCTCACTACTTGCTGATTTCATGGTTTCATCTATCTTATTTTGATTGACATTATTATTCATTAATTCATCAACAAAAATACTTTCTAATTCATCAAGTTCCATATTGTAATTTGGGTTAGATAATAAACTTAATATCGTTTTAGCTGTATCTAATATATCATTATATTCATTTGGAAGTTGTACATTCTCGCTTTTTTCTGTTTTAGGTTTTGGTTCTTCTTGTGTTTTTTTACGTATTAAGGATTTAGTTCTATTTTCTATTGTTCTTACTATTTGTTCAATTCTTTGTTTTCTTGCAATACGTGATTGTTCTTTTAATATTTGTTGTGTTAGAGGAATAACATTTAAATTTAATAGATTAATTTGATTAATGTATTCATCAATTAGTTCATCACTAATACATTGAATGAAGTTTCCTTTTTCATCTATATTTTGCGATATTTTTTCTAACATACTAATACTGCGTTCTATATCAACTATTTTTGCACTTATATCGTTATTGTTCTTCTTAAAATCATGTACAAGAAATGAAAGTTTTCTATCAAATTGATCAATACTTCTTTTATCATGATATAGAATTATTTTTTGAGATATTTCAAGTATTGCTGCTTGCTCAACATTTGTTAGATTCAATTGCATTACTTCTATAACAAACGCAGAAATATTAATTTCATTTGTTCTTAATTTCCAATATAATTCTTCAAGTCTATCTAAAGGTTCAGTTGATCTGATTTTCATTTTTTCTTGTTCAATCGATTTTTGTTTTTTTACTATTTCTGCATTTAATGCTTCTTTAAATTGTTTTAACTCAATCAATTGTCCTTTTGGTTGGTTATTTTTTATAAACTCATTTATTTCAGCATTTAAATTAACATTTTTTAATTCTTCAGGATTAACTTTGAAATATATAGGACTATTTAAAGATAATTTTACTGAAACTATTATTCTTTCTATTATTTCCTTATTTTGTTCAATATCTGCTTCATCCATATTTTCTACTTTTGCATATAATTCGTCTATATTTTTAATATATTCATCGAAATTAATAGTTTCTGAGCCCATTTTTGAAGTTTTTTCTTTGGTAAGTAATTTTTTTATTATTGTCAATTCTGCTAAATAAACATCTTTTATATCTAATCCAGCATATAATTGTTCATAGTTTTTTTCTAACTCTTCGCGTGTTTTTCCTTCATAAAATTTTAAATTTTTTTGAAATCTTTCTTGAAAAAAGTTTTCAGCCATCGCGTTCACACTCCCATTTATATATATTACATATAATTATACAATATTTTTTTGATTTTTGCTATATTTTTTATTTATGATATGTTCCGCCCCATTCAACTATTGTGTATCCTGTTCTTTCTACTTTTGTTAGTCTTTGTTCTTTTACTTTTATAGGCTTATCTAATCCTTTAAAGTCCATCATTACTCTTATTAGTGTATCTGGTTCTTTACTAAATTCTAGAGGCATGTTTATATCTTTTTCATTTCTAAATGATATGAAGTTATAATTATTATTTTCTAGTTTGTCAATCCAGTATATTATGAATTCATTTATTTCATATTCATTTAGTCCTAGTATTTCTAGTTTTTCTTCTAAGAATTTTACTGAGTCTTTTCCTTTTACTACAAATCCTTCATTCATGTTTAGTTTATAGTTATCTATTCCTTCCCAGTATAGTCCATAGTAGTTTCTTTTTGTGTTGTAGTCATATATATTTCCGTCTTTTGATACTTTTACATTCCATGCATTTTTATATTTTGGATATGTATATAGTAAGTCTTTTTCATTTTTTAATTTTATTGTTAAGTTTATATCTTCTTCTGGATAAATATATATTATTGGTTTATATGATACATTAGGATCACATGATTCTCTTGATATTGTTTTTGTATATACTTCTACATTTAATTCTTCTTCTATTTCATATACATATGTTACTTGTTTTAATGGACATACTCCACATGTATATGATACATCAAAGTATATTTTATAAATATTGTTTTCTTTTTCTATTTTATCATTTTCAATAGTTTCAGTACATGAGTCTATTGGCATTGTATAGAATAGGTATTTTTTGTTTTTGAAGTCTTGTTCTGTTAGTTGTTTTTTTATTTCGTTGTCATTTTTTTTATCGATGAATTCTTTATACTGTTCATAAGTTGTTATATATTTGTATGATGTATTTGGATTTTCTAATATTTCGTAGTCATTTTCTATTATTTTTTCTTCTTTTTTTGGTAATAGTATAATTGTGGTTATTGAAAGGGCTGCTAATAAAGCCCCTAGTATTATTTTATTTTTCATTTATTCTCCTTTATATAGAATATATCCTTCTAATCTTAGGGATTCTTGTTCGTAATTTAAATTCATGCTTATAATGTAGAAATCTATTTTATCTGATAGATGAATCATATTATTTTCTTCCATATATTCATATATATCATTTGTTTCTGTGTATTGATCGAATATTCTTTTTGCGAAGTCTTTTAAATCGTAAGTTTCATTTCCAATATCCATTTTAAAATTATTTAGTGCATATGAATAGTGTTCTAGTTCTACATAGTCTTTTATGTTTATATTTTTTTCTTTTCTTGCATAGTAATATATTTTTCTTGTAGTTCTTTGATTATAATTTTTTGGTAGTTCTTCTTCTAAAAGGTATTTGGGATAGTATTTTGAATTTGTTACATAGTTTCTTATTGATATAACTTGTTGTTTCTTTTCTGGAGTTAGGTCTTCAAATTTTGTTCCTTTTGGCATTATTTTTGTTAGTCTTCTTATTTGCATATAGTTAGGAAATTCTTCTATATTTATGTATGGTGGGATTGCCGCAATTAGTATTAATATAATTGTTGGTATTAGTACTAATTTGAAGTTCTTCTTTTCTTTTATTAATAATATTACTGCAGATATTCCTATTATTAAGGCTATTACTCCCATGTATCTACTTTCTGTAATACTGAATTCTGATATTCTTAGTGTTATTGCGTATGTTTGTAGTATTAATAGTGGTATAAATAAGTATCTTAGTTTATCTGCTATTTTATTAAATATATTTTTTTCTTCATATGATAGTACCATTAGTACTGTTGGTATTCCAAATATTAAGAGTGCAGTTAACATACCAAATATTGATGTATCTGGTAATTTTAGTGTTATTATTAGTTTTATAATATATAAGTATATTATCGCAGTTGCGATAGTTACTAATGGTAATAATATATAGTTGTTTATTACATATATGAATTTTGTATTTTCTTGTTCTATTTTTTCTAATGATATTATTCCTGCTGGTATAAAGTATGTGATTATAATTATGAATTCTAATTTTATAAATACATCATAGTCTAATTCATATATAAGTCCCGAGAATAGGCCTACTACTAACATTATTCCTATGTTTATTATTAAACCCATTATTCCTATTTTAAATAAATTTGTAAATGCCTGTGTAATGTATTTGTCTGATGTTGTTTTTGAATTTTTCATCATCAAATATATTATTCCAATCATTGTTGTGAGTAGGAATCCTAGTATAATTCTTGTATATGCATCATTATCTGAGAAGGCTCCTATTAATAATCCAAGTATTATACTTATTACATATAGTGGAGTTCTCTTCTTTGTAAAGCATTCTGTAAATAGTGTAAATATTGATGTACTTATTGAGAACATTAATAACTTGTTTGCTGTTTCTGTTTCATTGTGAAAGATAATTAATATTATTGTTATTAGTAAGAATACATTTGTAAGTGCATGATTTTTTAAGTAGTCTTTATAGTCTGTTTTAAATTTTCCTAGTAAGTTTTTTATCATATTTACCTCCTATTATATTTTATCATATTTTTGCGAATATAAAAAGAGAGTTTATTTAGCTCCCCTTCGATTTCCTGGTATATTTATTTTAGGTGTATAATTATCATATGGTGATATTGCTTCATTAATAGCTTTGGCTACTTCTATTCCTTCTTCTGTTAATACTCCATATTGATCATTAAAGTATTTTGAATAAAGATATAAAATCGTAGGTGGATCTAATAAAAAAGCTTGTAATCTATTATTGTCATATGCATCTTGTAGTTTGTTCATTTCTCTTATATATTCATTTAATTCTCCTATTATTTCTATCGCTATTTCATTATTTTCTATCGCATCTATTCTTTTTCTTAATTCAAGTAGTTCGCTATAATTAAGATGAGATATATATGTACTTTTTGCTTCAATTTCATTTATTGTTTTGATATGATAATCGATAAGTCCTATTGGTTTTTCTTCATCTGAGTCTCTAAGTAGAATCATCGTTAAGTCTTCATATTCTATAAATCGTTGTTTACTATTTATTTCTGGTTTAATTATTCCCATATTATCACCCGTCTTTTGTATATTTTAACACATTTTTTTTAATATAAAAAGGAGTTTTGCTCCCTTATTCAAATATTATTTTTTTATCTGTTATTAAGATTGCTTGATTATTAGTTAGGTTTATATTTTCGTTTGTGTCTATAATTCCATTTTTTGAACCTTGTTCACAGTGAACGTCTAATATATTTTCTATGAAGTTTAGGCAGTTGTATTTACCACTTGCAGCTACACTTCCTGCACTTACTCCAATATATATCCCACCTTGTTCTATATATTTATCTATAGTTTGTTTGAAGTTTATTTCATTCATTCTTTCTACTAGGTGTTCTGTACTTCCACCACATACATATATTGCATCATATTGGTTTAGTTCAATTGGTTTATGCATATCATATATTGTTATGTTTTCATCTGGTATGTCGCATATTGTTAGATCATCTAAGCATTTTGATAGTATTCTTACTGCATCCGGATCGTTTGCTGCAGTTATTATAAATAATATTTTTGCTTCTTCTGGTTTTTTATTTAATAATTCTAAGAATGTATTTTTTATGTTTTCATTTTCAAATCCTGTACTTGTTAAAAGAATTTTTTTCATATTGTTTTCTCCTTTTCATATAACTGTAAAAAAATGGTAGGAAAGGCAATCGCAATTGCTCTTTCTATGAACCTATTAATAATATACTCTTTTTTTGGTCTTAAATCAAATTTTTTATTCATATTCATTTGATATATATTGTAGATATGTAATATGATATGTTTCTTCGTCTATTGTTTCAATTAGATCTATTCTTGTACTATTTTCTTCTATATCATTAATAGTACCATTTATAGAGTCTATTTTTCCTTTGATTATACCATCATAGAAATTAAGTGTGCCTGTTGTATTAATTCCATATTGAATTGATTTTATTGTAGGTTCATTATTTATATTTCCATCTTTTGAACCTATATTAAGTGTTCCGACATTTTCTATTGCATGAAATCCAGTTGATATTATTGTACCTCCTATAATTGTTATAGTACCGTTTGCTAGATTATGTATAGTTGCTCTACTATCAGATGTTGAGGTAAGTAATGATGAACCTGTTATTGTAGCAGTACCACCATTATTGTATAGCGCTTGTTTTGTTCCTGTTGCTTCTATAGTAGCGTCTATTATTATAAGATTTCCATTTTTTTCATTATTAATTGCGCCTTGTGTTGTATTGGATTTAATGTAGCCATTACTAATGGTAAGAGTACCATTATTACTAATAACTGGTGCTACTCCTTTATTATAAATAGTATAGTCTTGAAGATTCAATATAATATTTTGTCCTGTTGCAATTGTTATTTGTTCACTTGTATTTCTTTTTAGATTAATAGTTGTTGGAGTACCATTTTTTGGTACAGTACTTATTGCTTTTTGTAAAGTGTTATATGTTGTGCCATTTATTTCTGCTGTTATTAAATCTTCTTCATTTGTCCATTGTGCATAGAAAGTTATATTATCGTTTATTATTTCATTTGAATCTATTTTTCTTCCACCTTCTTTTTCGGTGTACCAGCCATTAAATTCATAGTTTGTTCTTATTGGTGATGGAAGTGTTCCAATGGAAGTATTTATTTCTACTTGTTTTTCTCTTTCTGTTACAGTTCCACCATTTGGATCAAATGTTACATTTGCGACTTTACCAAGATACATTGTGTTATAAAGAATATTATTTATTCTTTCTGTGTTTTTTATTTTTTCGTAGTTTTCTTCTATATCATATATATATGATTCTTTATTAACTATTGTGTTTTTGGTTGATTTAAGTATTCCATCGTAAAAATTATAGTTTACTGTTGAATTTATTGCATATGAGTTTGATTGAATTACTGGAGTTCTATTTGGTGTACCGTCTTTTATTCCTATATTAAGAGTTCCTGCATTTTCTACGCCATAGTAATTTGCTGATACAATTGTTCCTCCTGTAATATTCATTGTACCTGTTCCTGTATTTTGAATTGTTGCTCTTATTGTTGATATTGAACTTAAGTATGGGTCTCCACTTATGATGACATTTCCTCTATTATATATAGTTTGTCTTGTTCCTGTTGCGATTATTCTTCCTCCAGTAATGATAAATGTTCCCGTTGTTTCAACGTCTACTGCACTAAAGGTTGTGTCTGATGTAATTGTACCGTTTGACATAACTAATCTACCATGAGTTGTAATAACTGCGCCTACTCCATTATTACTAATAGTATTTCCTTGTAAGTTTAGTACTATATTTTTATTTGATGGTATGGTTATAATTTCACTAGTGTTTTTTAATAGTAATATTGTAGTTTCTGTATTGTCTTTAGGTACATTGTCTACTGCTTCTTGTAATGTTTCATATCTATTATTTCCTATTTGCGCTACATAGCTTACTTCTTCAAATTGAACTAATAAATTAAGAGGATAAGTTGTATTATTACTATCATACAAACCTTGTTTATATTTAATTGTCATATAGAATTCTTTAGTTGATCCATAGTTACACTGATTATTTTTATTGCATAGTGTATCTCCTAGTGTATAGTCTGTTATTTCATATTCTAGATTTGGATTAATTCCTGTTATGTCTGCTATTTTCATTGCGGTTGATAAGAAAACTGTTGCGTCTATTTTATATGTAATTGTTGAATCTGGGTTTGGTAGATTTATTGTTCCAAATATTGAGTCAACATTATACCCTTCTGAATTACTTAGTCCACCATTTGTTACGTTTTGAACTGTAATGTTTGTTATTCTAGCGCTTCCGATTGGATTTACTGTAGCTATAATGTTTTCTACTCTTGGTGTATTTGATACTGATCCGTATGCGACTGATAAAAATAATATACTAATTATAATAAATGTTAGTGTTATTCTTTTATGCATTATTTTTTCCTATCAAAATCAGTATCATTTACTTCATATAAATATAAGTCTTTATCATTTGTAACATAGAATTCACATTTCTTATGTTCTTCTATTATATAGTAATTTATATGTTCTTTTGTATTGTCTCTAACATCTATTAATTCTTGAAAATTATTTACGCGTATTATTTCGTATTTATTCTTATTATGTGGTGTTTTTACATTAACAATTATTCTATCGTAACCATTTAATAGTCTATTTATATATTTATCGTATTTAGTTAGTTTATGATGTTTTTTTATGAAGTGTCTTATTATAAATCCTATATGTGTTAGTATAAGTACAAGTATTATAATACTAATTGTATAAAATTCTTTTGATTTAACATGATATTTTTCTTCTTTTAAAAGTGTTTTTACATCGTTAATTTGTTTTTCTTGCATTGATATATTTATTTCTTGTTCGGAAAGTGGAATTGTAAGTGATGTAACACTGTGATTGTTCATTTTATGGTTATTGTTTTCACTGTTTTTTTCTTCTACTATTAGTTGTACTTCTAAGTTACTAATGGTATTTACTGCATAGCTTGCTCTAAATTTATTGGCCAAATCATTGTAGTAGTTATAGTCAATTATTGCTTCTCTATTAATATGATAAGTGTTTGTGTTATTCATTTTGTCTTTAATATAATCTGTTAAGTCATATTCTTTTTCAAAGAAAATTTTTGAGTTGTTTTGACTTCCTATTATTAGTTTAGCGATTATTTTATATTCAATGTCTAAGTTAGTATTAGTATTTGATGTAAGTAAGTAATCATAGTTAATGTGTATTTTATCTATTAGGGTTGCTACATATGCCATGCCGTCTTCAAGGTATGGTGTTTCATAAAAATTATTGTCTTTTAAGTATACTTTGTAATTTACCTTGCTTGTTTCTTTATATATTATTTCTTCTTTTTTTGTGTATTCAAATGCATTGATTATACAGATGATAAGTCCTAATATTAAAAGTATAGTGCATATAATATCAATCACTACAGGGTTACATTTAGGGCATAGCTTTTTTTTCATGTTACTCACCTACTTTCACTTAACCATACAGTTGGATATCCTATTTTTGGTATTTTTATTATTTGTTTTCCAATATATATGTTTTTTTCTATTAATATGTCGTCTATGCTGTTATTAGCATCCCCTTTTGTATAGTATGCATATGAATTATTTGTTTTTAGTTTTTTTATTATTCTATGTACTATTATGTAGTTACCTTTTTTAAAGGCAATTATATCTCCTTCTTTTAGAGATTCATAATTATATTTTTTGTCTATTATTACTATGTCGCCTTTTTTTATTTTTGGTGTCATACTTCCTGTTGCGATAGCGACAGCGTGATATTTGAAGTAACCACTATAAAAATATACTAGCATTATTACTATTATTGTGGGGAGTATTGATGATTTTAGTTTTCTTTTATAGTTTCTATCTATGAATTTGTCTTCTTTTTTTGTTACAAATTTTAGCATGTTAAATGCAAATATTACTGGTACAATTAATTGAATTATAGAGACTATGTATTCGCTTGGATTTGGCACTATTGATATTAGATATGGATATAGCCCAAATATTAAGTCGAATATTATAATTGGTTTATATCCTGTTTTTTTTGATATGTATGAGTATGATATGTTTCTTGATATAATTGGTAGTATAGTAAGTGTGATTAGTTTTTGTATTGTGTTTTTACTGGTATAGTCAATTATATATGCCATATCTAGTACTATAAATACATTTACTACTATAATGGTGCAAAGTGTATTATTGTCTGCTTTATTAAGCATATTATATCTGAGTATTTCTCTAAGTATTGTGTATATTATTAATGGAATTATAAATATTTTTAGTCCATAAAGGTTTATATAATTAGTGTTTTTAGCGAGTCCTACTAATAGTCCTAGTAAGTAGTATAGTAAAAAAAATGAAATTATAAATATTAATATTTCAAATAGTATATTTTTTATATATCTATGTTTATCTTTTTCTATTACAAAGAATATATTAAAAAATATCAGTAATATAAATAAGAATAAGTTCATTTTATAAGAAGAAAAGAAGTTTAAAATGAATAAATCAAGTAGGAATATTATAATTAATACTAAGGATAGTATTAGTATTTTCTTATATCCTTTTTTCATTTTAATGTCCTCTATTAGTCAATTGGATTATATGTTAGTGTGATGTCTGGGAATGTTACATCGAAGTCTCCGTCTGCTCTTCCTGATCCTGCTGCATAGTCAATAACTACTGTTATTGTGTCTGCTGAGTTTATTGCGAGTGTATGATTTGTTATTGATGATAATGAAGTAGTAGTTGCATCTATACCTGTTACTTGTATACTTAATGATATGCCAGTACATGCTGTATCAACTAGCGCTTGATTTGTATTAGTTCTAGCTGTACATGTTTTATTTCCTGTAAATATAATACTGTTTAGGTACGCTAGATACTCTCCTCTATTATATGCATAGAATGTGTATGTTACTCTTTGTCCTGGTTCTGTAAATGTAGCATGTAAATTAGATATTACTGGATTAGCGCTATTATCTATTTCTGCTGCTGTAGCGCTAAATCCTGTAACGTTTGTGTTTAGTGTTGGAGTTATATCATCTTCTACAACACTTGTGTTACTTGATGAGAAGTCTACATTAAAGCTTGATTCATTAGGTATTACTTCTGCCGATGATTCAATTTTTAGTGTGCTTGAAAATGCGGCATAACCTAGCGTAATACCTACTATTCCTAGTAATAAAGCAACTACTGATATAATTTTAAATGTTTTATTTTTCATATTTTACCTCCTATTATTACATTATGAGTATGCCTCAAAATGTAAAAATTATTAATTTTCTTTGTTTTTTTATAAAAAAAATCACTATTTTATAGTGACTTTATATGTTTGTTATTTTGTTTTTTATATTTCATTTTGTGCTTCTATTATTATTGTAGGTATGTTTGATTTTTTTATTTCTTCTTCTATTTTCTTTTGCATGTTTTTAGCGTTATTAAAGTCTGTATTTCTTAGTCTTGTTCTTTCTTGTAATAAATTATCATTTATATGAAGATATATTATTAAGTCACAGTCTAGTAATACTGTTCCAAACAATGGTGTTCCTGGTTGTATTTTTAGTTTTGTTCTAACTAGTTCATCCATTTTATTTCCTATTTCTTCTGTCCATGGTGTTTGACATACATAGTCTGTTTCTTCTTTTGTTAGTAATGGAAATATTTCTTCATCCATGTCTAGTCCAATATTTGTTTTATTTATTAATGTTGTTTTTCCTGTACATGTTGTTCCTAGAACACATATTCTTTTATCTTTATTTTCTTCAAATAGTGTTTTTAATTGTTCTATCATTATTTCTCCTTTATATCTGTATAGTAAATAATTTCTTTGTTTAGTGATTTAGCAAATTCTATTTCACTTCTAGTAGAACTACCTATGTAGTTATTAACATTCACTACTAAAATAGCATCAGATATTTTTATTCTTTCTTTATGTATTTTATCTAGCATTAATGCTTCTTCTTCCGTATAATCATCTTTACTTGTTTTTGATGGATTATATATAGGCACAAGCATACAATTACCTTCTAGTTCCATTTTTTCTGTAATTTCCATCATTTCTTTATAGAATTTTAGGCTTCCACATACTGTTATAATTTTCATATTAATTCTCCTATTATCAAATCTTTTAGATAAAAGCTATAACCTCTTATTTGACCTACTTTATTATCGTCTACTATATGTGATACAACATAGATCATTCCGTCTTCAAATTGTACTACTCCTGTATATCCACAGTTTGAGTTTATGTTTCTATCATAGTCTATTGGGAATATTCTTGATTGTATTTTGTCTCTATCTGTTTCAAGCATTCCTTCTTTTGTTATTAAGCATCCCATTATATTTTGACCGTGTATTCCTCTTCCTATGAATTTTCCTTGATTAAATCTATATGTTATTAGGTAGTATCCTTCTTTTAATTTAGTTATTACTGGTCTATGACATGCTGGTATTGGCATGTTATATATTTCGCTCCATGTATTACCATTGTCTTCTGATATTATTTTTAGAGCGTCTATTCCCTGGTCTGAGTTTTCTCTCATAAGTCCTACTATTATGTCGTCTATTTTTATTGATGATGTTTCACATAGATTATATCTCTCGTCTGATTTTAGTATTTTTTTATTTGTCCATGTTTTTCCTTTGTCATAGCTATAGTATATAATTGTGTCTAGGTTTTTATTTCTTTCTTGTGTTATTTGTATCCATTTATCTTCTAGAACTAGTATTTTATCTGGTACAATTCCAGTCATTGTTGTTTTTATTTCTTTTTTTATATTTAAGTTTTCATCTAAATAAAACATATAGATATAGCTATTCTTTTTATCTTTATCATCATTTAAATACCATGATGACGTTATTATGATATCGTTTTCTATTTTATTTATTCTTGGGGCATCCCATCTACCGTTGTTGTCTATTTTTTCTTTTATTATTTTTCTTTCTGTCCATGTTTTTCCTTTATCACTTGATGTTGTTATACATAGATTATATTCTTTTGTTTCTTCATTCATTTCTGAAAATACACATATTAGATTTTTGTGTAATAATAAATCTGGAAAAGCTCTATAGTAGTTTTCGTCTTTACTTATACAATATTTCATATTATTCACCTGTATTTATTATATCAGTTTATTTATTTAATTTGTATAATTCTTGATTTTTTTATAATAAAAATAGGGCTCCATCTATTAAGACAGTGCCCATGCAAAAATGTATTACCATTTTTTCCTTGCATAATTATAGTATCATATAATCATGACTAAGTCAAATTTTTTTTATTATAGTTTTTATCTATTCATTTATTTCAGTTTCACATAATTTTTTATATGTTTTATTGTTTTTTAATAGATATTCATGTGTTCCTTGTGCACTTATTTTTCCATCTTCTATAAGCATTATTCTATCACAGTTTACTATTGTAGATATTCTATGAGCTATAATTAGTATTGTGTATTCTCCTTGTAGATTGTCTATAGCTTTTTGTGTTTCACTTTGTGTTTCATTGTCTAGTGCGCTTGTTGCTTCATCGAATAGTATTATTTCTGTTTTCATTAGTAATGCTCTTGCTATTGCGAGTCTTTGTTTTTGTCCACCTGATAGTATTACTCCATTTTCTCCTAGCATTGTGTCATATTTATCTGGTAGTGTTTCTATATATTCGTCTATTCTAGCTAGTTTACATGCTTCTTTTATTTCTTCATCTGTTGCGTCTTCTTTTGCGAGTAATAGGTTTTCTTTTATTGAGAAGTTAAATATATATGGGCTTTGAGTTATTATTGACATATTATTTCTTAGAGATTGTTCTGATAGTTCATCTATACTGATATTGTCAAATAGTATTTCTCCTTCGTTTCTATTATATAGTTTTGTAATTAGGTTGAAAAGTGTTGTTTTTCCTTCTCCACTTTTTCCTACAAATGCAACTTTTTCATTTGGTTTTATTTCAAAGTTTATTCCTTTTATTATTTGTTTTTCGTCGTATCCAAATTTTACGTTTTTAAATTTTATGTTTCCTTTTAGTTTTTCTACTTTTGTTTTTCCAAATTTTTCTTTTTTGAATTTTTTATTTTCTATTATTTCATATATTCTATCTGATGATACTACGAATTTTTTATTATATTCAAGTAAGTGTACAATACTTGTTAATAGATTTTGTACTTTACCTTGATAGTTATATATTATTACAAATGCTGGTATTGTTAATAGATTATGTTTATATAGAAAGCATCCATATAGTATAAATATGAAGTCTAGTAGTTCTCTTGAGCTATTTTCTATATAAGTGTATATTCTTCTTATATTTTCCATCTTTTCTATTTCATTTGATGTTTCTACTATTTTGTTATTTGTTTGTTTTAGAATGGCACTACTGGCATTTAGTACTTTTATGTCTCTCATACCTCTTACTATTTCACTTACTAGACCTGTTTGTTTTTCACTTAGTTTTTTTACTTTTTTTTGAACTTCGTATTGTTTACTTAGTCTTTTTTTATTTATTAGGAATATTATTACAGCTGTTATTAGTGCATATACGAATAAGTATTTATTTAGTATGAATATAGCTACTAGTACTCCTATATTTGTTATTGCATATGATGTCCAATATGTATATTCCATAAACATTCCAGATATATCTTCTGTGTCTTTATTTAGTCTATCTATAAATAGTCCTGATGATGATTTGTCTATTTCTTGTACTTCTAGTTTTAGTGTTTCTCTAGCTACAGCTATTTGTAGATTTATTCTTGTTGATTTAAATATTTTTAGATAGTTATATCCTTTTAGTCGTGACATTAGGTGTTTAATTAATGAGATTATTAATACTGTTAGTGCGGCATATATTAGTTGATTTATTAATCCATCTGTTATATTTAGTATTACTTTAGCTGAGATAAGTGGTACTATGGCGCTTATTATTGCTTCTATTACACTTACTATTACATACATTACTAGATTTATTTTTGCGTCTTTTACATATGGCCATGTTTTTTTTATATTTTTTATAAAGTTTGATTTCATATTACTACCTTCTTTTTTCATATATTTATTATATCAGTTTATTTATTTAATTTATATAATAATGTTCAAAAAAAAGACACTTTTGTGTCTTTTAGTTTTCTACTATATTTTTAAAGTTAATATAGTTTGGTTTAGTTACATTTAGTTTTGGATAGTCTTCGTCATTACCTAGTTTTATATTTTCTTTTAGTTCTTTATCGTTTAGATTTATTATGTTTTCAAATTTATCTAATATATATTTTCCGTATTTTTCTTTTAATTCTTCTTCATTATGTATTCCTATATATATTTTGTTTTTATTATAACTTGCATTGTCTAGTAAGTTATTAAAAGATAATAATTTTCTTAAATTATCAAAATTATCTAGTATGTATGTAAATGATAAATTAGATGCTTCAACTAATTGATTTATGAATATGTTTGCTAAATCTGTTTGTTTTGATGCGATTATTATGATTGCTGTTTTTTGTTTTAAGTTTCTTATGTTTATTTCGTTTGTATTTAGCATGTTTAGTAGTTCTTCTCTATACATGTAATTATTTAGTTTTTGTTTACATACTGATATTATGCTTCCTTTTGTTTCTGGTGGTGCGAATACTATTGGTGATAGCATTGTATAGATTGTGTTTGTAACGTCTATATTACTTAGGTATTGTTTTAGATATGATGTATCTTTATAGTTTTCTTCTCCTTGATTCATCATTATTTGGATACTTCCTAAGTTTATTTGTTCTTCTTTTCCTTCTTTGAATAGTATTAGTACTAGTCCTATGAAGTAGCTTGAAGCCATGTTTTGCCAGAAGGGATCATTATTAGGATTGTCTTCATCAAATATTTCGTGAGCTATAGTGTCTATAAGTTCAATTGATTTATCTTTTTTTCCTTCTTTGTATAGTTCATATGGAACTTGTAGCGGATTGAAACCATTGGATTTAGATGCTTCATCTATATTTAGTGTTAGTAAGTTATAGTTATTTTCTTTTAGTTGTTTTGAGTATGTTTTAAAGTATTCATCTCTTGTATTATATATACATATATTTTCGTTGTTTTTTATTGCGTTGTTTAATTCCTTAAATAGTAGTGTTGTTTTTCCTGTGTTCTTTTTTCCAATTATTAAATTTGTATCTTTCATTTTTTTCACCTTTCTTAAAAAATAGTTTTTACCTTTCTTGTTTCTTTTATTTCATTATTGAATTTACCGTTATGTATTGTGCTACGGAGTTTGTCTATTTCTCTTATACTTTGATTAACATCTTCTAGTTTTTGTTCTAATTCTTTCTTTTTATTTTCCATGATTTCATTTGTGAATTTGTTCCAGTTTATTTTTATTTCTTCTAGTGTAAATCCAACAGATTTTAGTTTATTTATTATTTTTAAGTCTTCTATTTGTTCTTCTTTATAGTATCTATAGTCTGTAAATAAGTCTATTTCTGCTGGTTTAAATAAATCAATCTCATCATAGTAACGAAGTGTTCTAATGGGGACTCCTGTTATTTTTGAGAATTCGCCTATTTTTAGCAAGTTATTCCTCCTTTCTCACATATGTGAGTTTTCCCTCCTCATATTAACTATAAACCTCTAGTTAGATGGAGAGTCAAGGTGTTTTTTTTATTATATCAATTTTTTTATATTTTGTATATTTGTGTTCAAAAAAACCTAGAAATGTTTCTAGGTTTTAGTTATTTTTTTAGTTAAACATCAGATACAGCTTCATTTATTAATATTACAAACACATAAAATATCTTTCTTTATTGCCAAGATTTATGAAGCTCTGCCATTGTTTTTATTATTGATTTAATCATTATTATTTGTAGCATTTCTGTATTATTACCGTTGTCTATTTTTTGTAATGCCTCTATATATTCATCCCTGTTATTTGAATCAATGTACATTGGACATAATCCTTTTATTCTTAGCAGCCAATTTGTTAATGCCCTTATAGTTCTGCCATTACCATCATTAAACAGATGTAAAACAGTTAGCTCATAATGTATCTTAGCAACTATTTCTATGTATTCTGATATTGAATATTTTTCAATATTTTTTGTTAGTGTAGTAATAATTGTGTTTATTTCATCCAATTTATCATATATTTTCAAAGATGAAATCGGTTGTATAGCGCCGCCTAAAATCATATTATCACTTGTTCTATAATTACCTGCACATTCTGGATATGGTGCATATTTATATAATAATTTGTTTAATTTTGTAATTTTAGAAATATCCAGTTTTTCGTCAGTTTCTAGGCAATACTTATTCATTTCAATGTTACCAAGAACTTCTATTATATTTTGATTTTTACTTATACAATATTTACTATTGCTTCCATTGATTCTTAAATCTGCAAATATTCCATTAACTTCTTCTTGGGTAATTTCAACTTTTTCTAGTCTACTATCGTGATATACTAAATTTTCGATGAACTTTATTCCTACTACTTGATTTAATTGCATAGTAGAAAAGTAACTATAATCGATTGTGTTTGTTAATAATGCTAAATCATCTGTATTTTCAAACAATTCTTTTCGTTTTAGATTTGGTTTATATTTTTTTATGAGATTAGTAAGTTCATTGTTGTCTAAATCTTTTTCAAATCTTTTTATTCTAAAACAAACAGTTTTAACACAAGCTTCAAAACTAACTCCAAAATACTCTGCAATTAGCAAGCACTCATCTAATCCAACTCTTCCATTTTTGTCTTGGTATAGATCTACTTGTTTGTTGAGTTCATTGCTTGGCATAAGCAAATTTGAAGCAAAATAATCAGCCTCTTTCTCAATATCATTTTTTACGTTAGATATTGGACATACGAAATTATTAACATTAGTTTGTGCATGCATTAGTATATGTCCAAGTTCATGTGCTGCTGTAAATCTTTGTCTTGTAATTTGTCTATTTATATTTATTGATACGATTGATTTATTTTTATCATATAGTAATAACCCTTCCAATTTATCAAAATCCGAATATGTGATAATTACATTTTTTTCTGTTAATAATTCAAACGGATTTATAGGAAAAGTTATTTTCCTCTTTTTCTCTTTTATTTCTTTTAAAACTTTGTCAGCTGCCAGAATTGTTTTATTAATGTTATACATTAATTATTCCTTATAGTTATTTTTAAATTTAATTAAATTTATTATTTCTTGTTTGTCTTTTTCGGATAAACTATCAAAACCCCTAGCAAATATTTGATTGCTTATATCAATTTCTTTTTCATTTGATACTATTTCTTCCATAGTAATTCCATATAATTTTGAAAATTTATATAATTCATCGGATTTTATTGCTCGATTATTGTTTTCAATATTAACAATAATATTTCTAGTTAAATTTAATGTAGATGCAACTTGGTCTTGTGTTAATCCTAAAAATTCTCTAGCAGCTCTTAATTTTTCACCACAACTTTTCATATTCTCCCACTCCTACCTGTTTAATTATACCTCTTTATGTTGAAAAAATCAACATTTTACGTTGATTTTTTTATCATTTAATTATCTAATTCTATTTTTTCTATGTTGAATCCTTTTTCTTGGTTGTTTATTTTTATTTCTTCTATGAATAGTGTTGCTTTGAAGTCTTTGATGCATTTATTAATAGCTTCTTCTAAGTCATTGTCTAGACTTATTTCTAAGTATTTTATTGGTGTTTTTAGTGATAGATTATTGTTTGATTTTTCTCCTCTAATTTTACTTATTATTTCTATTATTTCATTTCCTGTTTTTATTTCTTTTTTGAAGTCATAGTTTAGTTCTTTTATTTCTGTTATATGTATTGATGGTTTTTCTTTATATAGTTCTTGATATATTTCTTCTGTTATAAATGGGAAGAATATACTAAAGTCTTGTAGTAGTTTATATAGCAGTATATATATTGTTTTTTGTCCTGAGTATCTTGGTTTTTCACCAAATTCTTCTGGTCTATATAGTCTATGTTTTACTATTTCTATGTAATTATCACAAAAGTTCCAAAAGAATTTTTCTAGTGTATTAAGGGCTAGTCCTATCTCATAGTTGTCTAGGTATTTTTTATATTCTTCTTCCATTTTTTGATAGTTACCTATTATCCATTTGTCTATATATTCAAAGTCTTCAAAGTCTTTATCTTTATAGTCTTGTAGGTGCATTTCAATAAATTTTGAAACATTCCATATTTTATTTATTAGTTTTTTTCCTCTTAGGAATGTTTCTTCATTGAATATTATGTCTGTTCCTAGTTTTCCTGATCCTGCCCAGTATCTTACTACGTCTGCTCCATATGTTTCTAGTAGTTCGAATGGTTCCATTTTAGAGTTTTGTTTTCTTTTTGATATTTTTTCACCCTTATTTGCCATAACGAATCCTGATATCATTACATCATTCCATGGTTTCATATTAAAGTTATAGTAGCTTTTAACTATACTATAGAAGTCCCATGTTCTAATTATATCGTGTGCATTACATCTTAGTCCCATTGGTTTTAGAAGATTTTCTAGTGAGTCTTTTTCTTTATATTTCATGTTTAGTAGTGGTGTTATACTTGATGTTTGCCATGTATCCATTATGTCTTTTTCTGGTATGAATTCATTACATCCACATGTACATGGTTGTTTCGGTTTGTCTATTAGTGGATTTACTGGTAGGTCTTCTATATTAGCTAGAATTGTTTTTTTACAGTTTTTACAGTACCATACTGGAAATGGTACTCCAAAGTATCTTTGTCTTGATATACACCAGTCCCACATTATGTTTTCTACCCATTCGTTGTATCTAGTATGCATGTGTTTTGGATACCAATTTATTTCATTTCCTAGTTTTATGAAGTCTTCTTTATGGTTCATTATGTCTATAAACCATTGATTCATTATTGTATATTCTACTTCTTTTCCACATCTTTCGTGTGTTTGTACTTCGTGTTCTAGTTCTTCTTGTTTTATTAAGTATCCTTGTTGTTTAAAGTCTTCTATTATTTTTTCTCTTGCTTGTTTTATATTTAGTCCACCATAGTTAGGTATTTCGTCTATTATTTTTCCGTCTTTTGTAAATATGTTTTTTAGTGGTAGATTATATTTTTTCCACCATTCTATGTCTGTTTGGTCTCCAAATGTACAGCACATAACTATTCCTGTTCCTTTATTTTCGTCTACTTTTTCGTCTGCCATTATTGGTACTTCTATATTTATTATTGGTATATGGGCTGTTTTTCCTATTAAGTGGGTATGTTTTTTATCATTTGGATTTATGAAGATCGCAACTATAGCAGGTAGTAATTCTGGTCTAGTTGTAGCGATTGTGAATGTTTCATCTTCTGCTTTAAAGTTTATGTAATTAAATTGTGTTTTTATTGTTTTTGTTTCTAGTTCTGCTTGTGCGATTGATGTTAAGCATTCGTTACACCATAGAGCTGGACTTTCTTTATGGTAACAAGCATTGTTTTTTACTAGTTCTATAAAGTTTAGTTGGCTTATTTTTTCTGATGATTCACTTACTGTTTTATATGCATTGTCTATATTAGCGCTGAAGCCTGCTCTTTTGAATAGTGTTTTGAAGTCTTCTTCGTATTTATTTGTTGTTTCATAACATAGTTTATTGAATTCTTCTCTTCCTATTTCATGGGCTCTTTTGTTTTGTTCTCTTTCTACTAGTCTTTCACTAGGTAGGCCATTGTCATCAAATCCGAATGGATAGAATACATTATATCCTCTTAGTCTTTTGTATCTAGCGATCATTTCTGCTTGTGAGTATGAGAATATATGTCCTATATGTATTTTTCCATTAACGGTTGGTGGTGGTGTATCTATTGAGTATATTTGTCTTTGATCTGGTTTAAATTCATAGATATTGTTTTTATTCCAATAATCCATCCATTTTATTTCTTTTTCTTTGTAATCATATTTTTTATCTAACATTTTAATCTCTCCTTTTCTTTTGTTTTTTGATTAAAATATCAGACTCGTCCATAATCACCCTTTATTATATATTTCATGTTTATCATCTCCTATATTTTTTATTAAAAAAGAGCAAGTCATCCCAAAGGACGAATTGCTCGTGGTACCACCTTAATTTATAGTATTTCTACTATCTTGAAGTCTTAATGCGACTAACATTATATCTTACTATTATTTCAGATATACAACTCCCAAGCTACCTTCAATTACTTTTCGTTAAGAAAGACTTTCAGTCGGTGATCTTTCATTCCTACTAACTACTAATCTAATTTACTCCTCTTGTTCTTCGTTTTTACGTGTTTAATATTATCACTTTTATTTGGAATTGTCAAATTTGAGGGGGATTTGATTGTGTATAGTTATTTAAGAATTTCAAAATCGATTTTTTCAAAATAATTAGTGTATATATTTTAATAGTTGTTTCTAATATTTATTGCCTCTTCAACCCATTTTTCGAGGTTATTCTTTATGTCATTATATGCATCATTAGGATTTGGATCATAACACTTAACAATATCCGATAAACTTTTATTATTGTTTTTTATTGTAAAAGAAGAAAATGGATTTTTTCCCTTCGAACATTTACCATTTCTTGGATCTTTGAGATTGTGTATATATATACCTAATAATCCTTTTCCATCATTCCATGCTTTTTTGATTTCATATTTTACCCATTTTCTACTTGCAGTTTCTTCACCTATCATCACAATAACACAGCTACGATATTTCATATTATCATCTATCCATTTTTTAATATTATCGTCGCCTTTTCTTTTTACTTCTTCCCACGCATTGTCAGAAACAGGCTTATTATCTTCTAATGCACCAATATTCCTTATTTGAGAAACTCTCATCACATCATTATTATAGTGAAAGCTATAAAAAACTTGTCTTTTCATAAAATACCTCCTTACATAAATTTTATTATAAGACTTATTATAATTAATATTGAATAAAATCCTATTATTGAAAAAGATAATAATGCATGTATAGTTCTGGCCAACACTTCGCATTTTAAACTTGTTGTTCTAGGCCTCATATCATATATATCAGATTCATTTAAATTTCCGTTATTTAATTCTAAAATAAAATTATTATACTTATCAACAAAAACTCTTTCTAGTGCTAAATAATATGCATCAACAATAGCACCCATAATTGTAATAACAATTGCTAACCACCAATAATCACTTATTTTTTCAACGCCAATTAAAACAGTAACCAAGATCGTATAAATTGCACAGATTGATGCTTTTATTATTCCACTATGACCACTCATTCTAGAAATATTTGCTTCTAACATCTCAATATATGTGACTACTGAATTTTCATTTTTTAGATCTAGAATATCACTTTTCTTCATTCTATCACCTCCTACTACGAAAAAAACGCCAATACAAAAACTTATTTACAAGCCTGTACTAGCGCTTTTTCTAAGCAGATTATATCATATTTTGTCGAATTTTGTATATAATTAATTATATATTTCTACATTTTATCATTAAAAACATTTAAAATGAAATCATAATTATTAATATCTTGCAAAGTATATGATTTTCCGATTTTCTCACAGTACTTAATAATTGTTATAGATATTAATATATCAACTAATGATTCTTTATATGAATCGGCATTTTTGCTTTTTCCTGTTTGTTTTGCAATTATATCTCTAGTTGAAATAATACTTATTTCTATAGTGTATTTATTAATTAATTCATTAACTTTACAATTATATTCTTCCTGAGTTATTTGATTTTTAGATAATACTTCTTCAAATTCTTTAATTATATCTTTAAATTCATTATATTCTTTTAGTTTAGCTACTTGCTTTATTATTTCTACTTGGTAATTAATATTTATCATCTCCTTTGTGCTATGTATTGTTAAGAGTAAAATAAACTTTAATTATATTCTATTATCTGTGAGATGCCGATTCTTTTTCAATGCAATCAATATCTTTAATATTTATAATATACTCATCTTTATATTTTGTGGCTTTTCTATTTAATTCATTTAATTTATCGATATCACTTTTTTTATCTATAAAAACTAATAAATATGCATTATGACATTCCTCAGATTTTAGGTAGGCATGAATTTGCTTATCATCATCAATACAAGTTAATAATTTGGGATTGGATGATATCTTATTTTCTATTAATACTTTGTCTTGCCCTCTAGATATTTTGAAATCTACTGGACCGAATCCAGCATTTGTCTCAGGCGATATATCAACATTAAAACCTGCATCTTTTATTCTTGCATCAAATACTATATGTACAAACTTTGAAATTTTAGGTTCTGCGATAAATGTTTTATTTTTATTTTTTAGAATGCAATATCCCTTCTTATCGGTGACAGCAATTTGTAAATCTTTTATCAATATTTCCACCACATCTTTAACTGGTAATTCTGATTTATTTTCTGTTATAGGCAAGAAATTTTGTTTTGTTTCTTCATAAAACTTCTTAGCATCCTCGTATATTTTATATACAAAATTTTTATCTTCATTTATGTCATATGGCTTAATATCTTTTGCGCTTCTATTAAAACGTTGAAGTATGTCATTTCTTTGATTATCAATAATATCGGCTAAAATTTTTTTTCTATTTTTAACTATTTCCGACTTTAGGTTATAGTCAAATGTCTCTTTAACATAGTCTATACTATTATGATATATCCAAGTCATGAAGTTATCATCATTGCAATATACATTTGACCCCAATAATCCCTTAGGAATTAGTAATACCGGTATTTCCCTACCCTCATCATTTATAATGTATGGCATTTCTACCATATCAATATGCCATCTCATTTCATTAAAATTAAACTCTTGTTTAATTTTAAACTTTTTTGTTGGAAAAGAATAGTTTGTAGCTACATGATTACTATACTCAATAAAATCATTTTTAATTATATTAATAATCATATCTGTAATTCTATCACTATTTACATTCTTATCAAATAATGAAATATTAGCAAAATCTTCTAAACTAAATATTCCTTTACTTGTAAACTTTTCTATGTTTTTTAGTACTGATATTGCTGTTTTTCCAGTTAACCCGCTACCATTATTACTGTCATAAGAAAAGCCTAAATTAGCTTCCTTAACTTCATCAAAACATACCATTTGTTCCTTTAAATGATATGGTATATTAGAATTCATCTTAACTATTGCCTTAGAAAAATAATCAACTATCCTGTTAAAACTATCTTTAAATTCTTTAATTTGTGTATATTTTAAAAGCATTGGATCAATAAAAAGTTGAGTATCCCACTCTACTTGAGGATTAAACCATTCCTCTATTCCTGTGTAATTATATCCGACATATTCACTATACCTCTTTTTCATATTTTTCTACCTCCCAAAATATCTAATTTGTTATAAAACACTTTATCACTATATTTTTTTATAATCTCACTATTATAAAAAAGGGACATACTCCATTATTAAAAATGAAACATGTCCTATCTTCTAATTTAATTATACAACATTTATTTTTTTTGTCAAATACTCTTGTAACTTTTTATCAACACAATAAACATAACAGCCTTTCATACCTCTGGTCATTAATGTTCTATATGTATTTTTAATAATTGTATCAGCAATCTTATTTGCTTCTTCTATTCCTTTTTCTTTTGATATTTTATTAATACCTTTTAAAGATTGGTCTGTTTTAGCTCTTTTTGTATAATCAGTAACTATATGGTCTTTTTCATATCTCATATCATTACCAATTATGACTCCAACATAGTCAAATTCTAATCCTTGACATGTATGAATACATCCTGCTTCATTAACTGAGTTTGAATCAATTGCCCATGTTGATGAACTTCCTAAATTCCAGCTCATTTCAAAATTGTGTTCAGGAATTGTTATGTCATAGACATCACTTTTATTTTTTCCTTCACTTATCCAATCCCAACAATAACCTGCTACTATTCTAGATTTGTTATTTGTTTTATTTTTTTCTTCTATTATTTTTCTCATTTCATTAGGATCATCAAATACTTTAAAGTCATAGTCAAATCCATCTATATCAAAGTTAGCAGTTTCTTTTATTTCTAATACATTATTTAACCAAGCAATATATCCATCTGAACCATTGCATCTAAATTGACTATCTAATTCATATGTATATATACCAGCACCTAAATCTTTAGCATATTTTTTTATTAAGTCTTCACTACCAATATCTTTAAGTGTTACTTTTTGATTTTCATCTATAAAGAATATTGAAAATTTAGATGCATTAATAATTTCTTTTATTTGATTTTCACCTTTATTTTGAAACATTCCTGATTTTTCATTTAGTCTATGTGCTTCATCAACAATTAGTATATCTAATTTATTTCTTTCTTCATCTATAAAGTTACCTGAACCTTGAAATAAATGATTTATATATGTTTGAGTATAGTTTCCTCTTAGTTTAGCAGAAAAAACATTTCTAGGAGCAGCATTCTTAGTTACATAGAAACAAGTCATGCTTCTATTATTTAGTTCTACTAATAGATTGATTGCTAAAACGGATTTACCTGTTCCTGGTCCACCTCTTACTATCATTACATTCTTTTTATTATTTGATACTGTATCAATAGCGTTACTTAAAGCATATTCATATATAATTTTTTGTTCATCAATCATATAGAATTCTTTATTTCCACTTAGCATTAGCGCTAAAGAGTCTTGAAGCATTTTAGATGGTCTTATTCTTCCATTATCTATTTCATAAAGAATATTTCCATCATCACCATTTTGAATGTATTTTTTTATAAAGTCTCTTAGTTTTACTACATCATTATGTCCAAATAATGGTGCTTGATCTGTATATTCTTTGTAATTATCTGAAAGTAATGTATCATCATTTTCAAAGTAGTAATTGTGTAAATAAGCACAAGGAATTACACTGATATCTTTTAGTTGAACTGATTCATTATAGTCTTTTATTAAGTTTGCATATGTCATAGCTTGATATGATGGATGGTTTACATCTCTTAGTCCACCGCCTGTAAATGTATTTACTTTATATATTCCATCTAGATTTTCAACTTCAGTTGCTTTATCCCATTGTTTTAGTTCTACAATTACAACATTTGATTTATCGTTGTTATAACCTGACATCATAAAGTCTATTCTACATCCTGTTGGAGGTATATTATATTCAATGGCAATACCAGTATTATCTGGTATTTCATTATCACTTAATACACCTCTCATATATTGCATAGAGTTTTTCCATGAATTAAATTCTGGTGAACTTGGTCTTCTTTTTATTTTTTCTATATATTTATTTCTTATTTTATCAGCAATTATTCCTAAATCTACATCATTAATAAATCCTGATTTTATTCCTTCATATACTAACATAATTATAGCTCCTACTAATGTTTTATAACTATTACCTTAATTTCTTTTTCTTTCGATGCTTCGATGTCTCTTTTAAATTCATCTATATCCCTTATGCATCCCAAATCATAAATAACAAACATTATTCTTTCATATTCTTTTGAATAGGCAGTAATATCTGCATTTATTTCTTCAATCATCTTCTTTAAATATTTTTTGTCTTTAATTAATTTAACTTCTATACAGCAATTAACTTTTGGTAGTATGAAATCAGGAATATATTCACGCCCTGAAAAATTAAATTTTCCTGTCTCTCTATCATAATCAATTCCTTTATACATTCCACTTGATATAAATAATCTCTCAATATTATCTTGAATATCTTTTTCATATTCTGGCTTATCCATAATCAAAGCTCTTAGTTTAGAATTAATTAAATTTTCTATTTTATTATATTCATTATCTGTATAATCAAAATTAGCCTCAAGTAAAGAAATAAGTATTCTAATAGAAGCAAGTGCCGTTTGAAACCATTCTTCTAGTTGTGAGCCTATTAAATGATAAGGATTTGGCAAATTATTAATATCAAATTTTCCTACTAGAGCATTTAGAGGTATAAACTTTGCAGATGCATCAGCTAAAGTTTGATACATCCTAACATAACTGATGCAAGAAATAAACCTATAGCTAGAACCATTAGATTGTTCTAAAACTTCAACCATTGTTTTTTCTACTGCCTTTGCTTGACTAATCAAAGTTTTAATTTCATATAATTCTTCATTATTTAGTCTTTTCATATATAAATCTCCTATAACTTATCGTACTTAGTGCTCTTACCCTTTGCTTTTTCAATTGGATATTTTTTTTCGGATATTTTCATTTTATCTAATACAATTTGTTTTGGGTTTACACCTATTTGATGACATAATAATATGCAATAATTCATAACATCTGCTATTTCATATTTTAATTCATCTATATCATAATTATTATTCCATTGAAAACATTCTAAAAGTTCTCCTGCTTCAATTGAAATACTCTTTGCTAAATTTTCTGGTGTATTAAATTGTAACCAATCTCTATCTTCTGCAAATTTTACTATTTTTTCTTCTAATTCTTTCATTTATATCACCTATGCCAATTATATCACAAAAAAAGTCCAAAAGTGGACTTCTTTGTAATATTTTATAATATATTATTTTTAAATTCATTTGCAATTCTATTTAATCTATTTTTTATATCGTCCCAAGATTCATTTAAATCTAAAGTTCTAACAAAAATAGTGTGCATATTTAGTTGTTGTTTAATCTCAATAGATGGTTCATCCAATGTTTGAGCATATAATAACATACCACTAACATTTCCTTTTTTATAAGGGTCTTGATTATCTACATATGCCATTATTTGATACAAATTATTACTACTAATTGTCTTGCATCTTGCGTTTAAATAATTTTCTCTTAAAATCTTATTATAAAATTTAGCATCTATTATAAGCATCCTACCTTCATACTCTATGGTGATATCTGTTTTCATTATAGGAATAAAATCTAACATAGGTTTGTCATTTAAATATAGCTTTTTTGACGAAGCTTTTAATTCTGGATAATGTTTTCTAAAATATGCCTTAATAAAGTTTTCATATATCGCACTTATTCTAGTGTCATCTAAGAATTCCTTAAATTTATTATTTCCATTTTTATCACTTACAATTAATCCTTTTAAAATCAAGCGACATAAATCGACAATATATTTATATGATGAATTATTTCTATTATATTTTATTTGATTCCATTTAATTGTTTTTATATCTATTACGTCAACAGTTAAGAAATAATTTAGAATTTTTTTTATTTCATCTTTTGTATTATTACCAATTTTATTTGATTTTAGCAAATAAAATAAAGTAGTTTTTATTATTTGATTTAAAAGACAATTTTCATTATATTCATCAAACTCACAAAAAATCTTCTTTCTAACTAATGAGTTTTTATTTATTGTTTGATTAATATTTATTTTTCCTCGAATTGTTCCTAGTTCATCGTTATAATTAATATATTCTCTATGCATTCCTTTTTTTACTTCACGTTTAAGCAATAGACAAAGTAAAATAGAAAACAAATTATATATATTTTCGAATGCCTCATCGCCTAAATTAGACTCATCTTTTAGATTTAATTGATTACCGTAAAAAGAATAGCATAGCATGTAATATATGTTTTTTACTTTATTATCAACATTAATCATTTATTACACCATTTAATGCATTTTCCCATTGAATAAGTGTATCCTCATCATCATACCAATATTCTTCTAATAGTGGGATTATCTCGTATCTTATTATATCTTCTATGTCTTTTTTATTTCCTTTTCTATCTTTTAAATTAGGGCAAAAATAACTATGTCCAATCTTAAAACCTGAACCTAATGATTTATCATTTTCTATTGCTTCATTAATCTTTTTAATAATATCTAATACATTAGAATAATCTTTATCAAATTTATCATTAAAGTTCTTCAAAAATTTTTCACTTTCGAATGCTGGCTCAATTCTAATGAATGAAAATCTTCTTCTTAGTGCATAATCGATTAATGCCAAAGATCTATCTGCAGTATTCATTAACCCAATTATATAAAGATTATCAGGTACTGAAAACTCTTCTTCTGAATATGCTAATTTTAAGGATTCTTCTCTTTTATCATATTCAATTAACATTAATAATTCACCAAAAATTTTGCTTAAATTACCTCTATTTATCTCATCGATTATTAGATAATAATTATTTGACTTATCATTGTATGCCTTTTTGCATAATTTATAGAATATACCTCTTTGCATTTCAAATCCATTTTCAGTAGGTCTATATCCTTCAATAAAATCTTCATATGAGTAACTTTGATGAAATTGAATTAATTCTACCTTACTTGTATCTTTTGATTCAATAATTGAATATGCTAATCTTTTTGCCATAAAAGTTTTTCCAACACCTGGAGCGCCTTCTAATATTATATTCTTCTTTTTATTTAGTATTGATACAATTGAATCATATTTTTCTTCATCAATAAATACTTCATTTAAAAAATCAACTTTAGAATACATATCAATGTTTTCTTTTTTCAATTTCTTTTGATTCAAAAATTTTCTATAACGATGTAAAGCTATTATGCTTTGATTATGAATATTTTCTATTTTTTTTAAGAAGTTATAGTTTGATGACAATTTTTCAATTATTCCATCTATTTCTTTGACATCGCTAATTTCGAATATGTCTTTGTTGATTATGGCATCTTTTAGTGCTTCTCTAGTTGTCAATTCTATTGCGCTAACATAGCAATTAATTGTAGTCATCATTAGGCCATCTTCTAATAGCCATTGTTTAAATAATTCTTTCATAGATTTATTTTCTCCTTTCTCAGTTTCTTCTACTGAGTCATTAAAGAATTTCCAAATACAATTTGATATATAGAAGCCATGATTAGCATTTGCCTCAGGAACTTCTTTTCTAAATGCCTCATTACAGTAATATGAGTTCTTTATTGCATCATTTTCAAACTTTATATTTAAGTATTCACACAATCTTTTATAAATATCTAATTTAGCTGTTGCGATAAATCTTTTTGGATAATATAGCCCTAATAATTTAGTTAAAACCATATAGTTTCCACTACCACCAAGTAAAGGGTACTTATCATCAACATTGAAATTAGGTTCATTATTCCCAAGTTCAGTAAGAAATTCAACTAATTGGCTCTTATATTCTTCAAAATAAGTATTAACTTCTTCATCATTAATAACTTTATTATTTTTTCCATGATACTTATAATCAATACCAGAAAAATAAATACCAAACTTTGCAGCAACACCTCCACCAATTCCAAATCCGGTTGATTTATAATCGCCAAATTCTAGTTTGTAGCAAAACGATTGTTTGAATTTTTCTAATCCTAAACAATATTCTTCTAATGTTAAATCTTTAATTTTACTTATAGGATATTCCTTGACAAATTTTTCTTGATTTAATATTTCAGTTTCTATATGATCATTGTTATTCAAGTTATCAATATAGAATCTTCTTAATTCAGTCATATTTAGATCCTTATTAGTTATATTTTCTAGTTTATTTTTTTTATTATTTAATATTTCTAAAGCGTTATTTCTAACAAAAGGGGAAATGATATAGTACTTTTCATTATCATTTCTAATTATATTAAATCCTGTAATATCTCCATACAAAATTGTTCTCAATTTTTTTACAACAGGATCTTGATTTTCAAATTTAAAATATCTATTATCAACACCTGAATAATACATTTTAGGAATTCTTAAATATTTACTAGCGTTCCCTTTAAAATATTCATAACTCTCATCAATTGAAGCCATTGAATCTTTATATATATATCCAAAGTCATTTTTATAATTATTCAATTCATCTATCATTTTTAAAACATCATTTACGCAAACAATATACTCATAATCTTTAGCTAGAAATTCAACAATACTTTTTTTTAAGTCTTCTTTATCATTTGTATAAAAGCCTGTAACTTCACTATCTTTAATGTTTTTTATTTGTGCACTTATAGTTGCCTCACTATTTGGAATTAGCACTTTTATATTATTTTTTTCTTTATCTAATATCATACTCATAAATAAATCACCTCATAAGATTTTCTTTCAAGTATAATTATATCATAAAAATTTAAAAAAGAATCGTCAACATGACAATTCTTCAAATACTCCAGTCTTAATTATTTCATTTAATACAGCAAGCATAACATCTACAACAATACTATTTCCTGCTTGTTTATACATTTGTGCTCGTGATACTACTATTTTAAAATCATCGCTATACCCCATAAGCCTTAACGCTTCTCTTTCTGTAAGCATTCTTAGTTTATCTTCTCCGCCTTTATCGGTCATATAATTATCTACACCAGCTCTATGTCTATTACCCATAGTCGATAAAACTGTTCTAGCAATATCTAAATCATATTTAATAGATGTTTTAAATGTTTTTGTTCCTGGTGTTAATACATATTTTCTAACTAAATTAGATAATACATATTTGTCATCAATTCTTGATGGATCGAATGTAGATTCAACGACTTTAATGTTACCTCTTTTATCATATTGAAAATTTCCAAATTCGCATCTAGATTCCAAAAATTGTTTCATGCTATATTTTAATTTTATTGGTTTTGGATATTCAAATTGCTTCTTTATCTTTAAGTCATTTCTAATTCCAACTACAAACACTCTTCTTCTATTTTGAGGGATACCATAATCTGCGGCATTTAATATTTGAGGTTCAGTTATAGTATAATTTAGTGATTTGAAAATACCTTTTATAATTTCCCATGTTTTACCATGATCATGTGTAGTTAATCCTCTTACATTTTCATATATAAATACTTTTGGATTAACTTCTTTAATTACTCTAGCATATTCATAGAATAAAGTACCTCTAGCATCTTCCAAACCTCTTTTAAATCCAACTGCAGAGAAAGATTGACATGGACTTCCACCAACTAATAAATCCACTTTATCCCTATAGTCAGTTCCATCTAATAAATTGATATCCATATGGAAATCATCTTCATTAATATGTTCTCCATAGTTTGCTAAATAACTTTGTTTTACATAATTTTGTTTACGACTTTTATTTGCATATAAATCATCAACATAATTTTTCTTATCTATTTTTGAGTCCATTTTTTGAATTTTTTTAAACTCCGCTTCGTGGTTATATTCAATTTCAATATCACCATTATCACAGGCAAACTCTATTTCATATGGTATATTACTTCTTATTAAAGCCTGTTCAATTGCACCTATTCCGCTAAATAGCGTCGCTAATCTAAGTTTAGGCTTATCTTTTTCAGCAGTTTTTGAAAAGACACCTGTATCCATTAAATTAGGAATAATTTTTTCAAAAATATTTACAACAATACTATTGCCGGCTTGTCTATATTTATCCACATCGTTCATATTCTCAGGAAATACAAATGATTCTGAGAATCCCATTAATTTTACACATTCATGTGGGGTTAGTTTTCTACATACACCTTCAATACCGTTGTATGTAGAAACGTACGCCTTTTTAATTATTTCTTCGTTGTCTTTTACTTTTTCTAAAGGTATAAAAACAAATTCACCATTCCAATTAAATTGTTGATTTGCTTTTTGACATTGCATTATTTTTGAATTAACTTGCGCTCTATTTTTATATTTAGGATTAGTAACAAATTCGAATCCTTTTTTACCAAGATAGTATTTGCTATCTACATTTTCATCTAAATAATCTTGGACTGTTGTTGTTAATTCTACTTCTTCAGGAAATTTAAATGGAGATGTATTTAAGTCATTTCTAATACCTATAACAAATAATCTTGGTCTATTTTGAGGAATACCATAGTCTTTTGCATTTAAAATTGGATTATTTCTAATATAAATTTTATAATTTAATTCTTTAAAAGTATTTTGAACAGTTTCCCAAGTTTTGCCATGATCATGATTTAACATTCCACGAACATTTTCAAATATAAATGCTTTTGGTTGAGTTTCATTAATAATTCTTGCATACTCATAAAATAAAGTTCCTCTAGTATCATTGAAACCACCTCTTTTACCAATTATTGAAAATGATTGACATGGACTTCCTCCAACTAGTAAATCGACTTCACCTTTATATTTAGTTCCATCTAAAAATCTAATATCTTGATAAAAATCTTTATCATCTATCTTATAATTTGCTTTATATGTTTGATACATACAATTTGGTTTCTTTAATGAATTATATAACTCATTTATATATTCGTTTTTTTCTTCAAATGTCATATTTTTTGTTTTATTTAAAATATCCTCTTTTGAATAATTTAGTTCTCTTTCACCATTATCACATGCGAATACTATTTTATGTGGTATATTTTGTTTTATAAAAGCTTGTTCAATAGCTCCTATTCCACTAAATAATGTTGCTAATCTTATCATTTTTGTACCTCCTATTTTGTCTACTATTATAAGCATAAATTTATTATATCAAAATTTTATATATTTTGAACTATTTTTTTCTGTTTTTTTAAAAAAAATATCAGAGCACAAAAAAAGTAAGGAAATATATCAATTTATTTCTTTACTTGATTATTATTTAACCTTATGAGTTACAAGATATCTTATTCTTAAATTCGTCAAATATTTTTTATTTAAAATGAAATTATTTTTTATGTTCAAAAGATCATACATTTTCTTATCTATTTCTTTCGATATAATAAGTTCGCCTTTTTGATTAAAAGAGATATAATCTTTATCAAATAATGCATCGTGTGTTACGCATAATAATAATCCGTTATTCTTATCAATCATTTCATTAACAGTTTGGCATTTATGATAAGGAAGTATGTGACTTGCTATTAGTAGTTCTTTTTTGTCAATTCCACATATGGCACATTTTCCCTCAAATTCTTCTATTAAATCATTTCTAAATTTCTTTTGAACGTTTGAATTTCTTGCACTTATTTGTGTAGAAATATATCCATTTAAATCTTCAGGGTTTATTCCTTCCTTTTTCGCCTCTATTATTAATTGCTTGACAGTATTTTCAAAATTATTTGATTCTTCCGATAATTCCTCGCTATGCTTTATTAACAACTCACTATTTTTTAAATCTAATAAAAAAACAATATTTTCCTTAGCAAGATTTAGATTGTTATATTTATTAAAATAATTAAATGCTCTATACACTCTACCCTTTTGTCTTTTCCCATCATTCAACATTTTTAATTGTCTTTGATCTCTATCGTTTATATTAAACTCAAATTCAACAAATATATCACAAAGTTTTAACTTATATTTTTTGCCAACTAAATCTTTCAAATTTTCTACATTAAAAATACTGGAAATTATTTTATCTAAATTAGGATTACCTAATCCAAAATATAAACTATTATCCGGTCCATTTTCTTGAATATTTGATTTTGTCAACTCTCTTCCTATTATTCTATTTTCTATATCATAATAAATATAATTCTTAGAACCGACCAATTTAATTTTATCCAACTCAATCACCTGCTTATGTGTCATATTATATCATATGTTTTTCTTAAAAGTTTAAAAAATGCCAATACAAAAACTTATATATAATCCTGTACTAGCGCTTTCTAAGTAAATATTATCACAATTTGTCTAATTTTGTCTATTATTTTAATTACCTCTTTTTAATTTCTTCTTTTATGTATTTAATGAATTCGTCTATAGGAAGTGATATAGTTTCTTCACTATTATATTTTTTATAACTAATTAGGTTATTGTCTCTTTCTTTGTCTCCTATTATTATATTAATAGGATTTTTCATTTGATTACTATTCATTATTTTTATTAAATAGTATCGTTGATGTAATAGATAGTTTAGGCAATAATAAACCGATGACTATTCACCATCGTTTATTTTTAATTTATCAACATATCCTAGTAAATAATATGATGTTCCAAACAATTGATTAAATAGATTTTCATCATTATATTTAATATTTCTTTCTTGAAGAGCTTTTTTATCAATAGCATAAAAATCATTCATTGGAATTCTATTACTATTTATAATAACATTGGAACCATATTTATTATTATGTTGTATATCAAATTGCTCAAATTTTTCATAAAACTCATCATTTGAGTTACTTAGTATTTTTGGCTTAAACATTTTTAGCACAGTTAGTTTTTCGTATTTTCTTGCTTCAATGAAGTTAGAACAAAATTTTTCCTCAAAAATTGAAGCATAAACATCTTTAAAAAAACTATACATCATTGAAACAACAGCTGAAGCTATCACGTTTGAATTGACACCATCAGTAGGTGCAGTAAATAGAATTCTCCCTCTTACACTTCCATCTGGTAATATTTCCATAAAATGATTAAGACCTGCTGGAACCAGTATATCAAAATGATCGTTTCCACATTTTGGATCACCTATAGTAATACAGATTGAATAACCAACTTTTGATATACTATATGATGTTTTTGTTTCTTTTAAAATATTTGATACTTTTTCATAATCTGCATTTAATAATTTATGGCTTATCTTTGAAACATCTCTAGATAAAACCGAAAATCCAAAATCTAAATATCCACATAAATTGTTAATATTATCTTTAATAGGTTCTATATAAATCTTATTTTCTATTTTTTTTATATTATCTTTTCTCTTCTCTAGTATTCTATTAATAGTTGCACTGTCACTTACAGGATTTGAACTCGAGGAAATCCTTTCATAAATGATTCCAGAATTTGTTATATAAGGTGGATTCGCGCCTTCATCTATTCTTATTACATATATTTTTTTTCCATCTTTACTTAATCTTTTAATATCAAAAGATGGATTTGGATTAATAAGGTCCCTAAAAACATTGTTGATTTTTTCTTCTGTCCATCTAGTGCACCCAGTAATTCTTTTGTCATCTTCTATGCCAATAAAAATATATCCACCAAATGTATTTGAGAATGCACATATTTCCTTTGCTAATCCCTTAGTTGTGACCTCATCACTTTTAAATTCTACAAAAAAACTTTCATCTAAATTTGTATTATTTAAAAAATGTTCAACATCAGAGTATCTTAATTTTGATAATTCTTTATCGTTAATTAATATCATTTTTACCTCCTAACAACAAAAAAATGCCAATACAAAAACTCTTTCAAGCCTGTACTAGCGCTTTCTAATTAAATATTATCACAATTTGTCGAATTTTGTCTACTGATATTATCAAATATTATTTTTTTAATCTATTAAATTATAACCTAGTTTTTCTATTTCTAGTTTTGCTATATCAGATAATTCTCTTTTTTTTAATTTATTTATTTCATAGAATTCCGCACCTAAAGAATCATCATTTATATCATTTATTGATATATTTTTTTTAATTTCATTTTGATATTTTTTTATTTTATAGAAGAATCCTATATGATGTCCTTGTTCTAGTTCTCCTTTATGTGTCCATTCTAGTGTTATTGAGTTTCCATCGAATAGTTCATATTCTATAACTTTTATTCCTATTTCTTCCTCTAGTTCTCTTATTAGTGTTGTTTCTGGTGTTTCTCCCCATTCTATTGTTCCACCTGGTAAGTCTAGTTTACCATTGTATGGTCCTCCAACTTTTTTTATTAGTACTATTTTATCATTTTCTAGTATTATTCCATATGATCCAATATGTTTAAATTGTTTCATTTTATCACCACTTCTTTTATATAGATTATAACAAATTTAAAATAAAAAGAGAATTAAATTCTCTTTTACTGCATTCAATTTAATTTATTGCTATGTTTTTTTCTATTTTCGCGGTTTTAATTTGCTATCAGGAATAAAGTCTTTAACAATATGGGTCTTTTTGTCATGACTTCTATTAATCTCTTCTGGAAGTAATCCATGGCCTCGTGTGCCATCTTTAGCTATAACGGCAGCAATATCTAAACCATCATTTTTTTTAGCATTTGGATTTAGTTTTAAGTATTGTTTTATATACTCATCCTCATTAACTGGTGACTTTCTATTTCTAGCTAACTTATTTGTCATTTTAATCCTCCTTTCTTTAAAATCACTAGAATGTTATATATGCATCTATAACGACACATATATTTTTTCTAGTTTTTAACATTATTTTTTATAATCTTTGCTACTAATAGATTTTTTATACATTCAAGATTCTTCAATGCTCTATTCACTATATTTTGGTCTATGGAATTTGATGTACTCACCACACCATTTGCAATAATTATATCTTTATCTGTCACACATAATTCCGCATATTTTTTATTAGTAAATGCTAAAGCTTCATGTACGCATTGGTAGTCTCCATTACTAATTCTTATTTGATACTCATTACATTTTTTTATATCTTCATGGTTTGCTATTATATTTCTAATTCTTAATATTTCACTTTCTGTCATTTCAGCACCTCCTTACATAAAAAAAGAGCAAAAAATACCATATAAATAGTATATATTGCCCTTTTTATTCTTCTCTCTTAATTCAATTATATCACACCTTTTTATTTTGTCCAAATCGACAAAAAAGAGAATTAAATTTAATTCTCTATATTATCTTTTTTTAATTTCTTCTTTTATATATTTAATGAATTCATCTATAGGAAGTGATATAGTTTCTTCACTATTATATTTTTTATAACTAATTAGGTTATTGTCTCTTTCTTTGTCTCCTATTATTATATTAATA